>JAGTVA010000120.1 GCA_018224445.1 Saprospiraceae bacterium
CTTTCTTCACCCCCTGTCGGTTAAAAAACTACCCGGAGTGGGGAAAAAAACAGCTACTCAACTCCACTTTATGGGCGTGCGAAAAATAGAAACCCTCAGCTTAATCCCCCCTTCTCTGCTGAAAGCTGAATTTGGCAAAAACGGTCTCAAACTCTGGGAAAAAGCCAACGGCATTGACCACAGCCCCGTAGAACCGTATACCGAGCAAAAATCCATGTCCGCTGAAAGAACCTTTGAAAACGACACGCTGGATCTCTCGCAAATCAAACGGCTGCTCTCTAAAATGACGGGAGAACTCGCCTATGAGTTGCGCAATATGGAAAAAATGACGAGTTGCATCACTGTAAAAATACGCTATGCCGACTTCAATACTTTTACGAGACAAAAAAAGATCCCGCTGACTGCCAGTGACACCCGACTGTCTGAATACGCCCGGGAACTCTTCGATGCACTTTACCAACGAAGGCAACTCATCAGATTGATCGGAGTGAAATTTTCACAAATGGTGCCCGGAGCTCAACAACTCAATCTGTTTGAAGACTGCTCCAGAGAGATGGAACTCCTGCAACAAATGGACGACATCAGAAAGAGATTTGGTAAAGGAGCCGTGCAACGCGCTTCCTGGGTGAGGTAATGAATCTAGGAAAATCTGGACAAGACTGCGGGGAAAAAAATAATTAAACTGGTAAGTCTACCAAATTGATTTTCAAATCATGCAAGTTCCCCCTTCCCGCAAATCCAACGGATTTTGGACGTGCCCACAGCAACCATTGCCTCATCATCCCTGAGAATAACCATTTCCCAATACGAAAAAACCTCAAAACCCCCTCACCGCATCAACACCAACTACCCGTGCAGCAATTCCACGTCACTTCTACCTATTCTCGAACCTTTTTCCTGACTTCGTCACCCCGGCCCAAAATTTACTTAAAATTGGAGAGGAAAATTTTTCCAGGGCAGAAAAGTAAGAATTGAGAATGCTCATGAATAATCCGGGTTAAAAATTTAAGTCTATCTGGAAATAATCTTATAAAAAATAGAGTGTCAATGAAAAAAATATCATCTCAGATAAATCAATAATCCATTCTATCGGTTAGGAATGGATGGACTTTTAAATTGAAAAGCCCATTTTTTGAATTAAAATTACCATCAATGGATCCGATTAAAAAAATTGAAAAATCAAATTTTTATCATAGGACAGATAAGAAAATGCGGGAATGGATGCGGAAAAACGGAATTCAATTTCTGAGAATCAGTATCGGACTGGTTTTTTTCTGGTTTGGATTATTGAAGTTCTTCCCGGGGGCGAGTCCTGCTCATGAATTGGCTGTTAACACCATATCGACCGTAACTTTTGGCATCATTCCTGACCGCGGCATCATCCTTGGACTGGCCACATGGGAAGTAGTGATCGGCATTGGTTTATTGACCGGAAGAATCATGCGCCTCACCCTGATTTTGTTGTTCCTACAGATGCCGGGAACTTTCCTGCCAGTGTTTATTTTTCCGGAACTGGTTTTCGACTCCGTTCCCTTTGTACCCACTCTTGAAGGTCAGTATATATTTAAAAATCTGGTCCTTATAAGTGCTGCCATCTTGTTGTGGGGATTTTTGGATAAAAAACCCACCGGTGGAGTCAGGGAACCGGATGAATTGGTAAAAAAAGAACAGTCTTAACCCCTTTCCTATGTTTTTGAAAAAGTTTCTTTGGCTGCTTATAAAAAATCGTCTTTACCCTTATTCTTCAATACGAAGGGAGGTAGTTTCTCTTTCTCCTTCCAACAAGGCAGATAACTTCAGCAGCAATTTACCCTGAGCCTCCAATTGTTTTTCGAGTTCTGAAATTCTTTTTTCCTGAGAGTCAATAACCTCCTGCTGTTCCTGTATGCCTTTTATGGCCAGCACCGCAATCTGATCGTAATTGACAGTCAGGGCATCTTCCCCCTCTTCGCCAATATTATTCTCGAGTACAAATTCAGGGTAGAGTTCCCTGAGTTCCTGAGCAATAAACCCGTAATACTCGACATCCGGGGCAGACTGGAATACATACCTTTTGGGCCTTAACTTCACTATATTCCCCATACTGTACTCCATTTCCCGCACACCGCTCTTGTATCTGCCATCCGACAAGGGCGAATAATTGCCTGTGTTCGGGTTAAAAGCTCCTCTGATACCCCCGTCATAATAGAGGGCGAGAATTCCATTTTCAGCAGCCGTTAACTCCCAATTACTCTCGGGATTATCTCCATTTTGAATCAGCATCCCGGAGCCACTTCCCAAAGCATTTTCATTTTGAATCACCCGCAACACCAGATTACTATTGGAAGTACCCGGGTGAGTACCGATGTTGAGTTGTCGGGTTTGCATTTCAATATAACCCGCTCCGGTGCCCCCGACGGTATTTGAACTCAATTTAACCGTGTTGTATACAGAGTCCGCACTTATCGCAAAATAATTAAAGGGTGTGCCACACTGAATGATCCCTCCTCCGTTTCCCCCTATCGAAGCTTTGGGCAATGAGGAGTGGTGACCCAAATTGCGCCCCACTACCAGGTCTGCATCCGGATTGGACTCCTTAATTCCTATATTTCCGTTTTTCAATATTACCAGCGCATCTTTGCGGTTGTTGTCGCCGCTTCCAACGCCTACTACCATTAGGCGATCCTCACTGTTCCACTCGTCTGGATCGTTGGGAACATAGGTTGTATTCCACCTCCCCAGGACCGTCTCATAAGCGGAAAAGGCCCTCGTATGCATACCCCAGGAAGTGGAACCTACACCCGATGCCTCGGTTTCTCTGCCCCAGGCAGTAGATTGGTCACCCGACGCTTGGGTATCCCGTCCCCAGGCAAAAGAGTAAAAAGAAGAAGCCCGGGTGGTCCTTCCCAGGGCCGTAGAGTAATCAGAAGTAGCTTGAGTATTCCATCCCCAGGCGGTAGAACCCACTCCCGATGCCCTTGAATTTAAGCCCCAGGCCGAACTGTAATTTCCGATATTCTGCTCGTCCCAGATGGTTTTATCAAAAGGGAAAATGGTAGTATCTATGGTCCCTGCCCGAAAAGCACTTTTTGCCGGGAAGAAAAACATCCGGGTTCCTATACCGCCAACCTCCAGGGAGTCACTGCTCCCAAAATCTCCGGTCAACAACAGACCGATATCGCCCTGAAGGTGCAAATCTGCCTGTGGATTATTATTTCCTATCCCAATTCTATCTCCGTTGTTAAATAAAAAATCGCTGTCAATGACCCAGTGCTCTCCATTCCAAAAAGTGGTGTTTCCCTCCTTCTTTCCATCCAATAATCCATCTTCCCCGGGCGGCCCTTGTTGACCTTGCGGTCCGGGGGGACCCACCGGGCCCTGAGGTCCTTCCTCTCCCTGTGGCCCCTGTGGTCCGGGAGGTCCAACCTCACCTTGAGGTCCCTCATCTCCCTGTGGTCCGGGAGGACCGGGCTCTCCCCCTCTCAATGCGTACTGAGCAATGGGCACACTCAATATTTCAGTAGTTCCGGAAACGGAATAGTTGGTTCCACCCTGTGGATCCAGTTCTGTTTTTATATAATAAGAGCCGTCACTCCAATCCACTGACCCGAGGTTGCCGAGAATAGGAGTTCCGTCACCTACAACGAGGGAAACCAATCCATTGTCGTTGGTGATGCCCATATGCCTTTCTACATAGACCGCCGACCCAAACTCCGAGTTGTGCAGAATTTGAATTCTGAGACCCACTTCTGAATTCCTCAACAATTCATTTTGAGCATCTCTCAATACGGCCTGGTAACTCATCCGCCCATCGTTTTGGGCCAATACCTCTAATCCACCACTAAACAATAAAACGAGTACAAATACGATGATTCTCATAATTCTTAAAATTTCATAAACTGTTTGGAAAAAATCGGTTCATCTTCCACGAAAAGAGTTAATAAGTACAGGCCGGGAACCCAGGCTGCGAGATGGAGGGAGGTGAGATCCCTTTCCATCTGACCGCTTGTGACCTTCCTTCCATTCAAGTCAGTAACTGTAAAATTCAACTGTTGTATTTCCGGACCGGAATTCACTTCCAGATAAATCAAATCCGAAGCAGGGTTGGGGTATAATCGAACACTGTAGTCGCTTAATATAGGGTCCAGGGTGTACACTAAATAGAATTCAAAGGGCTGTTGTACCCCTTCCGAAATTTTCAATTCCAAATCCTCCGTGTGTTGAAAAAATACCTGACCCAACGAGAGGGATATATTTCCGGAGCCATTATTAAAATCGCCTCCACCTGATACAAATGCCTGTTGGGCTATAGTCCATTGAGAGCATATCATAAAAGCCATCCACAGGTAAAGCCTCAGATTGATAGGGAACCAATGGTTTGAAGCCAATGAAAAAGGAGGAGTCGGATAATCTTCAATATCCTCTGTCTCTAACGCATTTGAATCTTCTGAGCAGCTCACCGATTAATGATTTTTGTTAAAAAAACTTTCCCAATCTCTGTAAAGCAAAAATTGTGCTAAATAAATTTTATGCTTATAATAAAGGTCAGCAGTCCGCTTCAACGATTGGGAATTAGGATGGAAAGCTCGTACTGTACAGCTATCTATATTCC
>JAGTVA010000121.1 GCA_018224445.1 Saprospiraceae bacterium
AATATCAGATAAATACCCGTACCCCATATCTCGTTTCGTATTAAAAGGGGCATGTGAAGAAACAATCCGCAAAGTAACTTTTTCATCTATATGGTTGCTCAAGTCTTCTTTTATTAAGGCCCAATCGCGGAAAATAAAACTTCCAAATTGTCCACCCTGAAACACAAATTCAAAATCTGACTCATTATGGTGCATGCTGAAACACCTTTGATTTATGACCAAATCATTTTCATCCAATAAAACAATGGTAAAACTGGGTCTATAATTATCCAGGAGGAATACAAAATCAAAAGTGTCAACTTCTCTATGGCTTCCAATGAATGAAAATCCAATAGTAAACAGGGAATTCTCTTCTTCAACAATAAAACTTCTCTCCATCGTGACACTCATGCCAAACCCCGAAAATCCAAAGTCTCCCCGGTTTAATCTTATAGATCTATTTCCTGAAGGGGGGTTGCTATTGATTAATCCTGTCAATTCATCTGGTCCGGACCCCTCTAAAAATAATTCCACTGAACTAAATGACTTGTATCCTGGGAATTGGGTCGTATTTTCATTATCAAAAGGGTTGAGATTAAAGGGAAACAATGGATCATCTGGTGTTGAATTTTCCGGTAGTGGCAAATTCATAAGTTTTGAATGATCAAATACACAGTATTCATCATTAGGGGCAAGGCCGGCATATAGTTTAAACCCTTTAACATGGTCATCAGAAAGGGATGATTCCTGAAAAGTCCCATTGTAACACATTCCCGGATTGAGGGAATCTACAGCAGTTTGATAGATCTCGGGATAAAAGAGTTCATAGAACTCGTGACCATAATAAAACCACATATAGGTATCAATATACTCAACCCAATCTAAGGAATCAATATGAGGTGGCATTTCCACCATCATTTCTTCATACATAGCAATCCCTTCGGTCGAATTCATCATGGAGTCAACGTAATTTTCAAAGGATTGTGCATTCAAAGTTGCGCAAATATATATATATATATATATATTTGCAATAAACAAGCTAATAATTTGTGTAAATTTTTCATAAAATCGAATTTTATTAGTAAAAAATTTAATATGTCCAGACTAAATTAATTACAACATCATGACATTTCCAAAAAAAAGGTGGATTATAGTAAAAATACTAGGGATTTCCCTACTGTATTTTCCACTTTTTTTTCAGGCTAGCTCAGCTCAAAACGATCTCTACCTAGTGCACACAGCCTCCGGAGCGCCTGGAGACCCCGGCTATTTGTACAAGCTAGATTACCAAACCTGCGAGCTTATCGAAGTGGTTCATTTAAGAATTGAAGATCATGTCCAATTTAAAAGTGATTGGGCGGATATTGCCTTTCATCCCAATGGGGAATTATTTTTTATCGAAGGAGGTGGCAGGGTTTTTTTAATTGATACCATATCAGGAGAGTTGGAGTTTTATTTTCAGTTTGAAAATACTCCCTATTCTTATCTCCCGGGACTTGCTATTGATTTTAAAGGGAATTTTTATGCCATAGGAGGGTATTGGGGCGATATTTATATATACTACCCTGAAACTGGGGAACAATACCGATCTGAACCTACATTGAATGCGCCAGCAGGACTTGATTTGACTTTTTTTAATAGGGAAATTCATTTTCACTCAGTTGCCAACCCTCGAATAATCAAAAAAACTGATCTAATGGGTAATTCTCAAGCAGAATCCATCATGGAAATTGGAATCGTCTCTTTTGGAGGCATGAGTACTTATGCAGACAGTTGTTCCTCCCACTATATGATTGGCCTTCCTAGTAGAGTCTGGAACGTTAATTTTCATCTTGATCCCGTTTACAAAGTACATCCTCAAAACCTTTCAATTGAGGGTTTTTGTGACAGTCTGTATCCCGAACCCAGTATTGGATTTGGGGCAGTGGGTGCTTCTCATCGCTACGAAAATCTAGCTTCTATGCCGGCTGTGGAGCTTCAGTCCCACGATTATGATTTGGAGTACCCTGATGAATGCAATCCCACAACCGCCTACCTCACCGTGACCGCTTCAGGTGGGATTGACGATATCCTCTACGCCCTCAACGACAACAACTTCAGCAGGGATTCGGTTTTTTACCTGGATGAACCCGGCTGGTACGAGATCATCGCTAAGGACAGCAGATCCTGTTTTTGGACCGACAGTTTTTACTTTGATCCGCAGCCCGCTTTGGTGATCGAAAGCATAGTGGTTTCAAATCCTGTCTGTGAAGAGCATCCATCAGGGGAGGTTCATGTATTCGCAAGCGGGGGCAATAAGCCACTGGAATACGCCCTCAACCAGAGTGGATTTTCTTCGGAAAATCACTGGTCCGGACTGATTGCCGGGGAATATGCGATTGAGGTAAGAGACAGCATGGGATGTCTGGCCGATACCACACTGATTCTCATTCCGGAAAATCCTCCGGAGCCTGATTTCTCTGTACAGGATGAATATTGCCGGGCTTCCGATGGAGAGATTTCCATCGCTTTATCGGATTCGCTTCAGGGTTTTTCCTTTCGCTTAAACGGAGGGGATTTTCAATCGGAATCCGTTTTTACCGGATTGAGTGCAGACACCTACACGGTAAGCTTGAGAGATTCTGTGGGCTGCGAGTACGACCATACAGTGGAGATAGATCGAATCTCCGATTTGTTGGTATCTATGGTGTACGATACCTCCTGCATGTACAATGCCCCCGCGGTGGATTCCATTTTTCTCACTTCCTATCTGGGCTGTGATTCACTGGTCATCGCACACAGAGAGCCGGGGGAATACATTGTAGAGCATCTGACTACTTACGATTGCGAGGCAACTACAGCCTATACCGATACGGTATTGATTGAGTCGGCTCTCGATTGCGACACCCTCCAAATCACGAACTACCTCCCTGCGGAGAGTGATTGGGTAGAGATCGCCAGGGACAGTTGTTCATTTGAAGCCATACCCGACCAAACACAGCATTATGTGAACCAATACGGTTGCGACAGCACGGTGACCCTCATTTACCAGCAATTGATGCCCGATCTGGTGCTTATGGATTCCATTCACTGCGATCCACCTCATAGAGACAGCTTGTTTTTTGTCAATGCCCTCGGCTGCGACAGTCTGGTCGTGATCGATTATTTCCAGGCCACTCCCGCGGTGGATTTGGGCCCCGACCGCTCCGTGCCAGAAGGCAGCGAGGTAGTCCTGCAGCCCTCCACCCAGGCCGACATCGCGCACTTCAACTGGAATCCCACCGATTACCTGGACGATCCGCTGCTATTTCAGCCCGTCGCCCGACCGGAGGAGAGCATCCTCTACACCCTTGAAATTACCGACATTCACGGCTGTACCGCCAGCGATCAAATCAGGATTACCCTGGTGGAAGAAGAACTCGCCCTATACATCCCCAATGCTTTTTCTCCTAATGCCGATGGAATCAACGATTACTTCACCGCCTACTTTCTGGACGACCGCTACCGCATCCAACAACTCTCTATATGGGATCGCTGGGGCACCCGCATTTTCCACTGCACCAACCACCCCTGCCATTGGGACGGAACCAATGGTGGCGAGTGGGCAGCGGGAGGAATTTACGTCTTTGAATTCCTTCTCCTCTCCGAAGGCGGAGAACAGCTGATTCGGAGGGGCGAGGTTTTGTTGGTGCGGTGAGTGGGGGGAGCTCAGTAAGTGCTGCACAAGCGGTGTATTTCCCACCCCATTTACAGCAAAAGGGTTTCTCGCAAAGACGCAAAAGCCGCAAAGGTCTATATCAGAAATTCAGTTATTGATTATTGAGCGATATGTATGATTTTATCCCAGGTCGAAAATCCAAACTGCCGACTGCCAACTGCCATCTCACTCTTCCTCCCCCGGGTTCTCCATGGCTTTCTCATCGAGATTGAGGAATTTGGCTGCATCGGACATCATGGTGTTGAGTATTCCGCTTTTGAGGCTGTTCCACCAGTAATTAAAAATAAACCGGTCCTTCCGCCTTTCGAAATCCACCTCCCCCTGACGGTAATTGCCTTTGTCCTTTAGATTGTTTTTTCGAATGGCCAACCCCAAAGCTCTGTTGGAAATAAAGGATTTTATTCCACTTCCCCCGTCATCCGTGAACTCAAATTTCATGTCCTCATATTCAAAATCCACCAGGCCGGAGGAGCGGTCTTCATTGCCGGTAAATTCCAGCTGTATACCTTTAAATTGACCCTCTCTGATTTCAACGGGCAGCACTCCGCCGATTATTTGATTCAGCATCTCGGCCTGAAAAGGAGCGACCTCCGCCGACAAACTAAAAAAGTCGGTCTCGCTGGTTAAATCAAACAACACCTGGGTGGTGATTAGGGCTTCTCCCAGCAATTGAGCCTGCACGTCCAGGGTGAAATTGGGGTCCGCAGCCAGTTTTTCCGGATGGTTGGTGAGGTTGTAGCCGGAGGCGTAAAGATTCTCAAAGTTGAGTATGCCGGGTTGGTCGGAAAATTTTGTTTTTTCATAATAATGGACCCTACTGTTTTTCACAAAAAGGGTGTCGACCCCTATTTCGGCATTTATTTTTTTAATGAGCGATGCCAACAGCGGTTTGTGTTTAAAGGGCGGTTCGGCCAGGGTTTTGTCGCGGTATACCTCGATATCTGCTCCGACTACCTCAATGGAAGAAGCGTAAAACTTGTTGTTTTTGATTAACTGATAATAGTCAAAATTGTAAATACTGACGGTGCTGAATTGGGCATATATCCAATCGACATGGTGCGAATTGACCGCCCGGTATTCTGATTTCGGATAGGGTGTTCGAATACTTAAACCCGACAACTCCAGGTTGGTCCCGTCGAAAAACCGATAACTGTCGAAGTCGACATCCATATTGATCACGGCTGATAATTCCTGAGAAGAAACCTTGATGACCTTTTCTTTTACGGGGATCTGATACAGGAAATACAAACCCGCCAGGCAGAGCAGTATGACAATTACTACAATACTTACAATCCAGATTGTTTTTCTTTTCAAGGTATAGGGTGTTTTGCCGGACGATATATCAGGCAGAAATTAATTCTCACAATATTTTTATTACTAGTATAATCAATTATACCATAATTAAATTGTCATCGGACTATTTTTTTTATAGAAAAGTATTTCACGATGATTCAAATTTATCAAAATTCGATGACACTATTTTTTGGATATTCATAAAATTTTCTTAAAATTGCCTTGAGAATAAATTATATTGTCCTCCAAAGCAACAGGGTCGGCTTGTTGAAGGGGGAGAATCAGTAATAGAGGTAATTCCTCTCCATTTCAAAGCCATAATCCGGGATAAATACAATTTTAATAAATTTTTACAAAAAAACTAAAGAGATGAAATACTTCAAAAGCCTTTTTTCAAACCCGATTTTTTTTTCAATTTTCATTCTTTTCATTGCCGTGCTCGGCCTTACGGCCTGTGGTACGGAACAGAAAGGGGAGCAAGAGGAGTCCGAAGATGTGGAGATGGAAGAGCGAGAAGTAGTGGAAGTAGTTACCAACCTCATGGATTTTCAAATGGTAGGGGAGTTGCCCTCCGGGTGGCATACCTTTGAATATTCTAATAATTCCGAAGAAGTGCACTTCTTTATATTTAATAAATACCCCGAAGGCAAAACTATTGAGGACGGTAAACAGCAGGTAGTTCCCGTTTTTCAAAAAGGAATGGATCTGATCAATGAGGGGAAGCCGGAAGAGGGATTTGAGGCCTTTGGCGAATTGCCTGAGTGGTTTTACGAAGTGGAGTATGCAGGAGGAGCCGGATTGATTTCACCGGGCATGAAATCTCAAACCACTATAAAACTGGAGCCCGGATACTATGTAATGGAGTGCTATGTTAAAATGACCAACGGCATGTTTCACGGCACCATGGGTATGGTTCATGAACTCGTGGTTACAGAAGAAGAAACAGACCATATTCCTCCGGTTCCCAACGCCAATATTAAGATTTCCACAGAGGAGGGGATTGTCTTTAAAACGCCCATACTCGAGGGAGAGAAAACTTTTTCAGTGCATTTTAAAGATCAAACCGTACATGAAAATTTTGTGGGGCACGATGTGAATCTGGTCAGGCTGGGAGATCGCGCCGAATTGGAGGAGTTGGAAAAATGGATGAACTGGGCTGATCCCGAGGGTTTGATCACTCCAAGTCCGGAGGACGTAACGTTTTTAGGGGGAGTAAGCGATCTGCCCGAGGGAAGTACGGGCTACTTTACTACTGTACTTTTACCGGGTAAATACGCATTTGTTTCTGAAGTGCCCAATTCCATGGAGAAAAATATGCTGAAAACCTTTGAAGTCGTTTCAAGGACCAGGTAGAAAATGAGTTGTGGGAAAAAGAATGGGGTGTGAGTTTTGAGTTGATAGTCTTGAGTTCTTAGTTTTAAATTGAGTTTTGTGGTTGGGGTGAGTAATGGTGTTTAAAATTTACATGGGTCAGTAAAGTCAAATCAACTGCGCACCTTTACCCTCCGGCTTTTTAGCTTTTCAAAAAAGTCCACCCAATTCTTTTCGCTCAGGGTATTGGCGGTATACGTTCGGGTAGAGAAGTCGGGGAAAACGATCAAAAGCGATCGCCGGGATTGACTTTTCAGCGGAACCACCTCCCGGATATTTTTCAGCGGAATGAGGTCTTTTCTGTTTTTTTGAAGACTGTTTTTTACCAATAAAAACTTTTTAGACAAGCCGAAATAGTAGGTTCTGCGCGTTAGCAATAGGAAAAAAACTATAGGCATAGAAGTAAAGGCAATCATGAGCACTCCCTGGCCACTGATGAAGTACTGAAAACCTGCAACTACCAACATGAGGGCCAGGAGGACGAGGGTAGTTCGTTCTTTACTTTTGAGCAAGGGCGTAAAGAAAAATTGAAAATCCCCTTCCTCCGGAACGATTTCTGCATCCTTTTTTATTGTTTTGTCTTCAAAAGGCTTTTTCTGTACAATTCGTTGATGCAGATAGGTTTTTAATTCCCACAAATTGTCGTAGTTGGTGTCGTAGAGGTGGTAAACCTGCTCTCCCTCAAACCTCAGCCGCGCCCCTTCGTTGTTTCCCCAGAGCGTGAATTTCTTTTCGTATAATGGGGTGCTGAGATCGAGGCCGGTGAGGTCCCATATGGAGTGTGTTTCACCCCCGATTTTAATTTGATCGGCCTGAATGACTACCATGGGGGTGATTTTAAAATAGTGGTAGATGAAGAAAATGGAAAAAGAGATGAGCAGCAGACCCAGGATGAGCCAAACATTGGTAATGGGTTCGTAAGCGCCATTGTAGATCGACTCCGCCGATGTAAAGAGCAGATAGATCCCGCCCGCGATCATCAAGGGCATGATCAGCAAAGTGGGCACGTAAAAGTTAATCAAATCTCTTTTTAGTATAATTTTTTCCACGGGACATTGGTTTTGTACACGGCAGCACTGCTCTGCAACACCTCTTTGCAAAAGTAGCAAAATTCCCTGACACCGAATTCGATTGAAGTGTAAAGTCAGTATATTGCGGTGGAAAGTGGAATGGTCCGGGTTAGACAACCATAAATTTCCTTTTTGCAACGGAGGCTCCGGAAAAGACGGTAAAAATGTACATGCCCGGACCCATGGAATTATTGGTAGTATTGAGTTCGAAAGTGTTCACTCCCTGATGTAGCAATCCCCGGTGCAGTTTAACGACTTTTCTTCCCTGCATATCGTAGACGATCACCCTGCCATAAACAGCGGAAGGCATATCTATTGAAAAGGTAAAGTGCCTTGGGTGATGGGTGTACATTTTAATTTCACTAAGGTGATGTGGTGTGGACACAACCCTAGTAGTATTGCAGCTAAAGCCTAAATCCAGGTTTTCGAACGAACTATTCAATACGTGTTCCACCTCGGGTGCTGGGAAGCACAGCCAATCGGTCAGCACAGTTTGGTATACTTGTCTGAAATCGGTATTAAATATTAAATTTCCGGCGGCATCCAGGTCGTGTAAATCCGGGTGCTCACCTATGAAA
>JAGTVA010000122.1 GCA_018224445.1 Saprospiraceae bacterium
AACTTCTCAAATCGGCGTTCGTTAATCGATGTTCGGTGTTCACTTCCTAACTTATTACTCGGTTCTCATTCGTTTACCTCACTTGGAGATAAGGCATTTATGAAGGAATAAAGCCTTGCAGAAGGAGCCTTCACCAATAAGGCGGGCTACATCAAGAAGAAGTAACGACGTACAGGGAGGAGTTCTATGAATATATTGCTCCAAACTGGTTAATATGAAAAGTCTAAGGGCAAACTACAACAGTTTTAGTATTCCTGTTTTCATTAAGACTTGATTTACAAATTTTTATGCGAGATAGGATACTCGAACTCAGGTTAATACCCAATTTCATTTAATTTACTTGCGGCCTCCTCTTTGGGGGCAAAATCCAGCGCAGCAGAGTTGATACAGTACCGCAAACCCGTGGGCCGGGGACCATCCTCAAATACATGCCCCTGATGCCCTCCGCAGCGATTGCACAGCACTTCCACTCTTCGCATTCCCAACGACCTGTCCTCTATATAACGGATTACCCCGGGCGCAACCGGTTGCGTATAACTGGGCCATCCGGTTCCCGAATCGAATTTGTGGTCTGTGGAAAACAGGGGCAGTCCACAGCCTTTACAACAAAATATCCCCTCTTTCTTAAAATCGTCGTATTTACCGGTAAAAGGTCGTTCTGTACCTTCCTCCCTGAGTACATAATAAGAGTGAGGGTCGAGCTTTTCTTTCCAATACTGATCGGTAGTATCCAATGGGGTGAAAACTGCAGGGCTGGCATTCCCGAATATTTGGATTTCGTATTCAGATTTTTCAGAACCTCCCGATTGGTCCTGAGCGCCGCAACTTATCCAAAATAAAAGGGCGGGGAATAAAAAAAATAATTTACTGAAGGTTGTGACCGATTTCATCGCTGTCTCTTTTTAGTTTTTCTGAATCTCGTCTCATAGTCAAGTCGGTAATTCTCTTTATACTGAAGCCTATTCCCAAAAATACCGTATATCCAATTCCCAGAATACTCAATACCGATCTGAATCCATTCATTTCGTAAATGGATAATCCGGTAAAGGCCCAACTGGCGAGAATGCAAGCAACTCCCAGTCCGAGGAAGGAATAAATGGATGCGGCCCAGTACCCGGGAGTACTCTGAACAACAAAGGAAAAAACCGTATTGAAAATGATGTATATCAAAATCATAGCTACAAAAATTCCCCAAACGAAAACAGTATGATCCGGTAATGGAGAAAAGTAACTCGCTATCAAACCCAATACGACAATGAGCAACCCGGTCAGAAAAGTAACCGCAGCCAATAAAGGTGGTTTTTTAAAAAAATCAATTGCAGTCATGGTTGCTCTTTAAGGAGTACATATTATTTCACCACTTTCCCGTACAAATCGTATTCGGTAGCTTCGGTAATTTTTACATTAGCAAAATTACCAATCCTCACAAATTGTTCACTCGCATCGACCAATACTTCGTTATCGACTTCAGGGGAGTCCCCTTCTGTGCGCCCGACAAAGTACTTTCCCTCCTTGCGGTCAAAAAGCACTTTAAATATTTTGCCTTCCTTGCTGAGGTTTTTCTCCAGTGAAATTTCACGTTGAATTTCCATCAATCGCCCGGCCCTATCCAGCTTCACCTGAGGCGGTACATCGTCTTCCAGTTGGTACGCACCGGTATCCTCCTCGTGGGAATACTGAAAGACACCGAGTCTGTCAAATCTGACTTCTCTGACAAAGTCACACAACTCTTCAAAGTCAGCTTCAGTCTCGCCGGGAAATCCAACAATCATAGTGGTCCGAAGGGTAATTCCCGGAATGGCCTTTTGGGCGTAATGAACCAAATCCGTCATTTCTTCCCTGGAAGTTTGCCTTTTCATAGATTGAAGGATGCGGTTGCTGGCGTGTTGCAGCGGAATATCCAGGTAGTTGCACACCTTGGGCTGGTCGGCCATTACGTCAAAAATTTCCCTGGGAAATTTATTGGGATAGGCGTAGTGCAACCTGATCCATTCCAGACCATCAATGGCGGCCAGCTGCTCCAACAACTCGGGAAGCATTCTCTTTTTGTAAATATCCAGTCCGTAATAGGTGAGCTCCTGAGCGATGAGCATCACTTCCTTAACACCTCTCCTCACCAGGCCTTTGGTTTCTTCTACCAAGTCCTCTATGGTCCTCGAGATATGTTTTCCACGCATAAGAGGTATGGCGCAAAAACTGCAGGTTCGGTTGCATCCCTCTGAAATTTTAAGGTAGGCGTAGTGAGGGGGAGTCGTAATGATACGCTCTCCGATTAAATCGTGTTTGTAATCCACTTCAAACCTGCTCAGCAATGCGGGAAGCTCCAGCGTCCCAAAAAAACCATCTACTTCCGGAATCTCTTCCATCAATTCGTTCATGTAGCGCTCGGACAAGCAACCGGTAACGTATAGTTTTTCAATATCCCCAGCCCTTTTATAAGCTGAATATTCCAGTATGGTGTTAATGGATTCTTCTTTAGCCAGGTCGATAAACCCACAAGTATTGACTACGATAATCCCTGCATCACTGTCGTTTTCTTCATGTGCCACCTCTATTTCACCTGCCTTCAACTGAGAGATTAAATTCTCAGAATCCACCAGATTTTTGGAGCACCCCAAGGTGATGACATTGACTTTATCCTTTTTTATGGTTTTGGTCTTCAATTGATTTTAAAGTTTAAAATTATAGAGGAAGTCCCTAAAAAAATACATTGATCATCCACGGTTATAGGTCCTACCCTACCCCATTGGTTCCCAAAAATGACTATTAATTTTTACCCTGCTTGACTACCTCCTGCCTTTCCTGAAGTTTCTGCTCTTGCTCTTTCCTCCTCCTCCTTTACTGCGACCACCGCGATGAGAAGATCTGGGTCTGTCTTTGTAATCCGGACCTCTGCCGAGTTCTTTAGGCAAATCCAATTTGGGAACCGCTTTTTCAATTAATTTTTCAATCCCCATGAAACGCTTGATGTCCTTATCGTTGATAAAGGTAATGGCAGTACCGGTGGATTCCGCCCTTGCCGTACGACCGATGCGGTGCACGTAATCCTCGGGATCAGGGGGGACATCGTAGTTTACAATGAGGTCAATTCCCTCCACGTCTATCCCTCTGGAAAGGATATCTGTTCCCACAAGTATTCTCACATTTTTGCCCTTGAATTGCTGCATGAGTTTTTCGCGCTCAATTTGCTCGAGATCGGAGTGAAACTGTCGGACTTCCTCTCCCTGCTTTTTTAAACTGCGCGTCAGGTTTTTTACTTTTTCCTTGGTGGAGGCAAAAACGATGACGGATTTATAGGTTTTGTCTCGCAAAATACCCAACAACAGAGGTTCTTTTTGACTGTCGTGAGTCATATAGGCCTGTTGATTGATACCCTCAGCCGGTTTGGAAATTGAAATGGCCACTTCCTCGTAATGCGGCATGATCTTGCTCGCCAATTTTTTTATATTGGGAGGCATGGTTGCAGAAAAAAGCAAATTCTGTCGCTTTTCGGGCAGCTGTTTGATGATCTTCATAAGGTCGTCAAAAAATCCCATATCCAACATGCGGTCTGCCTCGTCGAGAATCAGGTGCTTCAAAGAGCTGAAGTCAACCTTATCTGAACCGAGGAAAGAAATCAATCGCCCCGGGGTGGCAATTATGATATCGGCTCCCTGCGCCAAAGCTCTCTTCTGTTGAACCCAGGTCTGTCCGTCTCCACCACCGTAAACGGCTATAGAAGTGGCATTGGTAAAGTAGGAGAATCCCTCAATTTGCTGGTCAATCTGCATGGCCAGTTCTCTTGTTGGAGCCAATACCAGTGTATTTATCCCCTTGGATCCATTTACGAGCAGGTTGTGAAGAACCGGCAGGATAAAAGCCGCCGTTTTTCCGGTACCTGTTTGGGCACAAGCAATCAGGTTTTTTTTATCTAGGATTAGGGGTATGGCTTTTTCCTGTATGGGAGTGGGTTTCTCAAAACCCATTGCATCCAGACCCTCTACTAATTGAGGATCCAAATTAAAATCTCTGAAAGTCAATGTTATCTGTTTTCTGTTAATAAAAATATTCAACTCAAAGGTACCATATATTCTAGAACGTCAGATGAGTTAGTGAATATATAATAAAAGATAAACAAATATATTAAATTTCTGTTTAATTCATTGTATCTTTACCATTATTGGTCGTACTGCAA
>JAGTVA010000123.1 GCA_018224445.1 Saprospiraceae bacterium
AGGTGCCTTTCTTTTTTTGAGTTTTTTTTCTTGTCGGACGGGAAGTGAAAGCCAGGTGAGTCAAGTGGAGGAAACTGTTGATTTGGATTCTATGGTTATGGCAATTGACACCATGGCCAGTGGATTGGTTCTCCCCTCAGACAGCCTTCTTCTCATTATTGAAAACACGGAAACCACCGCAAACGACAGAAGACTAACTTATGCCGGAAAGCCCCAAATTACACACTATCCCAATCCACTAACTCTTTTGTACAACGAATGTTTTTCACTCGGTTACGATGAGGTACGCGGAATTCCAGCCTGGGTCGCCTATTGTGTTTTCGACGTGGAGGATTATTCCACTCCTCCCAGGCCCTCCGGTTTCCTCATTGACGATCGCACTTCCAACAGAATATCCCACGACGATTATACCCATTCGGGTTACGACCGGGGACACATGGCACCCAATTTTGCCATTGCCAGCCGTTTCGGTGCGGATTGCCAGAGAGAAACCTTTTTGATGACCAATATTATTCCACAGAAACCATCACTCAACAGACAGTGGTGGGAGCGGTTGGAAAGACTTATAGCAAGGGATTACACTGAGCGGTATCATCGGGTTTGGATCGTTACCGGACCTGTTTTTCTCACTACCGGAGAGTGGTTGAATGGAAGGGTTAAAGTCCCTTCTCACAATTTTATGATTCTCCAAATGGAAACTGATGGAGAACTTTACGTAAAAGCTTTTCTCGTCCATCAGGACGTGGACGGAAATGAACCCCACGAAACTTACTTTACTTCCATAAGAAATATTGAGGACCTGACCGGCTTAAATTTCAATCCACTTTGGGAACAGAGTTTTGCAGATAGTTTGGAGATAATTCAATGTCTGGAGATGTGGGAATAACCGCATGAACAATTAAGCCAAAAATCTATTAGTTTTTTAAATTAGCGAATGCCGTGTTAGATATAGATAATTTGAGAACCCATGCCTTCCAAAAAAAAGGAGTTTCGGAAGACCTTCCCTTTGATGAATCCGTACTCGCATTAAGAGTGGGGAATAAAATTTTTGCGCTTACTAATTTAGATGCTGAGGAATTTTCGGTCAATCTCAAAGCCCCTCCTCATCAGATTATTGAATGGAGGGAGGAATTTCCAAATGCTGTACAGCCGGGTTATCACATGAGTAAAAAACATTGGAATACCGTATTTCCCAACCGGGGGTTAAATTCGGAGATGTTTTTTAAAATGGTGGATACCTCCTATGAATCTGTCCTGGACACACTTCCCAAAAAAACGCAAAGGGAAATAAGTCAATCTACATGAACTTTAAAAACAGTCTGAGTATATTAAAAATACCATACTCATCCATTTTTATTTTTTGATATTTAAAAGCCGGGAATGAATTGTGATTACATCGTAGTGGGGCAGGGAATTGCAGGTACCAATCTTTGTCATGCCCTGCAAAAACAAAACCTAAAGGTGGCCGTAATCGATCAGGGACACCACAAATCGAGTTCTGCTTCAGCTGCGGGTATTGTCAACCCGGTGACTGGCAGGAGATTTGTGAAAGCCTGGATGTACGACAAATTGCGGGAAAAAGCACTTGAGGTGTACGGGGAATTTGAAGATTTACTAAATCGAAAACTGATTTTTCCTCAACCTATTATCCGTGCGGTGTCCTCCGAATCGGAAAACAACAACCTGAACAACAGGTACGACAAACCGGAATACCGCAAATACATCCACGCACTGGATGCACCGGAGCCAATAAAAAGTAGATTTAAAACGGACTGGGGATGGGTTTCGCTCAAAAAATCCCTTCAGGTTGATATAAGAGGACTCATTAAAGATTACAGGGAGATTTTAAAAGAACGAGACAATCTAATAGAGGAAGAATTTGACATCGAAAAAATCAAGTATCACGATTCTCATGTGGAGTACAGTGGATTGCAGGCGAGGGGCATTGTTTTCGCTCAGGGAGCTGAGGGAATTAACAATCCCCTGTTTGATTACATTTCTTACGAACCGAGTAAAGGGCAGGCTGAAAGGATCAAGTGGGAAGGCGAGTCTTTGGATTGCATTTTCAAGGGCCGGGTTTTTGTGGTTCCTTTACCGGACAGCGAAGAGCACTGGGTGGGAACCATCAACAAATGGGATTTTGAACACGACCGGCCCGAGGAGGAAATGAAAACCGAATTACTCGCTAAATTTAAATCGTGCTTTAAGGAAAAATTTCAATGCCTGGAGTCCCTCTCCGGAGTGCGAGCCGGAATCAAGGACCGAAAACCCGTAATGGGAAGACACCCCCTTCACCCGAGATTGTTTATTTTTAATGGATTGGGTGCCAAAGGAACCTCCTTCGCGCCTTTTTGGTCGGAACGCATGGCTGAATTTATGGGCGGGGATTCCGATGCCATCCCGATAGAAGTGTCTTCGGACCGCTTTTGGAAGTGAAAATTATAACGATAAGTTAAATGAGTATATCATTTAAGTCAACAGTGGTTTGGTTTTCATCAATTCTTCAAAGCTGGCGCAGTAAAGGTTTTTCATTTTCAGGAACTCATTTTTGATATTGTGAAATCTGCCTTCTCAATTTCACGTTTACTAAATTAAAACCTATGAAATATTTTTCTTTTATTAGCCTGGGCATACTTATAGTTTCCATGCTGTGGACTTCAGCAGGAGAATCGGAGGGAAGTGGAGTGCCACTCCATTGGGACCACATTGATTCCCTTCAGGCTATTGGGAAGTTGCAATCCGCCCTGGAGGGTACGGAGATTATTTTGGAACACGCCTTTGAGAATAAGGACAGAGAAAATTATCTGAGAGCGGTTTTTTACCGCATAGCTTTGACAGATAGATTGTATCCCGATCAAAAGGAAAGGGTGATCGAAAGTTTGTACGCTGAAATGGAGCGTTGTGGAGATATTGTGACTGCCGTGCTCAAATCCATTTTGGCAGAATATTTCATGATGTATTATTCCGCCCATCGGTGGACCATTGATGGGAGAACCGAAATGGAAGGGGACGCCCCCGAAGATCTCAACTCCTGGACCGCCAATCACTTTTTTCATAAAGCATCTCAACTATACCTTCAGTCCCTGGAGACGGATTTAACCAAGGAGGTTTCGAATGAATCTCTGGGATGGGTTGTCACTGCAGACTCAACCGGCAAACTCTTTCGGCCTTCACTTTACCATCTACTGTTTCACCGGGCCCTTGAATTTTTTGAAGAGGCAGACAATTTATATCAAAAGGCACGGCCATTTACCACAGTGGATAGTAGGGAGTATTTTGGCGCGGCGCAAGATTTTATTGAATTGAATTTTGCCGAAAATGACCGGGAAGAGGTAGATTTTTCAACCCGGGCATTGCTGCTCTACCAAAGAGGATTGAAGGAAGCCCTTGACGCAGGTGATATTGATGTACTTGCAGATTTAGATCTTCACCGGATTCGCTATTTGCATTCGGTTTGCCGGGGGGGAAATTGCGACGAATACTATCTCCAGGCACTCAAAGAATTTGCGGAGCGATATTCGGAAACCGCCGTTCAGGCTGAAATCATTTTTTACATAGCAGATTTTTACAAAAACCGTGGAGATCGCTACGATCACAATCCGAACAATCCGGATCGGTGGGCTTATAAAACTGCATTGGATTGGGCCCATAAAGCAATCAATCAATGGCCCAAAGAATTGCGCACCGGGCGAAATGAAAACTTAATTCAGCAAATCCAACAATCCACCTTCTCCTTTATATCAGAATCCGTCAATTGTATAGACGAGGAATTTTTGATCTCTCTTCAATACAAAAATATTGAAAGCATACGGTATGAGATTTACAAAATTGAGTCCTTCGATCCCCGTCTTCAACAAGCCACTAATGCGGAGAGAATTAAAGAGGCATTCTCAAAAATTGTACCCCAACGGACGGGAAGGTTTGATTTACCGGATACGGAGGACTATCAAAATCACCGGATTGAACTTCCTATGCCGCGATTGGGAGTGGGGAATTACTACCTCCTTATTCAGGACGAAGAGGAGGCTGAAAATTCTTTTAAATTGCTGAGATGGGCAGATTTTCAAGTAACCAATCTGACCGTCCTCAATCTGAGAGAAGACTATACCGACCAGGCGGTTTTTGTCGTCGACCGATTAACAGGAGAACCCGTCGCCGATGCAAAAGTGGAGGTAATGACTTCTGATTACAACCGGAGGGAAAGGAGGAACGTCCAGAGAGTGGAATACACCGGTAAGACCAATAGCGATGGATTTATGAAGTTTAAATCCACGGAAAATAGTGGCCGATACTTCCTGCGAATAAGTCATCTTAAGGATACCTTTATTACCCCGGAAAATTATCGGTATTCTACGCGCAATAGAAAGTCTAAAAGCACTGAAAGAATTGGATTTTTTCTCGACCGAAGCATTTACCGTCCCGGACAGATCGTGTATTTTAAGGGAATCGCAAGTCAGTCCGAAAATGAGGTGAGTTCTACCCCAATAGTGAGCCGCCCCATTGAATTGAGTGTAAGGGATGTCAATCACAAAGAAGTGCATCGAATATCGGTTCGAACCAATAAATACGGTGCATTTTCGGGGAATTTTACACTCCCTCAGGGTTTGACTGGCCGAATGTCCATAGTTCCGGAGGGATTTTCTCAAAGGGGAATTTTTTCTGTGGAGGAATACAAGCGCCCCACTTTTTTTGTGGAAATTGACGCCGTAAAGGGCGGTTACCAATTGGGAGATACCCTTCATATTACCGGCAAAGCTCAGGCGTATTCGGGCTTTCCTGTTCGCGATGCGAGGGTTAGTTATCAGGTGAGCAGGAGAATTCACTTCCCCTGGTGGAGGGAACGCTCCTATTTTTTACCCCCGTTTTACAGGCAGAGCATTTCCCTTCAACAAGGTGAAATACAAACGGACGAACAAGGAAAGTTTTTCCTTCAATTTGCCGCGGAAGGGGTGGAAGATTTGAAGGATTGTCAATACTGCACCTACAGTTACGAAGTAGTGATCACTGCAACAGATGCAGCCGGAGAGGTGAGGTCTTCTCAAAAAGTTTTTAATATTTCCCAAATTCCGGTGGTTGCCGAAGTGGACTTTCCCGACGACCTCGATAGATCCGGAAAAATGAAAGGAGTCATTGAAATTAAAAATCTCGATGGCAGCCAAGTTGACAGAAAGGTAAGAGTAGAATGGACCAAATTAATTCCTCCTTCTACCGAGGTAGTATCCCGATTGTATCAAAGACCCACTCAATTTTATTTGTCCGAATCAGAATTTAAAAAGAGATTTCCATATCTTCCCTACGCCAATGAATTAGATCCTGCGAATTGGCAGTTGGCCAAACCCTCCCTTAGTAAAGAAATGAAAACAGGTGAAAAAACTTCACTATCTCTGCCCAAAAACTCACGAGTGGGTAAATACCGACTGACCATACAGGACTTGGAGTTGGCTGATGAGCCGGTGATATATGTAAAGGATTATTCTGTATTTGATTCGGACAATGGCCTGACCTCAGGAGTGGACCCAATGGAGATAGTGGCCAATAAAGCCTTCTTTACCCCGGGTGAAAATCTCAATTTATTTTTGGGCAGCCGATTAAAAAACTTCAAATTGCTCTCGGTATTGGAATACACCGATGGTTTTTCAGATTACCAGTGGCGCAGTATTCAGCCCGGAGAAACGAGTATTCAAAGAGAGATAGCAGAAGGTGATCGCGGTGGATTTTACTACCATTTTATCGGACTGTACAGAGGTAGGGTTTTTCCGGATCGACACTTTGTAAAAGTACCTTTTGGCCATAAAAAAATAAATATAGAACCCCTGGAATACACCGCTGAAAATCAGCCGGGCATTGAACAAAAATGGAAGTTCAAACTCACCGACTGGAAGGGAAAGCCTATTCAGGCAAGGGTACTAGCCTCCATGTACGACAGCTCCTTAGATGCTATAGTGCCACATCAATGGTCATTAAACCTCTATTTTGACAGACAATCGCACATAGGGCTGAGCCACGGGATGGGAAGCCTGCTTTCAAACTCCAGAGGATACGACAGTTACCCAAGGGAACAGGTATCCGATTACGGCTATCCAACCTTCAATAATAAAAACTACTTGTGGAGATACGGGTTTACCGGTATGAGGATGGGTCATCCGGAAGCGATGGATTTACAAGCTGCTCCCTCTGATGAAAGCGATGATGGAGAACCTGCCGACCAAGCCAAAATGGTTACCGAGCAAACCCAGGAAATGCCTGTGGAAGAACTGCAACCCGAAGCACCCCAATTGAGAGAAAATTTTGACGAAACAGTATTTTTCTTTCCCGAGGTGGAGTCAGACGAAAACGGAGTTTTTGAACTGGATTTTGTAATGGGAGAATCCATGACCGAATGGAAATTGCAGATTTTAGCGCTGACTGAAGATTACAAAAACGGCCTTAAAGAATTAAAAGCCACTACCAGCAGTGACCTAATCGTTCTCCCCAACTGGCCGAGGTTTGTCATGCAGGGCGATGGGTGGAGATTTCCGGTCCGCCTGATCAATAACACCGATTCCCCCTTGGAGGGAATGCTGAGTATAACTGTAAAAAACGCACTGAGCGGAGAAGAATTGACAGCTGCTGTGGTTGAAGAATCACAAGTTCCCTTTTCCATTGGTGCCAACGGGTCTGAGATACGTTTTTTCCATTGGAATATCCCTTCAGATCAGATAGGTTTATTATCTGTGGAGGTTTTTGGCAGCACCCCTGCAGCATCTGATG
>JAGTVA010000124.1 GCA_018224445.1 Saprospiraceae bacterium
GAATGATTCGAACTGAGATATACAACAATAGATACAAAAGATTTACATTGATTTTTTTCGTCGGCAGCCATTGTTTACAAAATTTAAAAAAATGAAAACTTGTTTTTTAAAAATAGTCCCTGTTGTTTTGCTTTTATGTGCGTCACATTTTGTCCTGCATTCGCAAAATGAATTCAAGAGCGGAAATGTGTTGTTAAAAGGGGGAAACCTGTTGACTATTTCCCACGGGGACATGGAGGAGACCGACCTGCTCATAATGGATGGAAAAATAGCTGAAATTGGAAAGGACCTGAATCCTCCTCGGAACATTCCGGTGCTGGACGTAAGTGGAATGTACGTTATGCCGGGAATAGTGGATGCCCACTCCCACGTGGGACTGGATGCGGTTAATGAAGCGACCAACCCCATTACCGCCGAGGTCAGGATTGCAGATGTCATCAACCCCTACGATATCGCTCTTTACCACGCACTGGCAGGGGGAGTTACCGTTTCCCATGCCATGCACGGCAGTGCGAACGTCATCGGTGGCCAAAACCAAACCATCAAACACCGATACGGGACGCAGGATCCGAACGAATTAATCATGGAGGGAGCTGCCAGGACCATAAAATTTGCTCTAGGAGAAAACCCAATGAGAGTTCATGGTGAAGGTGCAGGTATCATACCCAATACGCGAATGGGGGTGGAGACTGTAATTCGGCAGGGTTTTGACGAGGCTTTACAATACCGTAGAGATTGGGAAAAATACGCAGACCATAAAGAGAACGGAATTATCTCAAAACCACCGGTTTACGACCTCAGACTTGAAGCTTTACTTGAGATACTGGATGGAGAAATTATGATCCATTGCCATTCTTACCGTTCTGATGAAATTTATATGCTCATGCAGGTTTGTAAAGATTACGGAGTAAAAGATCTCGTATTTCAACACGTAAACGAGGGATTTAAAGTGGCACCGGAACTGGCTGAATTCGGAGCCATGGCCTCCGTATTTTCAGATTGGTGGGCCTACAAGTTTGAAGTGTATTATTCGACGGCCTACAACACCACCATATTAGCCAAAAACGGAGTAATTACCTCGGTTAATTCCGACTCCAGAGAACTCATCAGACACCTGTACCTTGAAGCGGCCAAAGCTCAGCGATACGGCCAACTTTCCGACAGCGAAACCTTAAAACTCATCACTCTCAATCCCGCCATTCAACTCGGCATAGCCGATCGAGTGGGGACCCTGGAAGTGGGCAAGGACGGAGATGTCGCGGTATTCAACGCTCACCCGCTGTCCATCTACGCCATTCCCCAATATACCTTTGTGGACGGAATTAAATATTTTGACTGTACGGAGGACCCCCCCGATATGCGTGTCCTTATTGACATCAGCGACGATCTGAATAATTTTATGGAACTGCAATCCGGTCGGGGAGATCACGAGTGTTTGCATTAAAACTAAAAAAATATGAACCTTTATATTCTTAAAAAACTTGGATTCAGCCTTTTCTTTGCCGGCGTTTTTGCCCTTAACTCCTCAGCGCAAATTGTCCAGCCGGCCATTTATGGGGATTTTCTCATCACCGGTGCTACCCTCTACACCGTAACCCAGGGTGAAATTGAGGCGGACCTCCTTGTTGAAAAAGGGCGGATAGCAGCTATTGGCTTTGATCTGGAAGTGAATGAGGGAGTACAAATTATTGACGCTACGGGAAAAAGGGTGTACCCCGGATTTATAGACGCCGGAACGCGACTGGGTTTGAGCGAAATCGGTTCAGTCAGTCTGACCAGGGATTTCAACGAGAGGGGCAACCTGGTTCCCTATGTGCAGGCGCTCACCGCCATTAATCCCAATGGAGTTCCCATAGCGGTCACAAGGGTCAGCGGAGTTACCACTGTAGTTTCTGCCCCGTCGGGGGGATTGTTTCCGGGTACTGCGGCAGCCATACACCTGTTGGGATACACGCCCGATCAAATGTACGCGGGAAGCAAAGCAGTATTGCTCAACTTCCCCAACAAAGGAAGAAGTGGAAGTTGGGACCGGAGAAGCGATGAGAAAAGAGAAGAGGAGTACAAAGAAAACATGGAGAAATTAGGGGATTTCTGGAAGGAAGCTGAGCGTTACCACCAATTGAAATCGAAGGGAAAACTCGAAAACCAAACCAATCCTCCTCTGGATGCTCTGCAGGCTGTTTTTCAAAAAAAATATCCCTTGTTTATCGAGGTCAATCGGGCTCCCGATATACTGGAAGCTCTTAAATGGGCAAAAGACAAGGACATCCGTGTGGTTCTTACAGGCGTTGCTGAGGGCTGGAGAGTGGCCTCAGAAATAGCTAAAAGCGGATTTCCGGTAATAACAGGTCCGGTCCTCCAAACGCCTTCCCGGGCTTACGATCGGTACGACACGCCTTATACCAACCCCTCTCAAATGAAAGCTGCAGGAGTTACTGTAGCACTCAGAACCAATGAAACGGAAAACGTGAGGAACCTGCCCTTCAATGCCGGCTATGCAGCGTCCTATGGAATGGGAATTGATGAAGCCCTTCGGGCAATTACCATTGTGCCTGCACAAATTCTGGGTATAGAAGACGAGGTCGGTTCCCTGGAAGTGGGAAAACTGGCCAATCTATTTATCAGTAACGGAGACCCTTTCGAACCGAGGGTACAGATCGAACGCGTTTTCATTAAGGGATGGGATGTGCCCATGGAGAGCAGGCATACCCAACTCTACCAGCAATTTTTAGAACGCAGTCCGGGACTGCAACTCAACGAGTAAGACCGTGAAAGACGCCCATCCGCACCAACTCTTTATGAAGCGATGTCTGGACCTCGCAGCCCTCGGGTCCGGAAAAACCCTCACCAATCCCACGGTCGGTGCGGTATTGGTTTTTGAAGATCGCATTATTGGCGAGGGATGGCACCGCGCCTATGGAAAACCTCATGCCGAAGTCGAGGCTTTAAATTCCGTTTCAGCTGCGGACCGGCACTTAATTCCGCGCTCCACCCTATATGTTTCCCTGGAGCCCTGCAGTCACTTCGGCAAGACCCCACCCTGTGCCGATCTAATTATAAATGTGGGCATTCCAAAAGTGGTCATAGGGATCAGGGATCCAAACCCTTTAGTTAAAGGCAATGGAATTCAAAAATTGAAAGAGGCTGGAATTGAGGTCATAACTCCTGTCCTGAAAGAAGAGAGCAGTCAATTAATTTCCGCTTTTTCCACAAACCAACATTGCCAACGTCCCCATGTGGTGCTGAAGTTTGCCCGATCCCGTGATGGATTTATAGGAAGACACGGCGAACGAATTGCCCTGTCCGATCCCATTGTAAATGTCCTGACCCACCGATTGAGAGCGAGGTCACAGGGCATTATTGTGGGTCGAATTACCGCAGAAAACGACCAAGCTGAATTGAGCACGAGAAACTTTCCGGGGCGTAATCCATTCCGCATAGTATTTTCAATATCCGGAGTTACAGACTCCTCTCTTCCTGTGTTCAATAATGCTGCCCCCACCCTGCTTATAACAAATAACCCTCCTGAAAATCTGCCCCAAAAAGTAACCGTTATTCCCTTTAGGGAAAACCTTAAAGGGGTACTCGAGCAATTGTACAGCCATTTTAAAATCAGTCGATTGCTGGTTGAAGGGGGAAAACAAATATTGGACCTGTTTTTGGAACAAAGCCTGTGGGATGAAGTCTGGGAAATTTCTTGCCCCTCTTTACTAAAATCCGGAATTCCGGCACCTAAAATAAATCCCAAATTACTGAATCGTTCTTTTTGGATAAGAGAAAATCAATTGGAAAACTATCGGAGGTAAGCCAATATTTTTTCTACTAACTCTTATTTCTCCTCAACGAAAGACCCTTTTTACTCGACAAATTAACATAAACTGGTCATAAAACCGTTAATTATCTTTTAATATGTTTGAAACATTCAGATAGAAAGTCGATATTTGTGTTTCAGATTCACTGATAACGGTGATCAATAGTTTATGGCAGCAACAAAATACATTTTTTCAATACTGTTTATTCTGTGCACTTTGACCTTTCTCAGTGCTCAGGAGACCGTACAATGGATGTCCTTTGAAGAGGCTATTGAGGCGCACAAACACGAGCCGAAAAAAATATTTGTCGACATGTATACCGATTGGTGCGGTTGGTGCAAAAAAATGGATGCGGAAACCTTTCAGCAGGAGGATATTGCGTCGTATCTGAATGAGCATTATTACGCGGTAAAATTCAATGCGGAAAGCAAAGAGGACATAGAATTTCAAAATGTGGTATACAGTTATGTAAAGCAGGGAAGTCGCGGGTACCACGAATTTGCCATTAAACTGGCAGAGCGACTCGAAAGACTGAGCTTTCCCACTGTTGTTTTTATCGATGAAAATCTCAATGTTATCCAGCCGCTGGCCGGTTTCATGAAACCTGAACAGTTTAAACCCATTGTCTCTTTTATTGCAGAGAATCACTATCTCCGCACGCCCTGGAAAAAGTACGAACAGGAGTTTAAAGGGCTCACCTCATCGGGCAACTGAGCAGTAAATTATCTAAAACCAGCCCCGATTACATCTTTCTGTTAAAAACTCCCCGGGAATTTACATTATTATTCAACTATCCTTACCTTTACATCTTGCGTAACCGCAATGCACCGAGCAGATTTTTTTTAAGAAATATGATATCTGCGTGCTAGTCGGTAATGACCGTAGATTTTATGCGAAGAATAAAAAAACTGACCAGCGAGATACTACAGACTGCGGATTCTGACGAGCTTCGTTATGTAGTGCAGCGCTATGCGGGAAAAAACAAGGATTTTAATCACTATCTCCTACTTAAATTTTTACATTTAATTCCCTCAGATAAACCGGTCTCAAAATACGCTGATTTTTTATCGTCTTACTTGAGAAATTTTCTCGATCGCCCCGATAAAATCACCCCCCGAGTTTCTAAACAATTGTCAGGATCCCTTGAAGAATTGCGTCAGCAATCACTGGATCTCCTCTCCACCAAAAACTACATAGAGGCTTATGGTATTATAATCAACCTCGTACTCTACAGCTCTTTACTTATTGAAAAGTCCCTGCCCCATGCCGATGACCATTTATTGGTTATTGAGGGAAAAGTAAATGATGCACTGTCGAAAATGCTCGACATAAAGTTGCCCCGACCACTTATGGATGAAATTGAAAAGGATCTGCGCTCCATGGTAACCACCGGCTCAGTCAGAACCATTCATCCCGAAAAAAACATTCTCGACACCTTACTCAACCAAAAAGAAACAGCAACCCAGAGAAAAAACATTGTACTTGAATTTATTCAGTACAACGACACCCAACCACCTAAAGCAGTAACCACTCAAATGGCATGGAAAGCCATCCTACACCAATTGGTAAAATACAAATACAAACCGCTCTTAAATAACCTTCTAAAAAGGGAGGTCCTTTCAATTAGCACCCTCATAGATCGAATTAAATACTACAGCGAGCAAGGACATTCGCCTTTATCCGAAACCTTAATAGAAGCCAGTATTCAGTCCTTCAACAGCGCCTCGAAACCCGTATTTTACGAATTGAAATTCAAGGGAGAATTGGAGTCCAACAAATACCCATTGGCCAATAAAACATTAATTAGCCTGATTCAATCCTCCTATACCACGGTAAAAACTATTGAAAAATCCCTGAGACAAATACCGGAGGATTTTAAAAGTCAATTTAAAAAATACCTTCTCGAGGAGGATTATAAGGAAATTATAGGATCTCGTGCGGACAAAAAAGTGAATGCGCATATACTTATCTGGTTGGGGCGAGAAAAGGAGGTTTTGGAATGGGTCAAAGATCAGGGTGACATAGGCCTTTTACTTGCCTTTAATAAGCCCTTATTCCTCTCCATACCTGAAGAACTAAATACTGCTTATAAAGCTTACCTGGACGAATACCTGGGGACACATATCGGAAAGAGGAGCATCGAACACGTCTCCACACTGTTGGTTGAAATTAAAAAAAGTGGAACCCGCCAACTTGCAGAACATTTGGAAAAGTATATCCATGAACATTATGGATATAGAAAATCTATTGTGAATTTTGAATATTCTTAACAACTCAACTGTAAATGAAAATACTTGTACTTACTACCGGAGCGACCAATGAAAAATACATTCAGCACGGTATCGATCACTATTTAAAACGTCTTTCTAATTATAAACCTCAGGTAGAATACAGGGAACTAACTATTCCTTCAAAAATATACCGATACAAAGATGTGGCCAATATTGTACAGGCAGAATTTGAATTTCAATTGAAGCAATTGGAACCCTCAGATTTCTTATCCATATTGGATTCCAGAGGAGAAGTTTACACCTCTGAAGACTTTGCAGCTAAAATGCAACATATGATAAATAACTCCTATAAAAGGTGGGTATTATTGATAGGTGGGCCTTTTGGTTTTGCGCCAGAATTATTGGACAGAGCTCATGAAAAAATATCCCTATCCTCCATGACCTTTACCCACCAAATGGTTAGATTGGTCCTTTTGGAACAACTTTATCGCGCACAAAGCATCATCCACAATCAATCCTATCACCACTAATCATTGATTCTAAATGGAGCACTTATCCGCCACCGTTATTCTTGTAATTCTTACCTTTATAGTATCCTACAAGGCCTTCAATAATCCCAGTATAATCCATAAATACCGTCATTACCCCTTTATGGAAACCAAAGGGGAGAATTACCGGTTTCTGACCGGTGGATTTCTGCACGGGGGTTGGCTTCACTTATTGATCAATATGTTCGTACTATGGCAATTCGGTGAGATTGTAGAATTCATGTACCAACAATGGTTTGGGGAACTTTTGGGTGTGGTGCTCTACGTTTTGATGTATCTCAGTTGTATCGTCGCAGCCAATTTTTCCACTTTTCTCAAACACAGGGAAAATCCGCATTTTTCTAGTATAGGGGCCTCTGGAGCGGTTTCTGGAGTCGTTTTTATCTTTATTTTAGTGGGACCGTGGGAAATGCTCTACCTTTATGGTATTCTTCCGATACCCGCAGTTATTGCAGGTTTATTATTTTTGTGGTACTCTTCCTGGGCAAGTCAAAAAGGGGGAGATTTAATAGATCACGACGCCCATTACTACGGTGCAGTTTACGGGCTTTTATTTACCTTGTTACTGAAACCGGGCCTCGCACTCGATTTTTTCCATTTATTGGTCGACTTGCCCATTTGATAAAAAAATTACACAATGAAACGACCTTTAATTTTAGTAACCAACGACGACGGCATGTTCGCTCCGGGCATCAAAAACCTGGTGAACGTAGCAAAAAAATTGGGGGACCTGGTGGTAGTCGCACCGGATTCTCCACAATCCGCCAAAGGCCATGGAGTCACCATGAGCGTTCCGATTCGGCTCAATAAAGTAGACGTATTCGGCCCCGATATAGAAGCGTATGAGTGCACGGGTACCCCGGTGGATTGTGTTAAACTCGCCAAACACGTTTTGTTAAAAGAACGACAAATCGACCTTTGCCTGAGTGGAATAAACCACGGCAGCAATGCCTCCATAAATATTATTTACTCCGGAACGATGTCCGCAGCCATGGAAGCTTCCATAGAGGGCATACCGTCCATTGGTTTTTCCCTCCTCGACTACTCCTTTGAAGCAGACTTTAAAGGGGCTTCACACTACGCAGAGCTTATAACCTCCCATGTGATTAAACACGGAATCAAAGATTGCAACCTGCTCAACGTAAATTTCCCAAAATTACCTCTCGACAAAATTAAGGGAATTAGAGTGTGCAGACAGGCAGAAGGACGCTGGATAGAGGATTTTACGGAGGGGTTGGATCCCAGAAACAGGAAGTATTATTGGCTGACCGGACAATTTACTATAGACGATCGAGGCGAGGATACCGACATTCACGCCCTTTCTGAAGGATATGTCTCCATCGTGCCCTCCATGCACGACCTCACGAAATACGCCGCTATTAATTCCAATCAATTGATGGAAAAATTAGGCTGAGGGTAGAGAAATACAAAATTAACTCAGTTTGATTTAATCCACTATGGAAAAACTATTGTAGTTGTTTAGTCGTTCATAGGATGGCTTTCATTTTTGCCTATAAAAAATAAGAATTTTGGAAGGAATAAGTTTGATGTACCCCGCCTGGATGGTGTTACTCTGTTTGTTGGCGGGTTTGTTTTACGGGTTATTTCACTATTATAAATCTCACCAATTTAAAGACAAAGGCCCCTGGCTGACCTGGCTGCTGTTTGCATTGAGAACCACGGCCGTGACTTGCCTTGCCCTGTTGTTGCTCAGCCCCCTTTTAAAGTATTTTAACCACGTCGAAGAAAAACCGGTCTGGGTGGTGGCATTAGACAACAGCCAATCCGTGATAATGGCTTCGGACAGTCTCGAAATGGCCAATTTGTACAGTACACTGGGAGAGGTTGGAACCAACCAAAGTATCGAAACGGACTTCCTGCTGTTTGGCGATGAATTGACTTATGACCATCCGGACAATTCTGATTTTTCAGCCAAAAGCACCGACCTGAGTGCAGTGTTGAAATACATCCACAACACCTATGAGGGTAGGAATCTCGCCGGCGTACTCATCGCTACAGATGGCATTTACAACCGGGGAGCCAATCCCGTATATACTCCAGTGCATAGCGGAGCACCCGTTCATTTTCTCGCTTTGGGAGATACAACAGTCCGAAGAGATCTTATAGTCAGGAGAGTGCTTCACAATCGCATAGCCTACCTGGGTGAAAATTTTAGTTTCCAGGTGGATGTATCGGCGAGAATGGCATCCGGAAGCTCTACACAGTTGCAGATTTTTGCCTATCGGTCAAATGAAAGTACCGAATTGATTCACTCGGAGGAGATCGATATTGATCGCGACGACTTTTTTCAAACGGTGGAAGTAGTTTCCGTAGCCAATTCCCCGGGCCTCAAAAGATACCGCGTAGTACTCAGTCCGGTGGCAGACGAATTGAGTCTCCAGAACAACAGTAGAGATTTCTACCTGGAGGTTTTGGATAACCGCAAGGAAGTCCTCGTTCTGGGGGCTGTTCCTCACCCTGACCTCGGTACCATAAAAACACTTGTAGAGGGATTTAAAAACTACGAACTCAGTATTTCTACTACTGAAAATTGGGATGGCAATTTTGACGATTACGACCTGGTAATATTGCACCAATTGCCCGGAAGGACCTCCGGAAATCAGCGTATAGTTCAACAGGCCCTCGATTCTGAGAAACCCCTGTTTTTTATACTCGGAAACCAATCCAATATTCAGCAATTTAACCAGTCCCAGGACCTGCTGCAAATAACCGGAGGGAGAAACCGCCAGAACGATGCAGTGCCACTTGTCAATTCCACATTTAATCCGTTTTCATTCAACACCGAGCTTTACCAAAGGTTCCGCGCTTTCGTTCCTTTAAAATCTCCCTTTGGGGAATACGAGCTCTCTCCGGCAGCAGATGTACTGATGTATCAGCGTATAGGACAGGTAGAGACCGAAATGCCACTCCTGGCCATGGGAGAAAGGTCCGGCAAAAGAATTGCGGTATTGACAGGAGAGGGAATATGGAGGTGGCGACTCTTCGAATTTTCCTCCTACCAAAGTACCGATGCCACTGCCGACGCCCTACAAAAAACCCTGCAATTTCTCTCCATCGCAGAGGACGACAGAAGATTGAGGGTATATACCGATAACAATTTGTACGATGAAAATGAACGAGTAATATTTGAAGCCGAATACTACAATGCCAGTTATCAGCGAATCAACACTCCCGACCTCAGATTGGAACTCACCAACCAAAACGGTAGTACCTACAGCTATACTTTCGACCGGAGAGACGATTATTATTTGCTGTCTGCCGGCCCATTTTCTCCCGGGGATTACATCTTCTCTGCTGAGGTGACTGCTGGAATGGAAACCTTCGAGGCCAGAGGTGGATTTACAGTCAGGCCCATTGAACTGGAATCCATAAACCTCCAGGCATCTCACGGACTCCTGAAGCAGCTGTCAGAAAGATTTAACGGTGGTGTTTTTTATCCCGATCAAGCTGGTGATTTAAACAACCTGCTTTTTGACGATATGGATTTGCGTCCGGTGGTTCACAGTTCTCTGAGGACCAACCTCGTCCTGAATTTGTTCTGGGTTTGTCTCACTTTGTTGTTGCTGCTTTTCACCGAGTGGTTTTTGAGAAGATTTTTTGGAAGTTATTAATTTTCTTATCCTTACACTCAATTTTCCATCAAAACTATTCTGCCTTCATACTCCAAAAATCAACGGTTTGACTCAGGATACAATGGGTAAGGTAGATGCTTCCGAATAAATTCCTTTCAGAAAAATGGTTTTTATATCTTTAGGACAAAAAAAATGAAAACATTCCTTTGTTTTTTATTCCTTTTATCCTTCTCGATCAATACCTCTTTTTCACAATCACCTGAGATCAAATGGTGGTTTGACACCCAATCATTTTGCGCCGGAATGGCTGCTGCAGCTGATCTGGATGGAGATGGAACTTTGGAAATTGTATTCGGATGTTATAGGAACGATGGGGGAATTTATGCACTAAAAGCAGCAGACGGCTCTTTAATGTGGTCCTATTTCCCCCACAATCCTCCTCATCAGGGTTGCAATGATACAGCGCCACTAATTTACGATGTAGATGGAAATGGGCAATTGGATGTAATCATCGCCAGTTCCTGTACTCCTAAAACCATTTGTCTGGATGGAAAAACCGGTGAACTCAAGTGGGAAGCTCCGACCAGAGGCAGCGACTCTCCACCTTCCATTGCTGACTTCAATAACGATGGCAGAATGCAGCTACTTCACGGTGAGTTTACGGGTTGGGTTAGAAACCTTGATGCAGCAACGGGTGAACTATTATGGGAGCTGGAAGTTCATGACAACTCCTGGATTCAAACTGCCCCAACAGTTGTAGATCTCAATAATAACGGCCAGCTGGATTTTGTAGTAGGCACATGGGCATTCGATAATACGGACAGCTTATACGCTTTTGACGGTAATACCCTGGAGAGGCTATGGGCTACACCTATTCATGGATTTATGTATCACGGAACAGGTGTAGCAGATTTTGACAACGATGGTATACCTGATTTACTGATAGGCTCCTATAACGACACCCTGTATTGCATCAACGGCATGCATGGGGAAATAAAATGGAAATATGCAGCATCCGGTGCGGTAGCAGCTCCTGTGGTCATAGCTGATATCGATAATAATGGAGAATGCGATGTTGTTTTCACCAGTTGGTTTAGTGTCACTGTATTGAATAGCAAAGGAGAGCTGAAATGGGAGAGCAACATTCCGGATTTTACAACTAGCTTCAGGGGGCCTGTAGTAGCTGACATTAACGGAGATGAATATCTGGATATCATTATGGGGACCTACGGGGGAAAACTTATTGCATTTGATGGCAAAAATGGTTCACTAATTATCGAAGTGGATTTAAAAGAACACTATGGAAACAGTCCTTTCAACATCAATCACGCACCGGTAATTGCCGATTTTGATGGAGACGGAATTTTAGATGCATTTGTTGTAGGCGGGCATGGAGAATGGCCAAATATTGAAAATGGGTACGGTAGGGCCTATGCCGTTAGTCTTGGGCTGGGAAATGGCCCTGATTGGCTTATGTTCCAGCGCGACGAAAGAAGGCAATCGTCCATGTGCTATGATTATTTAACTCCAGCCAAATCCCTTTTAGCCAAAAGGAGCTTTATTGAAGTTTTCCCCAATCCTACGAGTGGTTTATTGAATATAAGCGGTGATTTTAATACCGGGTCAATGGAGGTTTACAATGCCCTGGGTCAAAAACTATCCAAACACAATCTGCAGACGGGAAATACCAGCATCGAATTGCCGTATAAGGGGTTTTATATCTTGCACTTTAGCGTTGACGGAGAGTTGATCAGCAAAAAGGTAATGGTCCGGTAATTGTTTTTTTGTACCGGGATTTATAAGTTTCTGATTTTTTTGGGTACATTTTTTTTACATCTCACACCTTATAAATAGTAAATGAGATGTAATCCATGCCGATCAGTTTTTCAGAAGTTCCTTTTTTCCGACTCGTCCTGGCTTTTATAGCTGGTATTCTGCTATTTGTCTCCGGGACCAAAATGGATTTCATTTATATGGTTTTGGGGGTGACAATTTTCACGGTCCTAATTTACCTTTATAAAAAATCAATCTGGTCCTGTAATCTTTTGAGTATATGCCTTCTGGGACTAATGGTAGCAGCCGGCTATTACAGGACGCATTCCATTCAATACGCCGAATCCATCACTCATTTTTCCAATCTGGAATGCCCGGACGGTGAATATACATTGTCGGGCACCGTCCTGGAGGTGAGAAAAAGTCAAAATTTTACAACGGCCTATTTAGCGGTGGACCAGGTGGGGTGCGAATCTCAACAAAAGTTATTCGATACTTATTCCGGAAAAATCCAAATGCTGATCAACAATTCTGATTCGACTTTGGAACTCCAGCCCGGACAAACACTTACCCTTATTTCAATAATTTCAGATATTCCACCGGCTCGAAATCCACATGTATTTTCGTTTAAAGCTTTTTTAGAAAAAAAGAAAGTGTATCACCGGGCATTTGTGGGATCCCAGGACCTGATAGAAGTAGGTGCATCTCCCGGGAATCTTCGAACAAAAATTCACCGATTCCGAACGTCATTCATTCAAAACCTCGAAACTCACACCCATCTTGAGCAAACACCGGGATTAATAACCGGAATTGTCCTGGGAGATAAAAGCATCATGAACAAAGAAACCTATACCGCATTCAGAGATGTGGGAGCTGCCCATGTGCTCGCGGTATCCGGCCTTCATGTGGGGATTGTATTTTCCATATTGTTTCTGGTTCTTAAACACACACCCAAATACGTTCAGGCATTGATTACGCTGATTGGAATATGGGCCTTTATTATTTTTGCGGGAGCACCTCCTTCAGCCATGCGAGCGGGAAGCATGTTCAGCCTTTTCAGCATCGGACAATTGCTACGCAAAAGAGTTCATCCGATAAACATCCTTTCATTTTGTGCTTTTATCCATCTGTTTTACGAACCCAACCTGTTGAGGGACGTGGGATTTCAGTTTTCTTATATGGCGCTATTGGGAATCGTGGTATTTTACCGAAAAATTAATACCCTCATCCCCTCACCCCATCCATGGGTAAATCCTTTCAGAGATCTGGCAAGTCTGTCGGTAGCTGCCCAGATGGGCGTACTTCCGCTGAGCATCTATTTCTTCAACCAGGCTTCTCCCTACTTTATGCTCTCCAGTATTTTTTCGGTATTGGGCGCTTATATCATACTCATAGGGGGACTGTTGACCGGATTAATGGGATTTGTTTTTCCCGCACTGGCAAACCTATTGGGATTCATCATGGATTACTGCTGCCTGTTGCTGTCTAATACCATGTGGTTTTTTACCCAATTGCCGGGAGCTGCTTTTAAAGAACTTCACATCACCTCTCCAGAAGTTGTCCTCATTTACGGATTAATCACTATAGGTGCCTTGATGTGGTACAGAAGAATAACCTATTGGAAAAAGCCTGTATTAATGACCATGTGTCTGCTGATCTTTTTAGGGTTTACCACTACTTATGAAAAAATCAACGGACAGGCGGTGGTAATTTACAGCGTCGGCAACGAGGTGCTGATCGATGTTTTTTCACCGAAAAAAATGCACAGCATTCAATCCAGGAGTTTGACTGAAACCACTGAGCATTACGCTGCCTCGGCCAACCGGCTGATATGGAGCGCTAAAAACAGAGATTCGACCAAACACCTGATAGAAGAACACATGGAAGCACACCTCATCAAGGGTAGGACCAATGAGGTGTTAATTATTAGTAATGGATTGCCAGACAATATGTGTGCCCTGGTGCAAAGGCCATATCACCTCGTATTGACTAAGATGTATTTCTTAAGTCCCGAAGAGATGGAACAGATTACGCAGTCGAAACCCCTTTCCATTACAGCAGGAGGAGCCACGAGCAGAAAGGTAGCTCAAGACCTGCAAACCATTGCTGAAGAACTTGAAATTACCTTTGCCAATAGCTATCTCAACTATCACAAAATCAAAAACTTTTAAGTATGAACTTCAAACACTTTGTTTACTTCCATCCCCGAGAGAGATTATCTATTGTTGCTCTGTTAGTGATGATATTCATCTATTGCTTCGGGGAGAAAAAAATAATCCACCTGTTGATGGAAAATCCGGTGGAGACTTCCATACATACCAGGTTAAAACAAGAGGTCCGAGAGGAACCGAGCCAGTGTTACGATATTAATAAAGTGGAAAAATCTGAATTGATGGTACTGGGCCTGAATGAATCTGTTGCAGAACGATGGGTGAATTACCGACAGGCTGTCGAGGGGTTTACTTCCCTGAGTCAAATAGACAAAATTTACGGTCTTTCAGAAAATACAATGAATAAAATCATTCCGTATCTGACCATTGTGGTGGACGACCAGCCAAAAGGAAAAGGGGACTCTAATTCCGGGACGAAAGATATCCATACACGGGAAGCGACAATTGCACATAAAAAAGAGCCGGAAGAAGCGAAGAATCAGGCCAAACCAGAAAAAGGAAGTGCAATCCCCGCCGAGAAAAAAGCCATTGAGCCCTTTTGTATCAATTCAGCGGATGCGGAAGAATTCAGGGTAATCCGAGGCATAGGAACAGTGTTGTCCACCCGAATTGTACGGTACCGGGAATTGCTCGGTGGATTCCACTCTGCAGAACAACTAAAGGAGGTTTACGGAATTGAAGATGAATTGATTACCACCAACCTATCTCTCTTTATCATAGAAAATACAGAGTTAGAATTGATCGACTGGAGAGATGTAGAGTTCAAAGAAATCCTCTCCCATCCCTATACCGAATACGAGGAAGTGATCTGTATTGTAAATAAAGACCGAAACCGCTCAAGCAGGGAAGATATACGGGATTGCTTTAAACCGGAGGTATGGGAAAGACTAAAGCCCTATTTAATGGAATAAAAGCGGTAATATTGGTCGATAGATGAGGCCCTGGGAAAACTCCTCATGCACCTTAGGGAGAAACCAAAAAAAGCCAATCTTGAATTAAAAGCTAAAATCAATTTTGACACTTTCTCTTTCCTGAAATTTGGGGGACTGGCATAATATCGGCTGCTAATCAACTTCTCTCAAATTCTAACTTTCAAAACTTCAAAACAAAATGTCGTATACTCAGATCAATATAAAAAGTGTAGATCTGGTCATAAACTACAACTTTACAATAAAAACACCATAAATATTGC
>JAGTVA010000125.1 GCA_018224445.1 Saprospiraceae bacterium
AAATTAACCTACTTATGGAATACAAAAATCTACTCAACTTAATAAAGACCATCAATCGCTCTGATCTCACAGAATTTAAAATGAAGGAAGGGGATTTTGAAGTAGTTATCCGTACAGATAAGTACGTAAAATCTAAAGCCAGCCCTGTTCAGCATCAAACTCCGATGGTTCCTGTTCAACAGCCTGTCGTCAGCCCACAACAGGAAGTTCCATCTGCTCCTGCAAAGGAATCTGCGGTGGATTCTACTTCTAAGAATTCAAAAGGCCAATCAGATGGTTCTGCCGAAGGAGGAGAAAAAGAAAGCACTGAAGGGTTGGTAGAAATCAAGTCCCCCATCGTAGGAACATTCTACAGGTCCTCATCCCCGGATAAACCTCCTTATGTAAAGGTAGGAGATCAGGTTGAGGTAGGTTCGGTCATATGTATAGTGGAGGCTATGAAACTTTTTAATGAGATAGAATCTGAGGTGAGTGGGAAAGTGGTAAAAGTGGTGGTTGACGATGCCAGTCCGGTAGAGTACGATCAGGTTTTGTTTTTGGTAGAACCCTCTTAGTGTAATTCACTGTATTATATTATTTAATCAAAGGAATTTCATGTTTAAAAAAATACTCATTGCTAATAGAGGGGAAATTGCACTTCGCGTGATACGAACTTGCAAGGAGATGGGAATAAAAACGGTTGCAGTATATTCCACGGCAGACAGGGAGAGTCTTCACGTTCGTTTTGCTGATGAAGCGGTATGTATTGGGCCTGCATCTTCTCTGGAGTCTTATTTAAGTATACCCAAAATTATGGCAGCGGTTGAGATTACTAATGCCGATGCCATTCATCCCGGATATGGTTTTTTGGCTGAGAATGGTGATTTTGCCGAGATATGTGCTGAATACGGAATAAAATTTATCGGTCCCTCTCCCGAAATGATCAGAAAGATGGGCGATAAAATTACCGCTAAAGAAACCATGATTAAAGCCGGCGTTCCGGTAGTCCCCGGATCGGGCGGGTTGATTACCTCCCTTGACCATGCCAAAAAAGTGGCGCTGGACATCGGATATCCTGTCATCCTTAAGGCTACAGCCGGAGGTGGAGGAAAGGGGATGCGGATTGTACTTAAAGAAGACGAACTGGAGAAAAACTGGGGTATGGCCAGGCAGGAAGCTAAAAGCGCTTTCGATAACGACGGTATTTACATTGAAAAATTCATCATTGAACCCCGGCATATTGAATTCCAGATTATTGGTGATCAACACGGTAATGTAGCTCACCTCTCCGAAAGGGATTGTTCTATTCAAAGGAGGCATCAAAAATTATTGGAGGAATCTCCCTCTCCTTTTATGACCAAGTCGCTTAGGGAAAAAATGGGAGAAGCAGCCATCAATGCAGGAAAATTTATCAACTACGAGGGAGTGGGAACGGTTGAGTTTTTGGTAGATGCAGACCGAAATTTTTACTTTATGGAGATGAATACCCGAATTCAGGTGGAACATCCCGTAACCGAGGAAGTTATCGATCACGACCTTATAAAAGAGCAGATTAAAGTGGCCGCCGGTTGTAAAATCAGCGGTAAATCATACACCCCTAAGCTGCACGCTATAGAATGTAGGATCAATGCCGAAGATTCTTTCAAGGACTTCAGACCCAGTCCCGGAGAAATTACTTCTTTTCACTCTCCCAAAGGGCACGGAGTACGTGTGGATACTCATGCCTATGCCGGGTATAGGGTTTCTCCTTATTACGACTCTATGATTGCAAAAGTGATTTGCCGCGCTCAAACACGCGATGAATGCATCGCTAAAATGCAAAGGGCTCTGGACGAATTTGTGATTGAGGGTATCCATACCACTGTTCCTTTTCATAAATTACTTCTCAAAGATGAAGAATTTCGAAAAGGGAACTACAACACCGGATTTATGAATACCTTTAAGCTGGAAAGACCCGAATAAACACCTCCCCGATTTGAGAAGTGGTGTAAACTTTACTATTTTTATCTGATGCGCAGTTTTCTCCGACTTGTTGGAATGCTTAAGAATTACAAGCTGTATCTTGTATTGCATTTGATATCTAACCTTCTCATGGCTGTATTTACTATTGTCAGCCTGCCGGCACTCATTCCTTTTTTTCAGCTTTTTTTAAACCAGGAACTGGTTGCCCCGCCTGCACCAGCTGAACCATTTGGTTTCGGAAATGCAGATGAACACCTCAAGTACCAATTTATGACCTTTCTCGGGGATATGGAGGAATTGAGTGCCCTGCTGGTGATGTGCGGAATTATTGTGTGTTTGTTTTTTCTAAAAAATCTCTTTCACTACCTGGCCTTGTTTTTTATGGCTCCCATTCGCAACGGCATTGTTCACGATTTGAGGAGAATGTTGTTCAACCGCATCCTCAATATGCCGGTGGCTTATTTTGACGACAAACAAAAGGGCGACATCATGTCGAGATTCAGTATGGATGTGATGGAGGTGGAAAACAGTGTATTGAAATCGTTGGAAAAGGCAGTGAGAGAACCACTCCTGGTGATAGGTAGTCTGCTCTTTATGATCTACTTGAGCCCGAGACTTACGCTCTTTGTTTTTGGCTTGATACTGGTAACCGGATTCATTATTGGAGGAATTTCACAGCAACTAAAGAAAAAATCCGCCATCGTGCAGCATACTCTGGGAAAACTTTTGAGTTTTGTGGAAGAGACCATCAGTGGCATTAAAGTAGTCAAAGCCTTCAAAGCCGAAAATTTTTTAAGCCAGCGATTCAACAAGGTAAACAGTTATTACAAATACGTTTTAAACCGGGTGCTCTGGCGGCGGGACCTGTCGTCACCGATGAGTGAATTCCTCGGGGTGACGGTAGTTTGCGTATTGTTTTACTTCGGAGCTCAAGCCGTGTACAGCGGTGAGATTTCTTCTGAGGCTTTTTTTGCTTTTTTACTCGCCTTTTTTTACATCATTAATCCCTCCAAAAATTTTGCCAATGCCTATTACAGCATTCAAAAGGGCCTGGCCGGATTACAGAGAGTGGAAGATATCCTTTTGGCATTGGATCACCTCCCGGAATCCGATAACCCCAGGGGGATTAAATCCCTCGAAAATAAAATCGAACTAAAGTCGGTGAGTTTTGAGTATGCCGGTGCGGACCGCCCCGCTATAAGTGAGGTGAGTTTTAGAATTCCCACCGGAACGACAACTGCCCTTGTCGGTCGCTCCGGTTCCGGAAAAAGTACTTTGACCGATTTAGTAGCCAGATTTTACGATGTAAATGAAGGCAGTATTACATTTGACGGAGTAGATGTAAGAGAATTGCGAATTTCTGATTTTCGGGGAATCATGGCCGTCGTCTCTCAGGACCCCATTTTATTTAACGACAGTATATACAACAACATCACCTTTGGTTACGAAAACTGCACCGAAGAAGAAGTGATGCAAGCGGCCAGAATGGCTTTTGCCCACGACTTTATTATGGAGACACCCAATGGCTACAAGAGTTCTGTCGGCGACAGGGGGAACCTGTTGTCCGGAGGGCAAAAACAGCGCATAGCACTGGCGAGAGCTATTTTGAGAGATCCGCCCTTACTGATTTTAGACGAAGCCACTTCCGCTTTGGATTCCGAATCTGAAAAAATGGTTCAAATGGCATTGGACAAACTAATGAAGGGAAGAACTTCCATAGTGGTGGCCCACAGGTTGTCTACTATCAGGAATGCCGACCAAATTGTGGTGCTGGATGAGGGGAGAATGGTGGAGGTTGGAAACCACAAAGATTTGATGAAAAAAATGGGAGAATACTATAAATTCATTAACTTGCAATCTTTAAGTGATTCGGAACAGCAATGAAGGTTTGTTTAATATTTATAAATCTACTGGTTTACTTATCCCTGGTGACTGCTGCGGCGTTTTCACAAATCACAGTTTCACCCTCTTCCATGCCTGAAGTTGGGGATACCCTGCGACAGATGGTCGATACCAGGCCGATGGGAATAGATCCGGGGTCGGCAGGCCCTGATCAGGTTTGGGACTTTTCCCCCCTTCAGGGTTTGTTTGTTTTGGAAACGGTCTTTAAAGACAAAAGACAGGGAAAATCCAATCGCGAATTCCCCAACGCCAATGCCGTGATTTTTTTGACCGGAGGAATTGAAAATTACTTTTTACTTTCCAATAATCAGGTAATTGAATTGGGTGTCGCCGGTTCAGACCCCCTGAATCTCAATTTAAACCTGGTAGGTAAATTTAAACCTCCTCTCGCAACCAAACGAGCACCCCTAAAGTACGGAGACCAAAAAGATGAAACCACCTCACTCGTTTTCCCTATTCCCGCGTCCTCTCTGCCTGACACCTTGTTCGCAGACTTTTCTTTTTCCCCGGACAGCATCAGGTTGAGGGTGCAAATCGATCGGTCTGAAAAGGTTGATGCCTGGGGGTTGCTGCTATTCAGAGAACATATGTTTGAGGTGCTGAGGGTTAAAAGAGTTGAAAAATCAGTTTCCAGAATTGATATTAAATCCAGCTTTTTTCCATGGATTGATATTTCAGATTTACTCGGTATTGATGAATTGGGCAACCAATCCACCGTGAGTTATTTTTATTACGACGAGGATTCGAAGGAGCCGGTGGTTACGCTGACAGGAGATTCAAACGGAAAAATTCAACGGGCCGAGTATTTGTACAACAAGTTCACTGCCTCCGATTTTATGGGTGCTCCCCCGGAAGAATCCGGTTTGTACCTCTATCCCAATCCCACCTATGGCCTCATCGCCCTAAATTTTGTCAACTTAAGGCCCGGTAATTACAAAGTAAAAATTATGAATATCCTCGGGGTTTCCAATTGGGAGGAAATGTACTCCATTGATGGAGATAGACGCGCAATGGTGGATGTTTCTCACCTCGATCCGGGCACTTATTTGTACTCCTTAATCGACCAAAACAACAACATTCTGCTCACCAAGCGGTTAATTATCGTCAGGCCCTGACTTTATTCCGAGTTCCGGATCCTGATTTAAAGGATGATGAGAGTGCCTATAATTTGTGAAGTGTGTAGAACTTTATACTTTTGTAAAATGTTGATGAAACGTGTATAAATAGATAAAAAATGGTTTTTGTAGCCAACAGTGCAAAAGATCGCATATTGAGAATTAGAGAGAAAGAGAATTACGGAGACGATTACTTTATTCGCGTCGAAGTACTGAGCGGTGGATGTTCAGGACTCACTTATAATATGACCTTCGACAATCAGAGCAGGGAGGGTGATCAGGTATTTGAGGACAAGGGCGAAAAGGTGGTTACCGATCTCAAAAGTTTTTTGTATTTGTGCAACACCACCCTAGAATTCTCCGGGGGTTTAAACGGCAAGGGTTTTTACTTCAACAATCCCAATGCCGCGAGAACCTGTGCCTGCGGGGAGAGTTTTTCCCTTTAATAATCTAGTATTTTTCTCATGGCCTTTTCCACTTTTTCCGCACTGGGAATCATAGTTTTTTCCAGAATTTCATTGAGTGGAATAGCGGGCATATTCTCGGAACCAATGGTAGTTACCGGTGCGTCTAAATCTTCAAAACAGCGCTCTTGAATGCGGGCAGCTACGCTTTGAGAAAAAGTGTTGTGAACAGGTTCTTCAGTAATTACCAGACATCGGTGTGTTTTTTTGACCGATTTGTAAATCATTTCCTCATCCAGTGGATACAGTGAACGCAGGTCAATGATTTCAATTTGTCCTGGGAATTTTTTCGCGGCATTTAATGCCCAATGGACTCCCATTCCGTAACTGACAACAGTTAAAGTGGTATCAATTCCACGAGTTGTTATTTCCTGAACCATCCTCCCCTTACCGATGGGGATTTTGTAATCCCTGGAGGGTTCAATGGTTCTAGCAGCTTTGGTTCCCGGTACTTTAGACCAATACAGGCCTTTGTGCTCGAGGAAAACAACCGGATTCGGATCTTCGTATGCGGACTTGAGCAAACCCTTTAAATCTGCTCCGGTGCTGGGATAGACTATTTTTATTCCCCGGATATTGGTCAATACAGACTCTACACTGGAAGAGTGATAAGGCCCGCCACTTCCATACGCTCCTATGGGAACCCGCAGTATCATACTTACCGGCCATTTACCATTCGACAAATAGCAGGATCGGCTCACTTCTGTAAAAAGCTGATTGAGCCCCGGCCAAATGTAGTCCGCAAATTGTACCTCTACTATGGGCTTGAGTCCCACAGCCGACATGCCCACGGTACTTCCCACAATAAATGCCTCCTGAATGGGGGTATTAAAAACCCGCTCGTCGCCGAACTGTTGAGCCAGGGTGGCTGCCTCTCGAAAGACACCCCCCAATCTGGAACCCACATCCTGTCCGTAAAGCAGACATTCTTTGTGATCCTCCATCAGCTCCCGAATGGCAAACAATGCACAATCCACCATTACTTTTTCCTCTCCATCCCTCGGAGATCGCTCACCTGACTCCTCTGTAACCGGAGTGGGTGCAAAGTCGTGGGTAAAGAGATCTTCCGGCTGTGGGTCCGGTGAAGACAAAGCTCGATCGTAGTCGGCTTTCACCTGCCCGGCTGTTTCTTCTTCAATTAAATTCAATTCTTTCTCTTTCACTCCGCTGTTTAACAGGAGTTGTCTCAATACAGGTAGTGGATCGCGGGACTGGTGTTCCTCCAAATCATCTCTGTACCATTCCTTGCGCACTCCTGAAGTATGGTGATTCAACAGGGGTACTTTGGCGTGCAGTAAAAAAGGTCTTCTCTCTTCGCGTATGGTTTTAAATATATCCCTCACCGTTTCATAGGATTGGGCAAAATCGGCGCCGTCTATGGAGACCGCTTCCAGTCCTTTAAATCCTTTGGCAAAATCGTAAGCATCTTGAGCCCGCGTCTCCGCTGCATTGGCGGAGATGTCCCACTCGTTGTCCTGTACGAGGAATAAAATAGGAAGTTGTTTGAGCGCCGCCATTTGAAAAGCCTCGGAAACCTCTCCTTCGGTGATGGAGGCATCCCCCAGGGAACATACCACCAGAGGCTTGTCTTTGAGCGATTGATCGTCGATCTGGACCAATTCTTTGTACTGTACACCCATGGCCACTCCGGTAGTAGGTATGGCCTGCATACCGGTAGCGGAAGATTGGTGGGGAATTTTGGGCATATCTGGCCTGTTGAGGGAGGGGTGGCAATAGTAAGTCCTCCCACCCGAGAAGGGATCGTCTTTTTTGGCCATGAGTTGAAGCATCAACTCAAAGGGCTCGATTCCCATGCCCAATAGTATAGATTCATCCCGGTAATAGGCGGATAAATAATCCTGGGGCAAAAGCTGCAATCCCACCGCCAGTTGAATGGCTTCGTGACCTCTCGAAGTGGCGTGGACGTATTTGGAAACGACCTTAAAATTGGCTTCGTAGAGATCGGTAATCGCCTTTGAGGTACACATCAGGCGATATGCCTTCAATAATAAAGTAGAATCAAGGGTAGAAGTATCTTTATTTAGCATTACTTTTTCGGCCATGGAAATGGAGTTTTAAAATTTATTATCTGTTCTTAAATGCGGTAATGGTCTTTTTGGAAAACTCAGAAAGGACCAGCTTCCCACTAACTATGGCGCGTTCCTCCAATAAATTTCCCCAGTCTTCAGTTCCCTCCCAAAACACCTTTTTCAGTTGGTTCAAAGCCTTGGGGTTGTAGGACGATAATTCTTTGAGGACTTCACTCAGGTGGGTATCCAGTTCTTCGGTGCTGTCGAAAACCCCTGCGTACAGTCCGACCTCTGCAGCGTATTGGGCGGATTGCCACTCGTTGGGACTCAATGCCAATTTTGAAAAGGTTGCCAGTCCCGTTTTTCTGGATACTGCTGGACCTATCACAAAGGGACCTATTCCCACCGCCAATTCACTCAATCTGATGGAGGCGTAACGGGTGGCAAAACAATAGTCTGTGGCGGAGAGTACTCCTACGCCCCCGCCTACAGCTTTTCCCTGAACGCGACCGATGACCAGTTTTCCGCAAGTCCTTATGGCGTTGATGACATTGGCAAAACCCATGAAAAACTTTTTGCCTGTGCTCTCGTCCTCAATGGAAATGAGTTCGTCAAAACTTGCACCCGCACAAAATGTTCGGTCTCCGGCGCTCTTGAGGAGTATTACCATTACTTTTTCATCCCGGCCCGCAGCCAAAATTTTTGAAGCCAGGTCAGCCAGCAGTGCTCCCGGAAGAGAATTGTGCGCGGGGTGATAAAATTCTATTTCTGCCACTCCTCCGGATACTGTGGTTTTTACATATCCGCTCAACGGTTTTTTTTCGCTCATCTTTTTTCTTTTTTATTCAAAAACTCAGGCACTCTGATCGATTTTTTTGACCATGGTGAGTATGGTGGCTATGGCCACTGTCTCGCCTGTATCATCGTAGACATCCACCAGGTATTTTACTATGCCTTTGGCAATGTCTTCCTCACTTCTTTTTTCCTGATCAATTTTTTCTTTTACCGTCAGGCGGACCCCAATGGTCATTCCGGCATAGACTGGTTTGGTAAACCTGCACTCTTCCAATCCGTAGTTTAACAATACGGGTCCTTTGGCCGCATCTACAAATAAACCTGCGGCAGCGGAAAGTATGAAATATCCGTGCGCCACTCTTTCTTCAAAAATAGTTTCACCCAGTGAAGTCACGTCGGTATGTGCGTAAAAGTGATCCCAACTGACGTTGGCAAAATTGATGATATCGGCCTCGGTAATGGTGCGTTTGTGGGTTATTACAGTTTCTCCTACTTCCAACTCTTCAAAGTGTTTGCGGAAAAGGTGTACATCGGAATCTTTGTATTTTCCACCCACCTGATATTGCTGTAATATTTCTGTAACCGTTGTGGGAGATCCCTGTACCGCACAGCGCTGCATGTAGTGCTTGACTCCCCTCATGCCTCCCATTTCTTCTCCACCTCCGGCTCGTCCGGGGCCTCCGTGCACCAAAAGGGGCATGGGCGATCCGTGTCCGGTGCTCTCTTTGGCACAATCCCTGTTGAGTATGAGGATGCGCCCGTGATGGGTGGCAGCACCGAGGGTGTATTCTCTGGCTATTTGGTCGTCGTAAGTGGCGATAGAACTACAGAGAGATCCTTTACCTAATTTTGAAATGGCAATGGCCTCGTCCAGGTCTTTGTATGGCATAATCGTACTGACCGGACCAAAAGCCTCAACTTCGTGGGCCGATAAATTATTCAGGGGATCTTTTTCCAACAAGAGGATAGGGGAGAGGAAGGCCCCTTTTTGTGCATCTGCTCCGGTAACTTCAAAATTGTCCATATCTCCAAAAACGATGCTCGCCGTTCCGGTGAGTTCTCTGATTCGCGCTCTCACCTCTTCTACCTGCTCCTTTCCTGCCAATGCGCCCATTCGGACCCC
>JAGTVA010000126.1 GCA_018224445.1 Saprospiraceae bacterium
ATTTTTTAAATTTTCCTCTATACCCGAATGAGGCATAGAAGTGGGCATCAACAGGAAAGATCCCTCGTCCAGTGAGGGCATGAATTCCCTCCCCGTCTGGTTGTAAACTTGATATCCCATATAGAGTATCCCCCCTATAGCTAAGAAAAAGATCCATTGAAACCGCAGCAGGAATCGCAGTATTTTTTCGTAAAAATAGATAATGGCTCCAAAGGTCAGGGTGAAAATAAAAACGATGCCCCCGATAAAAATACCATTCACCAGGGCAGTCTGATCCACGCCCAGCGGCATCCAAATATGAGTGAGAATATAGATCACCCAAAGTGCGTAGACTATATTTAATCCCACGGTGAAAAAGCGCTGCCTGCCGGAGTCTAAATGGGGTCGCGCTATGGTGATTGCGGTGCCCGCCAGGCCGATCAATAAAATCAGTGGAGGCCAATAGGAAAATCCGGAGGCCAAACCGTATATTCCCAGCCCGGCCAATACCAGATTTGCTGCAATTTCGAGGTAGTGCGATCGTCGTCCCTTGTGGAACAACATACTGGCCAGCGGGGGCAGGACAAAGAGCGTGAGCGCGATGGCTGCAATCAGGGCAAAGGTTTTGGTATACGCCAGTGGAATAAACATTTTTCCCTCGGCGCCGACCATGGCAAAAACGGGGAGAAAACTGATGACCGTGGTCGCTATGGCAGTGAGTACGGCGCTGCCCACCTCCTCGGTCCCTTTTATGATGGTCGTCAGTACATCTTCGGTATCCGTTGCTTTTTCCAGTCGATTGACAATACTTTCAACCAGAACTATTCCCATATCCACCATGGTTCCAATGGCGATGGCGATGCCGGTCAGCGCCACAATATTGGCATCCACCCCCCATATCTTCATCCCGATAAAACAAAAGAGAACCGCCACGGGCAGTATGCCCGCCACCATGATAGAAGCTTTGAAATTGAAAAGCAACAGCAACACCACTATGGTTGTGATGATGATTTGAAGCAGCAGGGCTTCCTCAAGAGTTCCTATGGTCTCCTGTATGAGTTCCGTCCGGTCGTAAAAGGGCACTATGGTCAATTGACTTTCGGTGCCGTCGCTAAGCGTTTTAGAGGGCAGAGAAGGAGACACATCATTGATGGCGGTTTTGACATTTTCGATGACCGCCATGGGGTTAGAGCCGTAACCGGCGACAACCACTCCTCCGGCTACTTCAGTGCCGGATTTGTCAAGCGCGCCCCTTCTCGGTGCCGGCCCCAGGGATACCCTGGCTACGTCACTGACTACGATCGGGATTTGATCGATACTTCTGACTACCGCCCTTTCCAGGTCTTCAATATTTTGGATATACCCCAGCCCGCGGATAAAATATTCGACCTGATTGATCTCTGTAGTTTGGGCACCGATATCCCGGTTGCTCTCTTTGATGGCCCTTCTCACATCCAGTAGGCTGAGATCGTAAATCCTCAGTTTTTCCGGATCGACTTCCACGAGGTATTCCCTGACGTAGCCACCTATAGAGGCTACTTCGGCCACTCCTTCTGCCGAAGCCAGGGCGTACTTTACCTGAAAATCCTGAACGCTGCGGGTTTCGTGCAAATCCCATCCTCCGGTGGGGTTGCCGTCGGGATCACGCCCCTCCAGGGTATACCAAAATATCTGTCCCAGTGCAGTGGCATCCGGACCGAGGGAAGGTTGAACTCCATCCGGTAGAAGGCCTGCGGGAAGGGAATTGAGCTTTTCCAGCAGCCGCGCCCGAGACCAATAAAAGTCAATGTGGTCGTGAAAAATAATGTAAATGCTCGAAAATCCGAACATAGAATTGGAGCGCACATCCCTTACTCCGGGAACCCCGAGTAGGGAAGTGGTCAGTGGATAGGTGATTTGGTCTTCAATATCCTGGGGCGACCGCCCCGGCCAGGAAGTAAATACAATTTGCTGATTTTCACCTATGTCGGGAATGGCGTCTACTGCAACCGGATCTTTGGGAAGGCTATCCAATCCCAACTGAAAGGGTGAATGGATCAGTCCCCAAAAGATGAAACCCAGTAAAAGCAGGAATACCACCAGTTTATTGTGAAGGCAAAACCGAACGATGGAGTTGAGCATGATGCAATATCTTGATTGACAATAAATATATAATATATTTCCGTATTTCTCTTATTAATTGAGAAATACAAGCCGTCAATCAAAAATTAGCACAAATAGGTACAATACAGAATTTGTAGAGAGGGGTGACTTAAAGGAGGAGCCCGGTAGGAGTTAAAATCACCGGCTGTTCCAAATGTGGTGGGGGTGAAGATATTTAAAGAGGGTAAGACAGCCAGTTGTTGTTGAGAGATATCCACTAAAAGGGGCGACTGAGTGGGGTGGAGGTCAATATCCGATTTTTCAAAACTCACTTTGTCTTCACAGCAACCACGGTCGCAATCCTCGCTGTCGTCCTGATCCATGGAGCAGGATTGGGCATCGACCTTACAGGGAGTTGCCGCTGTCCATAGCGCAAAGCTCTTAAGTTCCTCCTTGCAAAAATGCTGGTGTACACTTATTCCCGCAGTGCTTATAAAAAGCAGGAGTGAAACCAGATAGTGAAGTGCTGTTTGAAACATTTTACTTACTTAAATGACAGTCGAACTGAAATGATATTTCCGAAGCGGTTCTGCGTCTAAAGTTCTCTCCTCAATAAGAGAAAAGCCTTTATGAGGAAATTTAACGTAAAAGGCGGGGAATTATTATATTAAGTTTGCCCGGTGGAATAGCAGATTCGCTGCCCCGCAGAGCGGGATTTCACCGTATAAAAAAGAAAAATTTTCCAATTTTTCCAATGCCTATGAGCATTTTTAGGGACTCTTTTTCCAAAAGTTGGTAATATCCGAACTTGAAGATAAAGTCAATTTATTATTGTGTACGATAAGAAAAACTATGGTTTTTTATTATAATAAGAAAAAAAATACTATGTTTGCTTTATTCATTTCTTCATGCCTTAATATATTAGCTATGTTCAAAACAAAAAAAATTAATATTTTTTATCTATTTGCTATAATACTATTGGTTTTTCCGGCCTGTCATTGTGGTACAATGGAGGATGGGTCAGAGGAAGAATCGCGAGAGATGCGTTTTGAACCCAGCTATGTCGGGGTAGATGCCATCAGAGGATTGCTTGAACAAACCGATTGTGTCGGAATTCGATTTTACAACGCAAGTAAAACTTCCAATGGGGGCAATATTGGATTGGTGGCTGTTGGAATACGAATGGATTCTACGGAAATCAATGGTCATGGAACGAGGAATTACAGTATGATGGAACCCAATAAACAAGAGGAGTTAGAAACAGATGGAGTGCAAAGGGCAGTAGCTAAAAAATATGCAGAGAATGTCAAAGAAGGAGACAAGATACCATCCTACAGTGCGGTTTTTTACAGGGATGAGATTAGGAGATTATGCCCGGAATGGAATTGCAGTGGATTTGAATTGAAGCCTACAACAACCGAGAATAATGATGGTGACACAATCTATACCATGCTTATGATGGTTGATGAGCAGGAGGAGGGATCGCAAGAGGGCAATACCTCAATAGTTAGTTCTGCTCCTTGTCCTCCAGTTTGTCCCAGTTATGATAAATTGCTTTTAGAACCCAGTCTAGAACCAATAGAAGAAGAGGATGAAGAGGATGAAGAAGATGATAAATAACAGGGTTTGATAGGTTTGGTAAAAAGGTAAAAAAGAAATTTAATCTGGGGTAGACGTCATTATCAGTTTTTATTGACTGGTTAAATGCGACATTAAAAAAATCCTTTTGTAGTCAATTTCTTGACAGAATTCACTGGAATATCTTTGGCTATACCCCATTTGCAGCAGGCTTATTTTTTTCTACAAAAAACATATCAATTTCACCTTTTCCCTTGACAATGACTTTTCCTCGACGGGAGCAGATAAATTGGTCTTTGACCAATTTATAAGTCTGGCCTGAAATATTAACCCTATTGGGTTCGGATGAAGCTTCTAACCGACTCGCTGTATTTACTGTGTCCCCCCAAATGTCGTATTGGAATTTTTTGGTACCTACAATTCCCGCAACTACCGGTCCCGAGTGAATGCCTATCCTTATTTCAAACCTGGGGCCCTCTGCAGACCTCTTTGTCTCATTGAATTGAAACATGAATTCCTGCATTTCCAGCGCAGCTTTCACCACCTGAACTGCGTGAGAAACATTGGGCACAGGCAAACCTCCCGCAGCCATGTAGCAATCCCCTATGGTTTTGATCTTTTCAATGCCGTATTTTTCCATAATTTGATCAAAGGCGGAGAAATACGTATTCAATTCAGAGACGAGTTGTTCCGGAGTCAATTCCTCAGAAATCTGCGTAAAACCTTTTACATCTGCGAACATGACAGAGACTGAGTCGTAGTGCCTGGCTGTAGCCCGACCGGTTTCCTTCAACTCCTTTGCAGTTTCAATGGGCAAAATATTGAGCAGGAGTTCCTCGCTCCTTTGCTTTCCCTTGTAGATGACAATTCCCAACAAAGTAACCAGAAAGAGAATTCCTCCGATGGAAATTAATCCGATTCGTTGGTTGTAAATTCTCTGTTGTTGGAGTTCCTGATTGGCTTGGTAACGCAAACTATCAGCTCTGTGGATTTGGTCAAAGGCATAATTTAACTCCAGTTTGGTAACTTCTTGGATAGTCTGGGTTCCCAAAAAAGTATCCCGCAAACCAATGTATTTTTGGTAGTACTCCAGCGCTTTTTGATGTTTTTTCAGACCGAGGTGGGAGAGGTATAAAGTGTGACAACAATTCTGAGAAGCCCTTTTGTAAATACTTCTATGGGAATTTAGACAAGATTCCCTGCACCACTCAATGGCCCTTTCATATTCTCCAAGCTCCGAGAGTAGCAATCCAATTTCAGCCTCGACGTGCATTTTGGCCTGGCCGTGACTATCTTCGACAAATTTGAGTTTTTGATAACTCTCCTCCATGATATTTAGTGCTCCCTCTAAATCCCCTTTGTCCTTAATAATTCCCCCAATGTGATTCAGGGTCAGTCCAATTCCCGCCATATCATTCATCTGTTCCCATAAATTCAAGCTCTTGTGGTGGTAGATCAGGGCTGAGTCCAGATCATTTAATCTCGCCATAATAAGGCCCATATTGTTGTAGGAAATCCCGAGTTGTTTTAAACTACCCTTTGTTTCACGTATCCACAAACTGTTCAACCAGTGCTCTTTGGCCTGATTGTAGTTTTTTAGGGTGAAATGAATGGATGCGATGTTGTTTAAACACTCTGCAATTCCATCCTGATCATCAATTTCGCGATAAATGGTCAACGACTTCTGCAGGTTGGCCAAAGCTTCTGGATACTTATTATTGTATATGTGTAGCACCCCCTTTTGATTCAAAACTTGTGCGAGCATCTTAGGCTTTTTGAGCTGCCCAGCCAAGGCGGTAGCTTTTTCCAAAACCCTCAAAGACTGATCGTAATTACCTTCCACCCGGTACTCATGAGATTCTTCCAGTAATTCATCAATTTTTTGCCGTTCAGTATCTTCGGATTGGGCAGATAATGACGGAATGCACACATTCGCAAGGGTGCAAAAAAATAAAAACACAAAGGGGTAAAAGTGTTTTAATAATGATGTTATTCCTCTCTTCATTACTGTCAAATATACAAAATATTCCAATATTATTTTAGGGAAATTGAATAATTAAATTATTTCGGATTTTTTATGTTCCTCATTTTTATAGACTTCTCTACTTTGACGGTATCAGTCAAAATACGGAAGTCTAAAAGTCGGTCAATTAATTTGAAATATACTCTATAGAAATCGGGTCATTCTGTTCTATTGCAACGATAAATACTCTTTAGATCATAAAAGAAATTCCTCATCGTTCTTACCTTTGCATCTTTAAATAAAAAATTAATGATACCCGATATTCAATCACTTGTTAAACTGAGAAGGGAAATTCACCAGTACCCGGAAGTGTCTGGAGAAGAAGAGGAAACCTCGGGAAGGATCAAACGGTTTTTAGAAGCTCAGAATCCGGATGAAATTATAGAATTTCAGAAATTCGGCCTGGCAGCGGTTTTTGATTCAGGAGAAAAAGGCGAATCCGTATTGCTCAGAGCAGATTTGGATGCCCTGCCCATTCAGGAAATTAATACCTTTAAACACCAATCCAGAATAGAGGGTGTCAGTCACAAATGCGGTCACGACGGCCATATGGCTATACTCTGTGGAGTGGCTCAGTGGTTGGGTGAGAATCCACCGGGAAAAGGCAGGGTTATATTGTTCTTTCAACCCGCTGAGGAGACCGGAGAAGGTGCGCAGTGGATGATCGACGATCCGCAATTTGAAAAAATAAAACCCACACAGGTTTTTGCCCTGCACAATCTTCCGCGTTTCCCCAAACACGCCATCGTTTACCGAACGGGGATATTTACCGCAGCAGTCATCAGTATGGTGGTGAAGTTTCGCGGAAAAACAGCTCATGCCGGCCAGCCGGACAGGGGTATTAACCCCGCCCTGGCTATAGCGGAATTGCTCATGGAGAGCGATGTCCAAACACACAATGTTCCCGAGGATGAGGATTTTCAATTGGTCACTCCAATCTACTGTGAAATGGGAAAGAAAGCTTATGGCACCTCGGCAGCTATGGGGGAGGTCCATTTTACGCTCAGGGCCTGGAATACTCAAAGGATGAAAGAGTTAGCTCGAAAAATGGAGAGTAAGGCGCGCGCTCTGGCCAAAAGAGATGGTCTGGACTGCAAGGTCAAATGGATACAGGAGTTCGTCTCTAATGTCAATGGGGAAAAGGCCATAGAAGTCATCACTCATGCCGCAAAACAACACGAACTGGAATTGATCGAAGTGGACAGACCCTTTCGGTGGGGCGAGGATTTTGGCAGACTCTCCAGCAAATACAAGGGGGCGATGTTTGGGTTGGGGTCAGGTGAAAGCACTCCCGACCTGCACAATCCCGACTACGATTTTCCCGACGAATTGATAGAAACCGGAGCGGAAATGTTTGTTTCGATTTTGAAAGCCTTCAATTACAATTAACCCGACTGTACTACCTCCATAAAAGATCGGAAGGCGACGAATTTACCTTTGTACCTTTTGTTGTGTTCCTGTTGTAGCTTAGGAGCGTATTCGTCAAGGTAGACTTGCAACGTATCCAAACCCGGAC
>JAGTVA010000127.1 GCA_018224445.1 Saprospiraceae bacterium
ATCTAAATAATTCTTTACTCCCCCCGAAACAATAAATTCTTTCACTTTGCATTCACCTCCGAGTTCGCTTTTCAAATCGTTGACAAATCCTGTCATTTCTTCCGCAGTGTGGCCCACGCCGGCCAGGGGAGCAAAAATTTTCATTTTTTGTTCATCTGACCGCAACAGTTCGAGTTTACTAAAATTCGTTCCGCCGTGTGCTCCGAACTCTATGGATTGAAGTGGGAGTTTCATAAGTGTCTTCATGCTGTTTTTTCCAAAACCCTGCCCCACTTCTTTTACAATGATTCTCAGCCCGGTCATCCCCAGCGCGGATTGAATGGTGTCCAAAGGAGGTACCTTAAAGCGGTCTCCCTCCGGTTGAAGGGCCTCCTGCATGGGGTTGACGTGGATAATTAGTCCATCTGCTCTCAATTTCCCAATCAATTCCTCCACTCTATACCATTCCTTTTGTTCAGCTATTTTCTGTACCTGGGCAATTCCAAGATTGGCGTAGAATGGAAGATCGGGTCCGATCACCTCGCGAAAGTCAAAGTCATTTATTCTCCTGTAATTCCCCTCGAGTAAACTTCTGCAGGAGCCCAGTCCAAATCCCATTCCAAATTCAGCGCATGCCCTGCATAAATTCCTGTTGATCACTTCGGCCATTTGTGTTCCGCCCGTCATGCTGGAAACCCATATGGGAACCTTTAATTGCTTACCGGCGAAGGAAAACGGTTCCCACTTGTAATCTTCGGACGGATGGGAAGACAACATGGGTTCGTAGTAAAACCTATTGTCCATATCTCTCACCTCCTGGAGGGATTGAAAGGCCATTTCTATATGGTCTTTTTTCCTGGACTCAGACTGTTCGGGCAACTCTCCGTCAGCGGTGGGGTTATGCTTCATGGGTTAATTATTTTTTCTTTAGGATTGGCTGACCAGCCAAAAATATCTCAGTCTTGGATTGTTTGGTAGTAATTCAATTCACCAATTTATTTTGCATGGACCATTAAGACCTGCGGAATCCATATTTGATTCAGTAACAACAAAGATGCAAATTTTGTTGGAAGTCAGACGCAGAACTAACCGGCTAATGAAGCAAAGTATCTTTGCTATAGGTCACGGGGAACTCATGACAATCCCCGGGAGTAATTAATCACTCCATCCTTCATTCTCCGGGAATTTTATGCCGATATTGATTACACGCCAAAAGAATGAAAGGAGTAAAAATCCGGATTAAAGGTTTAAAATCCTGTTATATTTACACTATTGAGAACCGTTTGCATTAGATTCACGTTAATTTTAATAAAATAAACAACCAAATTACAACTATGGAAGATTTAACAAAAGTTTTTGCCTCATCAGATCCGATCAGAGCGGATTTAGTTCAGAGTTTCCTATCTAAAAACGGAATAAAATCTAACCTTTTGGACCGAAAGGACAGTGCTTACGTCATGCTCGGCGAGGTCGCAGTGTTCGTGCACAGCAAAGATGCTGAAAAAGCGAGAGAGCTCATCGAAAAATTTGATGATATCGACGAATAAATTTATTTGAGCTGTGAAAATAATGTCGCTATGAATGAATTTCCAATGGGAAAAATCAACTGGATAGGAATCCGTCCTTTAAAGGGATCTCCGTTGCATTCAATAAAAAAAGCTGCAGTGGATACTGTAAATGGATTAAATGGAGACCACTACTGCGGTAAGAGTGGTAAAAGGCAGCTTACTTTAATAAATCAGGAAGACCTAAAAGAGGTGGCTCAAACTATGGGGAAAAATGAAATTGATCCCGAGTTGACTCGCAGGAACGTTGTTTTCAGCGGGAAAAAAATACTTCCCGAGGGAAATGCATTGTTTCGAATTGGGGATGAGGTAATCATTAAAATAACGGGGCCTTGCCGACCTTGTAAGAGGATGGATGAAAATCTGGGCGAGGGTGGAGAGGAAGCCATGAAAGGCAGAGGAGGACTAACTGCCAAAATTGTAAAGGACGGGTATTTTTCCGTAGGTGATGAAATTTTCCAATTGTCCGATCGATCAAAAGAAAGCTAAAAACTCCTAAAAATTGAGAAGAAACAAGGGGTAGCGCGAAAAGCCCAAATGTTTCATTACAAAATTTTTCGTCGGCTTTTAAATAGTTCAAATAGAAATTTTTACAGATAAAAAATTGAATGCCGAGCGATTTGGAGGGGCTTTTTATTTTCACATTTATTAAAACTTTAATAACATATTAAGAATATTGAGCCCGATTTTTGCGCTTTATATAGTATCAAGACTTAAAAACATTGCAACATGACTTTTAGACAAAAAGAGCGACTTTCTAACAATGAGAAAAAGGACAAGCGAAGAGGGATGACCTATTCCATCATCTTTCATCTCATTCTTTTCTTGTTGATTTTTTTCCCCCTGATAAGTAATACCGACCGATCTGAAGACTTGACATTTATAGAGGTAGTTTTTGAGGATTCTTCACCTTCAGCCCCGGAGTCTCAAATGGCAGAGTCTTCAGAAGCAGCCCCCATGCCTTTTGCTGAAGAGTTGTCGGAAGAGGAAGCACAGGCGGAGGAACAACCTACGCCCGTGGAACCCATAGATGTTACCACTCCGGATATTCAGCAGCAGAGCGAGGTAGAGACAGACCTTAGAACGCGGGATTTTTCAGATATAATGGCGGGGAGGAGAACCCCTGACCCCGAGCCCGAAGTTGAAGAGGTGGAAGAAATTCCCGAACCGGTAGAAGAACCCGCACCTGCCGAAGTCGAGCGACCTACACCTGTTGAAAATACGAGAACACGGACTGAAACCGCAAGGGATTTTGGAAGTCCAACCGGAAGAGACAGGCCTACCAATAGTGCAGATGATGGCTCGGGAAGTGCAGAGGCACAGGGGAGTGGAGATAGAAGCAGCTCCAGTGCAGGAGATGCCCGAACCCCTAATCCAAGAGGTGGCGGCAGCGGTGGAGTAGATCGCACTCAGTGGTCGGGATTTCAGGGCACAGGACCCCTTAAAAGATCAATTAAAACCTACGGCCCCACTCCGAGCCTCTCAGGGGAAAGCGGAACGATAATGATCAGATTGTGTGTCGATAGGAATGGGACCATGATTTTCAAGGAGATAAATAAATCGGGTACCACTATAACCAACCCTGAATTACTCAAAAAGGCATTGGAGGTTATGGATGAATTTGTGTTTGACCAAGACCCTTCTGCCCCGTTCCGGGAATGCGGGAATTACACTATTAGATTTAAAAACCCAGGGGATTAAAAAATCCAAAAAAGTATTGAAAAGTTAAGTCTTGAAGTGGAGAAAAGCTCATTTTATGTTTTGTAAAATGGGCTTTTCCTCTTTGGCTACAGAATATATTGGCAATTTGAAGTATATTTGCTGTAATGATTAAAAATTTAGGGTATTTCAACGGTAATTTACAGATATATTTTATTCTTTAGAGATTGAGTGAAAAGATGTTTTACAGTTGGTAAAGGCCTCTATTTTTGCATCTAATTATTTAAGTTTTTTGTGTGTAGTTTGTACGAGGCAAAAAAGAATGTAGAAATGCAAAACAAGAAAACTTCTATATTTTCTTCCCCATCGCGTATTTCAGATCACATTATTCAGGGGGTATTAATATTTGCGAGTGTATTTCTCGCCTTCCTTTTGAATGAAGTTAGGGTCAATCAAATAGAAAGAAACGAAGCCGAAAGGGTTCTGAATGCAGTCATTGGTGAAATTCAATCCAATCTGGATATACTCGAGCGATGGGCACCTCGCCATCTTGAGCTCAGCGAAAAAACGAAGCATTTAATTGATGCCTCTGGAGATGAATTGAGTGAATTTAGATTAGATGAATTAGACACTGAGGGCCGGGGAATATTGAGGGAAATACTGACTTATGACGGATGGGATTTTTTGAGGTACAACGACGCGAAGATTGAGATAAACAAGAGATTGCAAATTTACAGAATTTACCGGCAGCAGGAATACGTCGATCAGGCGGTAAATAATACCATTGAGTTTCTAGCAGACAGAACTTTAATGGACCCGGAACTCGCCCTCGAAAATCACTATATATTTTACCGTTTGATTACTGAACTTTACTATCAGGAATTGGCGATGATTAAAAATTATAAATTAGTCCTGGAGAAATTAACTCAATAAATCCAAGTAAAAATTTATTGCTTTAAGCTCGACTCTTTGTTTTTTCAATGAGTTGTGGATTCTGGAAGGAGAGAGTTATGAGCTATTAATTATACTGATGTAAAATGAGTTTAATGCAAACAAAAAAGGATATAAATAAAATACTTCTCGATTTGTCATTGGAGCTGTCCAATTGCTCTACTGCCAATGAAATCATTGACAAAATGCTGCCGCTGTACAAAACCGGGCTGGATTGCAAATGGGTGGAAATTGTAGATTCTAAAAATAAATCGGTTGTATATCCAGAGAGAGTATTAGAAAAAGATATAATTAATTTTTTAAAAAACAAGGGATTAAAAACTGGAGAAAGTGAGGACTTAAAAATTCTGGAAATAAACAGTGAAAATTCCTTTATATGTGCCTTCCCTCTATTTAAATATGGTTGGTTAATTTTAGCCTTCGAAGAAAATCTGAGTATTGAATTGAGAAATAGATTTAAACCGGTTATTGACCAATTGGGCAAATCGCTATATGAGGTAGAAAAAAAGGGGAATATCAAACTCTTTCAAAGTCTGATAAGCAACACATCAGATGCCATTCAGGTAGCTACTGAGGATGGGCAATTGTATTACCTTAATGAAACTGCTACTAAACGGCTGGGTATTAAAGCGGAAGAGGCCCATAAATATACGGTGTTCGATATAGAGGAAATTTTTGACAATAAAAAAGACTGGGAGACTCACCTGGCGGAAATGAAAAGTGTGGACTATCTCACTGTGGAAGGCATAAATCGAAATTTAAAAACTGGTAAAAAGTTTCCGGTAGAGGTAACCGTAAAGTATATCGAAATCGAAGGGAAGGGATTTGTTATAGGGAATTCCCGGGATATAAATGAAAGGATAAAGGCTGAAGTGGAGCTCAGGAAGCTCAAGGAACAATACGAATTGGCTATAGAAGGCAGCAACGATGGCATTTGGGATTGGAACATAAAAACCAAAGAGACCTTTTTTTCAAAGAGGTGGAAAGAAATATTGGGTTATGAGGACGATGAGCTAAAAAATGAATTTAATAGTTTTGTTTCGCTTATACACGAAGAGGACCGGGACGAGGTGTTGGGGTTTCTCAACAGTTACCTCGACGGAAAAGAGGAAAAGTACCATATTGATTTCCGGATGATTCACAAGGATGGATCCATCCGTTGGATTTCTGCTAAAGGAGCAGCGGTAAGAGATTCCCAGGGAAGGGTATACCGAATGGCGGGATCCCACACAGATATAACCCGCAGAAAGAATATCGAAAATGAACTCAGGCAGGCCAAAGAATTAAATGAGCAAGCGGGGCAAATGGCCAGGGTAGGTGCCTGGGAATTCGATGTGGAAAGAGATAAACTCACCTGGTCTTCTGTGACCAAAAAGATAATGGGTGTTCCAATGGATTTTGAACCCACTATTGAACAAGCCATAGGTTTTTACAGGGAGGAATACAGCCGTAAAAAAATTGCCAGCCTGGTGCAAAGAGCAATTGATACCGGGCAGGGCTACGATGAAGAATTGGAAATTGTCAATACCAGTGAAGAGGTTAAATGGACCCGCTCAGTGGGAAAGGCTGAATTCAAGGACGGAAAGTGCAAACGAATTTATGGAACCTTTCAGGATATCCATGCTGAAAAGGAAAAGACCCTCGAGCTGAATAAAACCAAAAAGCAATTGGAGGGAATATTTAATGAAATGTCCGATGTAGTTTGGTCAATGACGGTACCGGATTACAACATGCTCTTTCTTACCCCTTCGATTTATAAATTAACAGGTTACACTTCAGAATTTCTCATGAATCAAAAAAATTGGTGGGAAAATGTAGCTCACCCGGACAATTATGATATAATTGATAAATGTCTGGACCAATTGGATCAAAAAGGGGAATTTTATGAAATCCATCGAATTCTCACCAAATCAGGGAAAACTAAATGGGTTTCCAATAAAGGAAAGTATGTATATGATGAAAAGGGAAATCCCATTAGATTTGATGCAATTATCCGGGATTTTAGCAGTCAGATTAAAGCCGAGCAGGAATTGCAACAGGAATTGGATCTTCAAAACATTCTGATTAAGATATCCTCTACCTACATCAATATTAATTTGGATCATGTTGAACTTGCAATACAAAAATCTCTGGAGGATTTAGGCACCTTTGTAGATGCAGATCGCGTCTATGTATTTGATTATAACTTCGAATCTGAATCTATTTCAAACACCTATGAGTGGTGTGCAGAGGGCATTACTCCGGAAATCCAAAACTCGCAAAATATTCCCCTGAAGTCCATAAGGTCCCTTGTAAAAAAGCACTTAAAGGGAGAACCCTTTTATGTATCGGACGTATCAAAAATGGACGAAATGGACTTTAAAGCCATTCTTCAGTCCCAGGGAATTAAAAGCCTGATTACGATTCCAATGGTGGATGGCAATAACCTCATTGGGTTTGTGGGACTGGACTCAGTGTTGGAGCACCACCGATATTCCGATCAGGAGAAGAAGCTGCTTTTCATATTTGCCCAAATGTTAATTAATATTCGCAATCGGCAGAAGCGGGAAAATCAATTGACTTTACAGGAAGAAAAATACAGAAACATTATTTCTAACCTCAACCTCGGTTTATTGAATGTCGATCAGGACCAAAATATTACTTTTGTCAATTCTATATTCTGCGAGATGTCAGGATATAAAGCCGAAGAATTAGTGGGAAAAAACATAAGTGAGTTTAATGTATTCAATGAATCCTACGAAACTATAAAAGCAAAGGAGGAACTCAGGAGAAAGGGAATTCCAGATACCTATGATGTAAAAGTAAATGTAATTGACGGAGAGGAGCGGTGGTGGTTGATAAGCGGAGCTCCAAATTACAACGACAAAGGGGAGATCATAGGTACGGTGGGAGCCATGCTCGACATTACCGAACAGAAACAAATGCAACACCAATTGGCCAGTGCTAAAATCCTTGCTGAACAAGCCGGAAAAGCCAAGGAAATTTTCCTGGCTAAAATGAGTCATGAAATCCGGACCCCCTTGAGCGTGGTCATCGGTATGATAAGGCAATTGAGCAGAGAAGCCTTGTCAGAGCAACAAAATAATTACGTGCATCACGCAGATTTAGCTGCTAAACACCTGCTCACCATTCTCAACAACATCCTCGATATGGCAAAAATTGATGCCGAAGAACTCACTCTTGAGAGTAAAAATTTCAGTATTAACAGCCTGGTGTTCAATTTAAAAAATATTTTTTCTCAGCAAGCCAATGAAAAAAATCTCGACTTCAAGGTGTATATATCCAGTAAAATACAACCGGCACACATAGGGGATGAAGTCAGACTCAAACAAGTACTTTTCAACCTGCTTGGGAACTCCATCAAATTTACCAGTAGGGGATTTGTGTCCCTGGTGATTGAAGTAGTGGAGACCACGGAAACTCACCAGACCATAAAAGTGCTAACAGTTGACAGTGGAATAGGTATGTCTGAGGATTTTATCAATAATATTTTTGAGAAATTTTCACAGGAACACGACAGTTCCAATAAATTTTATAAAGGAACTGGATTAGGGATGTCTATTTCAAGGGACATTGTGCAGAAAATGGGAGGTGAATTGAAAGTGACAAGCAAGAAAAAAGTCGGCTCAATAATATCATTTGATCTCGAATTACCCATAGGAGACTCCTCACTTATTACCAATGGCAATTCACTCAATTTCGACAGTAATGCACTTAAAGAATTTAAGATATTAGTGGTAGAGGACAATGAAATGAACAGGTTTATAGTCTGTCAGAGTTTAAGCCAAACCGGTATTGAGGTAAAAGAGGCTCAAAATGGTGAAGAAGCCATAAAAATACTTCAAAACGAAACGTTTGATTTAATTTTTATGGATATACAAATGCCTAAAATGAATGGATTGGAAACGACTCAATATATCAGGGATAAAATGAAATTGGATACCCCCATAATTGCCCTTACAGCCAATGCATTTAAGCACGATATAGACATGTACCTCAAGAGTGGAATGAATGACTTTATCACCAAACCCTACGAGGAAAAGGAACTGTACAGGAAGATCAATTATCACCTGCAATTGTTTGAAAAAAAGGACCCAGTGAAACCTAATACCACGAATCAAAATAAACAAGTAGAAGTGAAATATTACGATTTGAGTTATATAAATGAAATAGGACAGGGAAATGAGGCATTTCTACAAAAAATGCTGACTCTTTTTGTTCGCGCTGCGAACGAAACATCTGAAAAATTGAAAACCTTCTGTCGCGAGGGTGATTTGGAAGGCATCCGAAAAGTCTCCCACAAAATCAAACCGAGCATTGATCAAATGGGAATCATCTCGATCAAAGATAAAATCAGAGAATTGGAAAAGTTTTCTCTGGAAAAGGAACAAAAGGAGGATTTGGAAATATTGATCGATGAGGTCTGTAATACTTTAACCAAAGTAGCAACAGATATTGAGAAAAACCATTTGAAATAAATACACGGATGATGTTTATATTTTATAAATGGCATTTATTATTTTAAAAATGGAATGTATCACTAAAGAAATGCATTAAAAAGTACTATCCTACATTAGGTGAAAATGAGACCTTTTTAAGTCACCAGATAACATATACATCGCTGGCATTTTATATTAGGCATTAGATTTTTGTTCTAATACTATTTATATTTGCATAATATTAAAACTTTAATTTACATTAAGTAACTTTTTTTAGATTATTTTATTAAATTTTTTTCTTACCTGTGATTACAAAAAAATGTTGAGAGTTTTTTCAAAACAACCAACACCCGACTATGAATGTGTTAAAAATATTTATTGTAGAGGATGACGAGTTTACAGCAGAAATGCTGAAGCACTATTTGTCTCTCAATCCGGAGAACGATATCGAGATATTTCACACGGGAAAGGAATGTATTGGCCATTTAAACTTACAACCCGACGTAGTCTGCTTGGACTATTTCCTACCGGATGAAAACGGTGAGAAAATATTAAAAATACTCAAAAGAAAAAAACCAGACCTGCCCGTGATAATGGTCTCGGGCCAGGAGGATGTATCCACCGCAGTCAACCTATTAAAAGACGGTGCTTACGATTATGTGGTAAAAGACGAAAATTTTAAAGAGAGGCTCTGGAACATTATCAACCACATCCGGAAGAGAGCTAATCTCGACAAACAGGTCTCTGTTCTTCAGCAGGAGGTAGAAAAAAAATACGATTTTTCGACCACTATTATTGGGGACAGTCCCGCAATTAGTGAAATATTTCCCCTGATTGAAAAGGCATTTAAATCAGAAATAGTCGTTTCAATTACCGGTGAAACCGGCACGGGCAAAGAGGTAGTGGCGAAAACCATACACTACAATTCAAATCGTAAAGACAAACCCTTTGTCCAGGTAAATATGGCGGCCATTCCCAATGACCTTATAAAGTCTGAATTATTTGGTCATGAAAAGGGAGCATTCACAGGAGCTATTGACCGACGGGCCGGCAAATTCGAAGAAGCTCAGGGAGGAACCATTTTTTTGGATGAGATCGGTGATATGGATACCGCAATGCAGGTAAAAATTCTCCGGGTTCTTCAGAAACAGCAAGTAACCAGAATTGGAAGTAATGAACCGGTTAATTTGGATGTGAGGGTCATTATTGCCACTCACAAAAACCTGATGGATGAAATAAAAAAAGGCAAATTCAGGGAAGATTTATACTACAGGTTACTCGGTATTTCCATAAGCCTACCACCACTTAGAGAAAGGGGAAATGATGTTATCCTTATGGCCAATTACTTTATAGAAGAATACTGTAAAAAGAATAAATTGCCGAATAAGAAATTAAATAAATGGGCAGTGAATAAGCTGCTTTCGCACGATTACCCGGGAAATGTCAGAGAGTTGAAGTCTATTGTTGAACTGGCCGTAGTCATGACAGAAGGCGAAGTGATCGATGCCGATCACCTTCAAATAAAATACACCAGTTTTTTTAATGAAATGATCAGCCGCGAAATGACTCTGGAGAAATACAACGATGAAATCATTAAGCACTTTCTGAAAAGGTACAACAATAAAGTGAGAGTAGTAGCAGATAAACTAGATATAGGAAAGTCGACGATATACAGAATGTTGGCATCCAATGAAGATCAATAAAAATATTCGAGATTGCGATATACAACGAGAGAGACAAAATTTATACTTTAAATTTCAGGTAGTTTGCGCTGGATTAAATAAAATATTAAAAAATGAAGTGCTTAACCCGGATTATTCATGAAGGCTTCTATTACAAGGCTACATGCCTTCATAAATGGGCACTTGTTCGATTTTCTGTCCTCCTCTTAGCTGGGCTACGTCTGCGGAAAAAAATACTCACAAAGCACCCATTTCTATTGGCCTTTAGTGTCAAGTCAAGTGTACTGTGTCGGTTAAGTCGCCGGTATTTTATTCATTTTCAAGGCGGAAAAACGTAGCATAGCTATAGCTAC
>JAGTVA010000128.1 GCA_018224445.1 Saprospiraceae bacterium
TAGAGACGTCATGAGGTTTTTGCCTGGCTTCAATCCCTTTGAAAGTTGCCTATGGAAAAATGCGGGTCTGTTTCATTTTTCGTGTCCTATTTCCACTCTTTTGATTTTCATTTCAATTTTTTTATTATTTTTGAAATATTAAAAATAGCAAATTCTCCTAATTATTTAGTAGCGAAAACAGGAGGTGGTGCGCTCGAATATTAGATAAATTGTTGAAGCATGGATCAACTGGCAAAAATCAATAGAATTCTGGTATTTTTCCTACTCATTGTCGTCTTTCTCTATTGGGGCGCTCCGTTTTTGATTCCCTTCATATTTGGAATTTTCTTCGCATTCCTGATGGTTCCGCTCTGCAATTTTCTGGAAAAAATAAGAATTAACCGCACCATAGCCACTCTACTGAGTACGCTAGTGGTTTTTATCGTATTCGGAAGTGTTCTGTTCCTGTTTATATATCAGATCCATTTATTTGTATCCGACATACCTTCAGTGGAAGATAAAGTAGTGTCTTTCATCGAGAGCACCCAGAATAAAATTGAATCAATAACCAGTTTAACTCTGGGGGATCAGAATGAAATCCTTGCGGAGAGATCCGATCAGATTATAGAGAAATTAGAACCCTTTGTTACCGGCTTTTTTGGAAATGTATTCGGTACGGTTTTTAGTTTCCTTTTGGTATTGGTCTACGTGTTTTTACTGCTGTTGTACAGGAAGAAATTAATTGATTTCGTGATGATGTATATTCCCCGGGGAGAGAAGGATACCGCTGAAGATACACTCAGTAAGATCAGTAAGGTCGCATTTCACTATTTGTGGGGAAGGGCGCAGGTAATGATACTGTTGGGAATTATGTTTTTCATTACCTTTATACTCTTCGGCCTACCCTATGCATTGCTGTTTACGATATTTGGTTCGGCCATAACCATCATTCCGTATATTGGCCCCTTACTCAGCGGTTTGCTACCCATTTTGTTTTCCTTTGTGTATTTCGAAAGCCTGGAAAAGATTTTATTTTTTTCCACTTTAGTCATTGTCATTCAGTTAATTGAGAGTTACGTACTCGAACCCCTTATTCTAGGAAAGGAAGTCCAATTAAATCCACTGATAGTAATTGTCGCCATAGTCCTAGGGGGAATAATGTGGGGATTGGCGGGGATGATATTGTTTGTACCCATTTTTGCAATGATTAAAATCATTTCTCTTAACCATTCCGGATTGCAACCCATTGGATTTTTATTGGGACACGGGGAAATGGAAGAATCTAAAAGGCAGAAATAAACAAGTGACTCAAATTATGTCTCAATTCATTCAAATTCTTTACCGCGGCAGCAAAGTGTTGTTTTACACCGGTTTATTTCACTTTATACTCGCCTTGTTATTCCTTATTTTTATGGGTATAGATTCCAGGATGATCAATCAGGAGAGTATTTGGTTAAAGCCCTTTAGATTTGCGATTTCTATTTTTTTATTTACCTGGACTTTTGCCTGGTTTACTCATTTTATCCAAAAAAACAAGACGACTATCGCAGTATTGAATATTCTCATTGCCCTTTGTATGTGGATTGAAATACTACTGATCTCCATGCAATCCTTTCGGGGGGTGGGGTCGCATTTTAATGTAGAAACTCCCTTTGACGGGACAGTTTTCTCCATCATGGGGGCAGTCATTGGCTTCAATGCCGTCGTTGTTGGAATATGGTTCGTCCTGTTTGTCTTTTTTGATTCGGGAGGTGGCAAGTATCGCACCTCCATCATTTGGGGATTGTTTCTTTTTTTATTGGGAAATTTGTCGGGTTACCTCATCATACGTTACGGATGGGCCCTTCCCGCAACAGAAATGGCAGATAAACTGGCAGTGGTTGGTTGGAAGTCAGGCCTTAGAGATTTGAGAATACCCCATGCGATTGGCCTTCACGCCATACAGGTATTGCCCTTAACGATGTGGGGGATTTTTAAATTAAAACTAAATGCGAAATTCATCCATGGAGTGGGTATACTCTACTTGTCGGCCTATCTGTTTAGTTTGCTGATGGCATTGGAACTCTATTAACCCTGATTATTCAATACCTAACTTTGATCAGACCTCTTTTAAAAACCTTTGCTCTTTCGCCAACTGAGGTAAACGCATCCCAAAAGATGCTGACTCCGGACTCAAACTGATGCTGTAATTCATCAGGAGCCTCTTCAATTTCCATTCCACTCATCTCGTGGAATTGATCCAACAATTGCTCCCTGAAGTCACTTTTTTTATAAGAGATGCCAGTAACTGCAGAAGTATATCTCCAAAGGGTGTGCTGAATTATGGACTCTCTCTCCTTTCCAGGTTGATGGCTGTAGGGGGTGAGTAGTTCTCCACTCCCCATTATATCGTCAGCAGCAGCTGTAATTTTCACCACCGCATCGTAAAACAAATCTGCTGTAATCTCCGGTTGAATTTTGGGGTCAAACTGAATAATGGAGAGGTCAGAATACCTATCTCCGGAAACTCCTACCATAAAGGGGACCCCCTTATTTTCTCTAAAAACTTCATGCTGTTGGGCTCTTGAAAGGGCATTGGTAGGTAAAATAACAATTGGTTCAGACGACAGGACTCCTAAATGATCAAAAGTGGTTTCTTCTTTTTCTTCTCCATTCCCATGGGTTTTGTAATCTTCTTTGAGCAAACCCTCGCGAGCTTGCAGTTCCACTATCTTGCCAATGGGTGTGATGAATATTCCGTCGAGTAATTCACCCGCCTTGTCGGGGCTATAATCGGGGTCAGAAGTTTTTGTCGGAGTGCTGATATGAGGTTTATAGAAACGCCCGGGATGGAGGTCCGGATGATAGCCGTTCTGATCAAAATGGCTAAAATCAGGTCTAATCCATTGATGGGGTAAAAGAGTGGGCTCACCACTGGGAACCGGTGGCGTATTCACATCTGTACAATATCCTTTCAAGGGATGAATTATTTCACTGTTGCTCCGCAGTCGAACCGTTCCTGGCAAGGGTAGAACATAGGATTGGTGCTCGCCATCAGAGGGGACATAATACGGAGGAATATTTATTAGGATATCATTCCGGGTTAAATTTTTTAAATGTAAATTCAAAATATGGCCGGTAGTTTCTCCGGTACCTGTAACTTTAATGACCACCTGATCTGCGGACAAATCAGACAAAGCTACTCCTTCTGTAGTACTGCTTTTCTCGTTACTTACTTTCTCTACCGGAGTAAGTTGGGTATTCCCCATAGCAGGAAAAATAAAAAGTGCTGAAAATAAGGTAAACACTAGAGTCTTCATGAGAAGGATTAATTTTAGATTACTTCAGAGAAAAATCTTTTGGCGGAGGTAAAATAATACAAATCCGACAATTCTGTGACTTTTTCCGACAAAATGCCATTCCAAGGTAATTAAAAATAATCTAATGCTACTCACCTTTGGAAAGGTTCGTATTGAATACCAGTGGATGACCTCAACCCGGATTATTAATGAAAGCTTCTATTACAAAGCTACATGCCTTCATAAATGCGATGCATTTAGCGGTGTCGAAATGCGATAGCCGAAGCGGCCTCTAGTGTCAAGTCAAGTGTACTGTGTCGGTTAAGTCGCCGGTATTTTATTCATTTTCAAGGCGGAAAAACGTAGCATAGCCATGGTTGCTGAGCGTTTTAGCCGA
>JAGTVA010000129.1 GCA_018224445.1 Saprospiraceae bacterium
CATGCAGGAGGCCCTTCAACCGGAGGGAGACCGCTTTAAGGTACCTCCTTTGGACACCATTCAATCCGCGCTGGGGATGACCGGGCTGAGAATCATTGTAAAAGAAGTGGGACAGGGTTTTGGAAAAAACAGCATGAAGGCACTTATGAAACTCCCACTTCAATCCATAGAGTTCGGAGCACACGGCGGAACGAATTTTAGTAAGCTCGAACTGTTGCGGTCAGATGAACAAAAAATGAAAATTTTTGCTCCACTGACGGGTGTGGGCCACACTGCGGAAGAAATGACAGGATTTGTCAACGATTTGAAAAGCGAACTCGGAGGTGAATGCAAAGTGAAAGAATTTATTGTTTCGGGGGGAGTAAAGAATTATTTAGATGGGTATTACTTCATAAATAAAATCCAATTTAAATCTGTTTACGGTCAGGCATCCGGTTTTTTAAAATACGCCACAGGAGATTATGAAAACTTGAGAAACTATATCAATGGACAATTACAGGGTTACAAATTGGCCAAATCCTTTTTGAGAATCAAATAATTTCAGACTTTTGTCCTGCTGAATGAATCGTAAAATTAATTGGCTGATAAAATGACATTAGGAACAATACCAGAGAAAGGCATTTTACTCCTTTCCCGGCACTTGCTGCAGATATGAAAAAAATAAAAGACAAAACCATTAGGGGATTTTCCAAACTTGCCAAAGCTGATAAAATCAAGTGGATTAGTGACACTTTTTTTTCGTCATCGGAAGAGGCTGTCCATATCTTTGAGCAATTCAGTCATAAACCCAGCGAAGTTCAAAAAATATTTGAGAGCTTTTCTGAGAATACCATTGCCAATTACATACTTCCCTACGGGGTCGCTCCCAATTTTATTATCAATGACATAACACACTGTGTACCAATGGTCATTGAAGAGAGTTCTGTAGTTGCAGCTGCCTCCAGCGCAGCAAAGTTCTGGATGTCCAGAGGTGGTTTTCATTACGAGATTCACGATGTAGAAAAACTCGGACAGATTCACTTCTTTTGGGAGGGCGATACAAAGAAACTCATACACCTTTTTGATACTGAAATTAAACAGGCATTACTGACGAAAATCATCCCTTTTGTCAGTAATATGGAAAAACGCGGGGGTGGAATTCGCAGCATTGAACTCCTGGATAAAACCGGGGAAATAGATCACTATTATCAACTGCTAATCAAGTTCGATACCTGTGATTCTATGGGAGCCAATTTTATCAATACCATTCTGGAAGAGTGTTTGAAAGAGATGAGACACATTTTTTCCTCCAGGCCACATTTAAAAGATGGACCACAACCGGATTTCCTGATGGCCATTTTATCGAATTACACCCCGAACTGTAAAGTCAGGGCATGGGTAAAGTGCAAATTGAGCGAACTCGATCAGGCCTACAAACCCGTTGATGGAATTGAATTTGCCAATCGCTTTTTTAAAGCCGTCCAAATTGCCAAAATTGATAAATTCAGAGCGGTTACTCACAACAAGGGAATATTCAACGGAATTGATGCAGTGGTCATCGCCACGGGAAATGATTTTCGTGCGGTAGAGGCATGTGGCCACGCTTTTGCTGCAGAGAGTGGAGCTTACAAAAGCCTTTCAGATTGCAGAATAGAGGGCGAAGACTTTGTGTTTTCGCTAGAGTTGCCTCTGGCCCTGGGAACGGTCGGTGGTATTACCTGTCTTCATCCCCTGACCAAAAAATCACTGGGGATGCTTGGAAATCCTACCGCCAGAGAACTTATGGGTATTGCTGCCTGTGCCGGACTCGCCCAAAATTTTGGAGCCATCCGATCCCTGATTACCACCGGAATCCAGTACGGCCATATGAAAATGCACCTCGACAACATACTCAACCACCTCAATGCCTCAGAAAAGGAGATTGAGTTGGCACTGAGCCATTTTAATAATAGGGGAGTTTCCTTCACCGCCGTGCGAAACTTTTTGGAAGAAATCCGGAATAGTTAAAATGAGAGGAAAAATAAGTAAAATAATTTAAACCTAATGAAAAAAAGCGCGCTGATAATACTGGATGGGTGGGGACTGGAAACTGATCCCTCCCGAAGTGCTGTATCGGTAGCTCAAACCCCCGTAATGGATGGGTTGCTGAAAACCCGTCCGAATTCCCGGCTCATTACCCACGGCGAGAAAGTAGGACTTCCCGAGGGGCAAATGGGGAACTCCGAAGTCGGACACCTCAATATTGGAGCGGGAAGAATCGTTTACCAGGATTTGGTAAAAATCAATAAAGCCATTGCACGGGGGGAATTGGACCAATCCGGAAAAATAAAAAAAACGGTTGATTACGCCGTCGAAAATCAAGCCCATATTCACCTCATCGGCCTCTGCTCTGAGGGAGGAGTGCACTCCCATATCGACCATCTTCTGGGAATAACCGATTACCCCAATAAAATTTACCTTGGGCCGTACTTTATACACGCCTTTACAGACGGCAGAGATACAGACCCAAAAAGTGCCTTGCACGACATGCGAAAACTGAACCACCACATCGGAGATTCGCAAGCCCGGTTGGCAACAATAACCGGTCGATACTACGCCATGGACAGAGACAGGAGATGGGAGCGAACCCAAATTGCCTACAATGCCTTGGTCCGTGGAAAAGGGGATAATATTACCAATGTGGAAAACTGGTTGAAAGAAAATTACCTCGCGGGAAGAACGGACGAATTTCTCCTGCCCGGTGTATTGCAAAGTGCCAGGGAAAAAGGTTTTAGAGGGATCAAAAACGGAGATGTGGTTTTTTTCTTTAATTTCAGAACCGATCGACCCAGACAATTGAGCATGGCTTTGAGTCAAGTTGATTTCCCGGATTTCGGAATGAAAAAACTCGACCTTAAATTCCTCACTATGACCCGGTATGACGAAAAGTTTGAGGGAGTAGAAGTGTTATTTGAAAAGGAAAATCTCCGAAAAACCCTGGGTGAGGTAATCAGTATGTATGGGAAAACGCAAATTAGAATTGCAGAAACCGAAAAGTACCCCCACGTAACTTTTTTCTTTTCGGGCGGTAGGGAAAAAGCCTTTGAGGGCGAAGACCGCATTCTGATACCCTCTCCCAAAGTGCCAACTTATGATATGCAACCTGAAATGAGTGCTATTGAACTCACCGATGGCCTGATACAAAGGGTGGAGCGTTCTCCCACTGATTTTATTTGCCTGAATTACGCTAATCCCGATATGGTAGGTCATACCGGAAACTTTTCTGCGGCGGTAAAAGCAGTGGAAACGGTAGATCGGTGTTTGGCAAAACTCCTTCCGGTTTTGGAAGCCCACCAATATGAAATTTTGATAATAGCAGATCACGGAAAC
>JAGTVA010000130.1 GCA_018224445.1 Saprospiraceae bacterium
CTCCAGTAAATTTAATACGGGTTGACGGATAAAAGCCATGAATACCAATGCAGCGCTGTGAATGCCGGGGGAGAGGTAAAAAAGGTCCAGAATAATACCCACGACAAAGGCTATAATCATCAAATACACCCGGGAAGTATTGATGGGTAAAATAAGAATGAGTAGTGGGTATATCAGAATATGAACGTAGTGAAAATCACCCCATCCAAAATTTATATTTTTAAAAATAAATATTTGAAAAACGAGTAGACCCACGGCCCAGATTAAGTACTTTACAAAGCGTTCACTCATCTCTTAATGGCTTAAGTAATTCTGATTTTTCGTCCCGGTTAAGGCCGGGGACCACATATACATATTTTGATTTGGACAGGTCGTTAAAGAGTTTTATTTTGATGTGGTAAAAATTACTGCCCGAAGGAATGTCCTTCTCAATAATCTTTCCGGCTAAAATCCCCTCGGGAAAAACAATTGAATACCCACTTGTCATAACCGTATCTCCGACTTTGAATTCGGCGTGTATGGGAACATCCTCAAAGTTTAACACACGGGGGTTTAACGAGCGCCAGGTGAGGGTTCCAAAATACCCCTTATTTTTAATTTTTGCACTGATTCTGGATTGAGTGTGGAGAATGGACAATACCCTGCAGTAATTTTCGGAGCACTCACTGGTAATGCCCACAATTCCCTCTAAATTGTCAATGACTCCCATCCCGTTGTGCAGTCCGTGTTTTTTCCCTCTGTTGATCAGGATGTTGTTGTTTCTTTTTCCAATGGAATTGTAAATAATTTTAGCTGGAATCAACTCAATGCTGTCGATGGATTCAAAGGAAGAGGTTTCCATGTCAGTAGTTTTGATCCATTGAAATTGAAGTTGCTTAAGGAGCTTTGCATTTTCAACTGCCAGGCTGTCGGAAATGCTATAAAGTGCCCAATAATCGTAAAAGTCGGTAATTTTCTCCTGAAATCCAGAGGTAATCAGAACCGAATTGTGCATAAAAATGCTTCTTTGGCTCTCGTTGAAAGTGACTATCATCCAAAAGCAGATACTTTGGAGAATAAGGAAGACAAATACAGCCCCATTTTTGATTAAAAAATTAAGAAGGTTGATCATGCTTCTCCTTTCTTACACTCTTTCAAATGCTTTTGCGATCAATCAGGAAAGAAAATTTATCCGAGTTTTTTAATGCGAGTCCGGTTCCCCTAACCACTGCACGGAGTGGATCGTCAGCAATGTGAACGAAAAGCCTGGTTTTTTCTGCTATTCTTTTATCGAGGCCTCTCAAAAGCGCTCCTCCACCTGTAAGGTAAATTCCGGTTCTGTAAATGTCGGAAGCTAATTCTGGGGGAGTGGCTTCGAGTGCTTTTAAAATAGCCTCTTCTATTTTACTGATTGAATTGTCGAGTGCTTCTGCTATTTCGACGTAACCAATGGTAACTTGCTTGGGAATGCCTGTCATCAAATCCCTTCCATTTACCGAAAAGTCATCGGGCGGATTGTCCAACTTGGAAAGCGCACTTCCCACATTGATTTTAATCTGCTCGGCAGTGCGTTCCCCTATGAGGATGTTGTACTGCCTTTTCATAAAATCCATAATATCCATAGTGAACTCATCGCCGGCGGTGCGGATGGACTGCTCGCACACTATTCCCGACAGTGCTATGACCGCTATTTCAGTAGTACCCCCTCCTATATCCACAATCATATTGCCGATGGGTTCCTCCACATCCAATCCAATTCCCAAAGCCGCGGCCATGGGCTCGTGAATCAGGTAAGTCTCCTTGCTGTCTACATGGTCAGCAGAGTCGAATACCGCTCTTTTTTCTACCTCTGTAATGCCCGAGGGAATACATATGACCATTTTGAGATGAGAAAAGAATCTTCTCCTTCCACCGATCATGTTGATCATTCCTTCAATCATACTTTCCGCTGCTTGAAAATCAGCGATTACGCCATCTTTTAAAGGCCTGATGGTCTTGATGTTTTCGTGGGTTTTTTCATGCATTTGCATCGCTTTGTGCCCCACTGCTATGGTCTCCCCTGTCTTCCTGTCAATAGCTACAATAGACGGTTCATCTACTACGATCTCACCATCCTGAATGATAAGCGTATTTGCAGTTCCTAAATCTATAGCCAGCTCTTGTCTGAAAAAACTGAATATCTTCATTGTTATTGGTTTTATGCTCGGGCGCAACCTGTGCTGAATTCCTCTCGCAATTTCGAAGTGTAAATTTACTTAGAAATCGGACGATTATTTACTCAGCTAACTGAACCCGCTATTTTCATTAATTTCTAAGACCGTGGATACTTCATGCAAGACAAACAAAAAGCTAAATTAGTCATAATACCAATTAATCTGTACCTTTTAGCTGCAATATTTATTCATTTACTTTTTTTACCGGACAATCACCACCTTCATATCTTCACCTTTAAGGTGCTTTTTGGCCAATTGGACTATGTCGCTCTCGTTCAGCAGGTTGATTTTTTCCAACATCTGGTGAAAAGATTCAATACTCCCGCCTTCCGTTATCAGGACCTTGTACAACTCCATTGTATTTATGGGGCCGTCCAGCATAGAGATGAAAAATCCGAATAAATAGTTCCTCACCAATTGCACTTCAGCCGTATGGATTACCCCTTTTTGAATTCGTTCAATTTCCAAAAATATGAGATTTAAAACCCGGTCTGCGTTTAAAATACCCGCTTCGCATCCCGCGAGAAAAAAGCCGGCGGTCTTAAAAGTCTCTATGGTGGAAAAGATGTTGTACGTCAACCCCTGTTTCTCTCGTATCTCTCTGTTGAGCCTCGATCCGAAAAATCCACCCAGCATGGTGTTGATGAAATAAGCTCCCGCAAAATCAGGGTGGTGACGCGGAAATAGGTTTTTGCCAATTCGAATGGATGCCTGATTGTAATTGACCGCTTTTATATCAAACCTTTTTCCGGGATCGGGATTTAATTTAAATTCGAAATCCTCTGTTTTGCCCCCGGGCAGATTGGCCCATACCGACTTCAATTTTCGCAGTATGAGATCGGGGTGTTGGCAGGCCAGGAAAATCTTCATATTGCCCGTCAAATAGTGCGCTCGGTGAAAGGCCCTCAGCGATTCTGTGTTTAACTGATCGTACTTTTCCGGAGTGCTGTTGTAACCGTAGGGATGTTCACTTCCAAACAATTTTTCAGTCAACATGCGGTAGGCCAGAATTTCGTTGATGCTCAAATCCTCCTTGAGTCGGTTTTTTCTTCGCTTGATGTACTTTTTGAGGCTGGTTTCACTGTAGGTTGGATGTAGGAGAACATCCTGGACAATATCCAAAATCAGGTCAAATTGCGATTCGAGAGAGTGAATTTGAATGGATGCAAACTCCAGCCCGGCCTGAATGGAAATGGCTCCCCCGGTCCGGTCAGTAATGGCCGATATGTCCTCCCGGCTGTACTGCGTACTTCCGTCCTTGAGAAGGGCAGCAGCTGCGCGGGATTGCAGCGGATACCTTTCCTTGAGCCGCCCGGCATCAATCACGATTTCCATGCGTACGACCGGGGCGTAATCTGTCTGAAGACAATGTACTTCAGTGCCGTCAGCCAAGTTAATAACCTCTACTTCGGGAAGGGCAATAGATCTTATTTCGTGTATCTCAGGCCCTTTTTTTCGGTCTAATGGATATAAACTCAAAGAGTGCTGTTTTATTTAATAGTACAAAGGTGGCGATTTTTAATTTTCAAAAAAAATATATAGTCTAATATGGATTACTGCAATTGGTTTCGGATGCGTTATTCGCGCAAAAGATAGACTTCTCCGGCTTCATTTTTCATAACCGGATTCAATTGTTGTGGGGCATCGGTAATTTCCCGGGGCACCTCTTCCCAGTTGATGTTGGAGTGATAGGAAGTCATTCCGTTAGAAATGAAAAAAACAGGGCCCTCCGGAAGCGAATCCAGTTCACTGTATGCTTTGTAACTTAAAAACAGGTGTTTTTCGGGCCTGTATCCTGCATAAAAATTGCCTATGCGGGAATTGGCAGGGTCGGTGACTATCAATACCGGAGCTTCTTTTTCCAGCACGTATTCTATGAGTTTCTTCTGTTTCGGAAAATTCAGAATTCGATGGTATTGGACATTGGAAATGTACTGATAGAAAAGGCCTGAAATAACGAGCAGTGCCCAGGGCCAGGTAACTTTCCATTTTCCCCAAAAAAAGACTCCCAGCGCGATGGGAATAAATATGAAAAAATAGTTTTCAGGGTAGGTAGAAGAGGTTATGTACCATTGAAGAATCAGTGTGAGTGCAATGATTGCCCGGTGCTTTAACCCCATTTTGTTTAAATGAGAAAAACCGATGATCACTACCATGGCCGCAATGGGATAAACAAATAAGAAGTGTCTGGTGTCGTCACAGAGGGGTACGTAGGACGTATAGGAAATGGTCATAAAATTGGACAACAACAGCACAGCCAGATAGGAGAAGAAGATGAACCGTTCCCCCTGCGACAGGGCGTACTTTTTTGACAAAAGAAGCACAAATCCTATGGGGATAAGGGCTCCAAACTTCATAAAATTAAACCACATGCCATACGCAATCCTTCTGATCATAACCTCTGTGGGCTGGAGATCATAGGTGCACTCGCTGATGTACCGGTCGTGAAAAAGGGCCTCGACTCTCATCAGGGGATTTCCGGTGGCAACCCAATAGTATAAAAAATAGAAAAGCAGAAAGGCTATTACTGAAAACAGGACCTTTTTCCAGAATTCCCATCTCTCCCTTTTCCAGAGATCTGCTGCGAGCAGGAGCAGGAAAAAAGGATAAATGATTAAAAAGGTCTCCTTGGATAAAAAAATTAGAAGGGTCCCCATCACAAACAGCACCAATGCCGGGGTCATTCTTTTTTCAGTCGTAAATGAAGTCCTGTAATAGGCGACAAAGCAGAGCAGGAATCCGAGTTCAACCAGGACGTCGGGCATGGGCTTGGCCAGGTAC
>JAGTVA010000131.1 GCA_018224445.1 Saprospiraceae bacterium
CCGCACTACGCCATGAGCAGCTACGAAACAGCCGTGGTCCACGTAGAACAAACTCATGCCAAAGGAAGGTTTCCCTTTAAGCTCTCAGTAGTGCCGCCTTACTATAAGGATGATCAATACCTCTCTGCTCTGGCGGAGTCTATCAAACCCTATTTGGAGAGGGATTACGATTGTATTTTATTTAGTTATCACGGCATTCCGGAGCGCCATTTAAGGAAAACAGACCCCACGGGATCTCATTGTCTGAAGTGCGAGAATTGTTGTGAGTCCCCTTCCGCCGCCCATGCGTTTTGTTATCGCCACCAGGTTCTGGAGACTACCAAAGGAGTAGCTGATTTATTGAATATCCCCGCGGATAAATACAGCGTATCGTTTCAATCGCGCCTCGGGCCCGATAAATGGCTGGAACCGTCAACTTCTGGAGAATTGAAACGATTCCCGGGTGATGGCATCAAAAAACTGATAGTGGTTTGCCCGGCCTTTGTCAGCGATTGCCTTGAGACACTGGAAGAAATTTGGGTGGAGGGCAAAGAGGATTTTGAGAAAGCAGGAGGAGAGACTTTTGAAGTAGTTCCCTGTCTGAATCTGCATCCCAAGTGGGTAAAAACAATTGATCACCTCATCCAAAGGCCCGAATAATGGAATATTTATACCTCAAGGCTTTGCACCTCATTTTTGTGGTCACCTGGTTTAGCGGGATGTTTTATCTGTGCCGACTTTTTATTTACAATAGAGAAGCCAATGACCAACCCCAACCGGAAAAGGACATTCTTCAGCGGCAATTCACCCTAATGTCAAAGAGGCTGTTGTACGGTATCACCTGGCCATCGGCTGTATTGACCTTTGTATTTGGCCTCTGGCTGTGGTGGATTTATTTCAGTTTCCCCCTTTGGCTCAACATCAAGTTGTATTTGGTGGGCCTGCTTTTTATGTACCATCTCTCCCTTCACTTCATCTATCTGCAACAAAAAAATAAGAATTTTAAGTACAGCAGCAATCAACTCAGGATTTGGAACGAAGTGGCCACTTTGTTTTTGGTGACCATTGTGATGCTGGCCGTGGTTAAGCAGAACATCAGCCTGGTATACGGTATAGTCGGTTTGATCGCACTTATGGTAATCCTGATGGGGGCGATAAAAATTTATAGGAGACTCAGAAATAATCCGGGTTAATCCAATATTTCGCTTTGAAATTACCTTTTTTTATGCGAGATAGATTAGTTGAACTCAGTTTAGTAACCGTTGGATAGTCAGTGTAATTCACCGGTATGCAGGAGTAATTTTTCCCGACCTTTTTCTTTCTCATTGAGGATAATTTTTCTATATTGCAGACGAGTTTCATGCGTGCACTGCGCTTTGGTCCATTCTTCAGATTGGTCCCGATGAAGCAGCAATCACCGTATTAAATAAAAGGAAAACCATGAGTATAAAGGGCAAACAAAATCAGGACCATTCCAATGTAGAGCATTCCGGTGGGGAAAATCACCCTAACGGCAAGGATTCAGGTAAAGAAAATCACGACCACCACTCCCACATGATTTCGGATTTTTGGAATAGATTCATCATTTGCTCTGTAGTTACCATCCCGGTGTTAATCCTATCGAAGATGATTCAGGGGTGGTTGGGATTTGAATTTAGTTTTCCCGGAGACCAATACGTACTTGCGGTGTTGTCCACCTTTATATTTGTATATGGAGGTTACCCTTTTTTAAAGGGATTGGTTGAAGAAATTACGGACAAGGGAATGGGAATGATGACGCTCATAGGGGTTGCCATTACCGTTGCCTGGGCTTACAGTGCAGCTGTCACCTTTGGTCTTGAGGGAATGGACTTTTACTGGGAGATGGCTACCCTAATAGACATCATGCTTATCGGGCATTACTTTGAGATGAAGTCCGTAAAGGGTGCTTCGCGCTCTCTTGAACTACTGGTAAAAATGATGCCTTCCACGGCACATATAATTCGCAACGGTTCAACTGAGGAAGTTAAAGTCAGTGAGTTGGAAGAAGGAGATTTAATTAAAGTGAAACCCGGCGAAAAAATACCTGTAGATGGAGTGATCACTGAAGGGGAGAGTCAGGTGGATGAAAGCATGCTTACCGGAGAGAGCAAACCGGTAAATAAAAAAGAGGAGGACAAAGTAATTGGAGGATCCATCAACGGAAATGGGTCCCTGACTATTGAAGTAGTCAGCATAGGTGAAGACAGCTATTTGAGTAAAATGGTTAAACTGGTGGAAGACGCACAGGAAACCAAGTCTAAAACACAGAATTTTGCCGACCGGGCAGCAAAGATATTGACCTTTGTCGCCCTGGGTGGAGGCATCCTCACCCTAAGTATATGGTTAATGCTGGGGTTTTCATTTGTATTTGCTCTGGAGAGAATGGTTACCGTAATGGTGATTTCCTGTCCTCACGCATTGGGTTTGGCGGTGCCGTTGGTGGTAGCTATTTCCACTACTATGTCTGCACAAAAAGGATTGTTGATTCAAAACAGGACCGCTTTTGAAAATGCGCGATTAATTACCACTATTATTTTTGATAAGACAGGTACGCTTACTGTGGGTTCTCATGAATTGGAGGAAGTGGAGGTGCTGGATGAAAACATGGATGAAAACGAAATCCTTCGCCTTGCATCAGGAATTGAGCAACACTCAGATCATTTTATAGCCAATGGATTGGTAGAAAAAGTCAAAGAGCTGGACATCAAAATCCCCAAGTCTGAAGACTTCAATTACCTACCGGGTAAGGGTGTAGAAGGAGTGATCGAAGGCCAGTCCGTTAAAGTGGTAGGCCCTAATTATTTAAAAGAGCACGATATAAGTGTAGAAAGCGATAATAATGATTTTGCGGGGACAAAGGTATACGTATTGGTAGAAGGTTCCGCAGTGGGTGTTATTTCATTTACCGATCGGATTAGAGACGAGTCCGCGGATGCTATTCGAGAGCTGAAAGAAGCCGGAATAAAAAACTTACTGCTTACCGGTGACAATGAGAAAGTAGCCAAGGTAGTAAGTGAAAAACTGAAAATGGATGGTTACTTTGCCAATGTTCTGCCGGATGAAAAACAGGATAAGGTTAAGGAGTTACAGGAAAAAGGGGAATTTGTCGCCATGACCGGCGATGGGGTTAACGATGCTCCCGCCCTGGCGCAGGCCAATGTGGGCATTGCAGTTGGCTCCGGGACCGATGTAGCGGCAGAAACTGCAGATATTATTTTGGTAAATTCCAATCCAAAAGATATCTCTCACCTCATTCTCTTTGGCAAAGCTACCTACCACAAAATGTTACAAAATTTATGGTGGGCTGCGGGATATAATATAGTGGCCATTCCACTGGCAGCCGGAGTGCTTTACAACTGGGGCTTCATGCTCAGTCCAGCCATGGGTGCCGTTTTGATGAGCCTGAGTACCATCATAGTCGCCGTTAATGCAAAATTGCTTAAGTCGTATGAACCGTAAAAAATTCATTAAAGAGGACTTTATCTCCCTCGTGATTTCAATTCGGCTATTGCCGAAAACTTTCATTAACTTTACGGGGTAATCATTGTGCACATGGATAAGGCATCTCAAAACCAAGCTACAACTTCTTTACTTTCCCTCGCTGTTATTACCCTGAATGAAGAGGAAAACCTCGGGCGGTGCCTGGAGAGCGCAGCGGGCTTGGCGGATGAAATAGTAATTATCGACTCCGGATCGACGGATAAAACGCGGGAGATTGCAGAGAAGTACCATGCAGTTTTTGAATACCACCCCTGGCCGGGCCACGTGGCGCAAAAAAACAGGGCACTGGAAAGGTGCAGCCACCAATGGGTGTTGTCGCTGGATGCGGACGAGTGCCTGACACCGGAACTCAAAGAAGAGATTCAGAGGAGGATAAACGAGGGCAATATCGAAAAATGTGACGGCTATTTGTTAAACAGGAAGACCTTTTATCTCGGTGACTGGATCCATTACGCCTGGTATCCCGAGTGGCGTTTAAGATTGGTAAATCGGGAGCTTGCCCAATGGGAGGGTACGGATCCACACGACCATCTGAAAGTAAAAGGGAAAGTACAGAAATTAAAAGGTGGAGATTTTCATCACTTTTCATACCGCAATTTGCAACACCACATGGAGGTATCTCTGCGATACGCCCGAATTGGAGCTGAAGCGGATATCCGGAATGGAAAAGCCTTCAAACCCCACAAGCTATTCACTTCCCCTATGGGCAGATTATTTAAATTCTTATTCCTTAAAAGGGGATGGATGGATGGGTGGAGAGGATGGATCATTCTGGGGTCAGCCATGATGACTGCTTTTGTGAAACAGGCTCATTTGCTGGAACACAAACTTAAAAACAGAGACGTGTACAAATAGATATCTCCTCCCTCGGGATTTATTTGGACTTCGTATATCTAACAAGCCGGAAATAATTGGATAATTTCATGGAGTTTTGCTTTTTAATCGATATTTTCGCGATCGTTGCAGAATATTGAACATTGAGTAATATAAATAAAAATGGAAATGAGTAAAAGACCATTGATAGAGTGTGTACCCAATTTTAGCGAGGGTAGAAATATAGAGGTGATCGATCAGATTACCGGTGAAATTGAAAAAGTAGAAGGAGTAAAGCTGTTGGATGTGGATCCCGGAAAGGCCACCAACCGAACCGTGGTTACTTTCGTTGGAGAGCCCGAAGCAGTGGTGGAGGCCGCTTTTTTGGCTATAAAAAAGGCGAGTGAATTGATTGATATGTCGAAGCACAAAGGAGAGCATCCCAGGATGGGAGCAACCGATGTGTGTCCCATGATTCCGGTTCGAGATATCAGCATGAAAGAAACTGCTGAGTACGCTGCTGCGCTTGGAAAAAGAGTTGGAGAGGAGCTAAAAATCCCGGTTTACCTTTACGAAAACGCAGCTACCACTCCCGAGAGAAGAAATCTGGCTACCGTGCGATCCGGAGAGTACGAGGGGCTGGCAGATAAGCTCAAGGACCCCAAATGGAAGCCCGACTTTGGCCCTGCTGAGTTTAATGCCGGAGCGGGCGCAACTGCTATTTCCGCCAGGGATTTTTTAATTGCCTATAATGTCAACCTCAATACCACCAGTGTGAGGAGAGCCAATTCAGTGGCCTTTGATGTCAGGGAGAAAGGAAGAGTAAAAAGAGAGGGAGATCCGATTAAGGGAAAAATACTGAGAAATGCCAATGGAGATCCCCTGCGGGAACCGGGAAAATGCAAAGGAGTAAAAGCCATCGGTTGGTACATTGAAGAGTATGGAATTGCCCAGATATCCATGAATATTACCGATACCAAAGTCACTCCTCTACACGAGGCTTTTGAAGCCTGCAGGGAAAGTGCCTCAAACAGAGGGCTGAGGGTTACAGGTTCTGAATTGGTGGGACTTGTACCCAAAAAGGTAATGATCGATGCAGGAAAATTTTACCTCACCCAACAAAAGAGGTCTCGCGGAATTCCAGAGCTTGAAATTATTCACATTGCTGCAAAATCAATGGGATTGGATGAAATGTATCCCTTTGATCCCGAAAAAAAGATAATTGAATATCAACTCGAAAAACCAGAACCGGGTCCCTTGGTTTCTAAAAACCTGAGAGAATTTGCCTTTGAAACAGCTTCAGAATCCGTAGCACCCGGTGGTGGTTCTGTTGCAGCTTATGTTGGTGCACTGGGCGCTTCTCTGGCTACCATGGTCGCCAATCTGTCCAGCCACAAAAGGGGATGGGACGATCGATGGGAATATTTTTCAGATTGGGCAGAGAAGGGACAACAACTTACGGAGGAACTATTGGAGTTGGTGGATAGAGATACAGAGGCTTTCAATACCATTATTTCAGCTATCAGAATGCCCAAGTCTACTGATGAGGAAAAGGAAGAGAGGAGAAAAGCCATTGATGCCGCTACCAAATTGGCCATAGAAGTACCCTTTAAAACCATGGAGCTTTCATTAGGAGTTTTTGACATTGCAGAAGCCATGATAAAAGAAGGAAATCCGACTTCGGTTACCGATGCCGGAGTGGGGGTCTTATGCGCCAGAGCTGCTGCATTGGCAGCACATATGAATGTGTTGGTAAATTGTGCGGACCTGGACGATGAATCCTATGTAAGCGATATTACATCCAGAGCGGAAAAGATCAAAGATATTGCGATTGCCAGAGAAGTGGAATTGACCACCATGGTTTTGCAAGGGTTGAAATAATCCGGGTTTAATACCCCGTTCCCCTGTCTTTCTTTTTATCCTGATCTGATGACCTTTGCATAATAGTTTGAATGGGAACCAGTTCGGCGTGTAATTCTGTGCCTAAAAAATAATACAGGTGCATATTATCTCTCAACAACCGATTGAGTTGAGTAAGGCCGCTGTCGTGGTTGCCTGCAGCCAATAGGGTGAGGATTTGATACCACTCAGCATCCTCTCTGTATATATTACTTCGATCCCGCAACATAGGCCGTATAAGTGCCATGGCAGCCTCTGAATTTCCATCGAGTAGGTGTTGTTGGACCTTCTTTAGGTCCTCCACTACATGAGCGTATTGTTTTCGAATGGAATCGGCTGCACCTCCACCCGATTCATAGGTCAGTGGTATAGATCGGTTGACCCAGCGCCTGATATCGATATCCTTTATCCCGGATCCGGTTGTTGGAGTGGCTTGTGATGCAGAGGATTGAGTTTGACTTTGTTGAGCTTCTCCCGACCCACTTGAAGAAGTGGAGCCCGGTGAGGTAACTTCTTTGTCCGCCTCATTCCCTCTGACCAATGTACTTCCATCCCGGTCAATTGGTTTGTCGTTCTCCGAAAGGGGCAAACCGTCCATTTGATGGTGGTCTTTGGTGGATTGAAGAATATGATTTTCACTTTTCATTGAAAAATAAATATTCACCATACCCACTAATATAGCAATGGAAATCAACACAATAAGTATTTGGGTAGAGTTTTTACTCGCCATGGTTTATTTTCTCTTCTGTTCCCGAATAAGATCGAGGTGATTAATTGGAGATAATTAGCATTTTAGTGCTCTCCCAATTAACGGCTTTGAGGCGGTAGTAGTACACTCCCCTCATGCTTTCATCTACTTTAAGGGAAAATTGATTCATTCCCCCTTTTCCTTCCAAAGTATACCCGCGGATCAATTTCCCGGACTCATCCCAAATCTCGAGATTCACTTCCATGCTGTAGGGAAGCTTAAATGGAATGATGGTTTGATTGGTAAATGGATTGGGTTGATTTTGGTAAAGGGCATAATTACCGGTAGGATCAACATCTACCCAGTCCAATTGGGGCCTGAAAATTTCAAAATCTGCATTGTAAATTTCAGGCGACCAAAGAAAACCTCTTTCAATTAATTTGAAATCTTTTTTCAGAGCGACCTCATCCCATTCACTTTGCAATCGAAAACTAAATAAATACTCCTCATTTTCTACATCTACAGGTTCGGGAGTCCACCAGCTTACTCTAATGCTCCGGGTCTTGTGGTCCACAAATATGTTTTGCGCCGACATATTTGGAAGATCGGAAACGATATTGATATCTTCTTTTGACCAGAGATATGGATTGTAGAATTCCAGTTGAAAACCACTGATACTTTCACTGGTTCCCGAGTAGAAATCAATTTGATTGGCCTGAGTTGATTTTAATGAGCGGTGTTGACTCGATATTAAAAGGGGAAAATCGTGCTGAACAAATCGTTGATTAGAGGGAAAGTAATCACCGTTTACATCACCTATTTTAACGGAAACCCAGTCCTGATCTAAAAAGTTCTCTCCAATGTCATTAATCTCTATAGACTCAGGCCATCCTTCATTGAGGGGATCCTGAGGATTGTTAAAAACGTGACTTTCTGGGATGAATATCCAGGATTGGCCGTGGGGATATTCATCTATTATTCCCAAGATGCGCTGATGGAGCAGAATTAAATCTATGGTGTTAATATTATTGTCCATATTTACATCGGCAGCAATGATTTCGTAGGGGTCAATCAGGAGGTCTGTGTGGGTTATATTTTTTTGTATCATGAGTAAATCCATGGTAGAAAGCCCTGAAGTCGTGAGATCAGCTTTGTCTACGGTCATTACATTGTCGCTGTTTTCGAGCACTTCAGATTCATAATATCCTACCGAATTGGAGTATTTATTTTCCTCTTCCCCATCTGACACAATGGTAATTTCTGCATCCTCTAAGGGGTCACCAATATCCGCTGTGACCGAACCATTGATGTCATACAGGGTGTTGTCCACGCAAAAAGAAGTGGTTTCTTCAAAATCAAATTGACCTCCACTGGCGACTATTTGTCCGGTATTGTCATTGATCAACTCATAAGAACCATTTCCAAAGGCACAGCAAATTCCATCCCCATAGCTGTCGTATATAGTGAAGTCATAACAGACTTCTTCGAGACAAAAGTTTTCAACTACGGTACTTCCCGGTTGTTGGCCTGAATAAGGACCCTCTGAAAACAGGACTTCCCCAGTGGCATCTACAATGTCCCAAGAGGTTTCATTGGGGTAGTCATCCAAAACAATGGTTAGTGTAAAGGGAGTTTCTGCTACAACAAATTCATGCAGATAATCGTCGTTGGAAGGGTCGCTGTCATCTTCTCCGTTGGGTTGATCGGTATAAGCGTATATATCGTTGCTTCCAAAGGAAAAAGTCTGTTGAGGCAGAGTTATTGTTTCGGATTCCAACGTTCCCAAATTACCGGTCCAGTTAATGACTAAGTCAGGCCCTCCATTGATGCTGTAATAGATATCGACTGAGGTTAATTCTTCGGTTCCAAAATTAAAGAGCACCACTTCAGGTTCAAAGGTGTCGTCGCAGGTATGTGGATCGGGAACCGTAAAATCGGTAATTCCCGCGTCGTGGCCGTCGGTAGAACAAGGTTCCAAACAGGTGGCATCGTAAACCTTATCCCTCATTCGATCTCCGGGTTGGGGTCCAAATCCCTCGTTAAAATCAATTCCGACACCTCCTACCAGGTGACAATAACTCATCACGGTACCAGCCGAGGGCAATGGGCCGTCACAACCCTCAGAATATCCCGCCTGAGGTCCGCAACCATCAATTGCATCATTTCCGGCCCCATTCCAGTTACAGCTGTGCGTGTGCCAGGAGCCCAGATTATGACCCATTTCGTGGGCGATAACTTCCACTGTCCAGCTGTAGGTGGGAACATTGTTATAACCGGAACTGATACTGCTGAAGGCCACCCCGTAGAAGCCGCTGCAGACCACATCTAAATAAGCCACTCCACCACTCGCACTGTAACTGACCAGGTGCGCAATATCGCCGTTATAGTTTCCATTGAGTTCATCGCGGAATTGATATAAATAATCGGTTGAGCCAGGGCCTGTATAAGGGGAGGGTACGTCCCAGACCAAAATTTCGCTTACGTTAGTCTCTATGCTTTCGTCTGCATACAGCAAAAATACCTGGCTGAATGCACCCAACACATATGAGGATGCGCTCCCTACGGAACCCTTACCCTGGTATATGTCGTGGTCTACTTCTACATACACGTTTACACAATTAGAGCTGTCGGACATACGTGAATGGATTTCGCCCGGACTGCCTTTAAAGTGTTCATTTTCATCTACATGGCAAGTAAAATTGTTTTCTGACAAAAGGTCTCTGTTATTGTATATGATATGTCTTCGGTCCCGATCGTTTTCCATTTTGGCAATAGAATAGGTTTGACCATCAAAGGAAATAAATCCCACCATTTCATCCTCAAACAAACTTATGGTAACCATGGAGTTGGGTTGTCCCTGAACCACTCCCCAGAAAAACCTCGCGGTAAAATTCTCTATGGGTTCGCTGGGATTGGAGGCGGTAAAGATTTTCATTTTATCCTGAAAGATATTGACTTCCTTGAGTTGAAGGGTAAAGAAGCGATTGCTTTCGTAAGGCACCCTCAATTGAATGAGGTTGCCGTTGTGGCTCAATAATTTATGATATCTCTCAGGGTTTAGGGTGAAAATTAGACCCTCTCTGACCGCTTGAGAAATATCGGCATCCGAGTCAATATTGATTTCTTCAACATCAAAAGGACTGTGTAGGAGTTCCTTGGAGTTGGTCTCTGAAGGATTAAAGGCAATGACTTTTAGAAAATCCTGACTTTGAAGAGACCCAAATGAGACCAATAAAAAAAGGGTGATAAGTGAGCTGTGAATAAAACGCATTTTTTCAATTTTAATGTTTCTTATGTAGTGACACCTTATAAACAATAATAAAACAAATTTAATAAAAGTTTCATATTTTCTTGTAATTAAAAATAAAAATATTACAAAATTATTATTAATTACATTGGATTACTTACATAGGTGTTAAGAAAACGTTAACCTACCCCTGAGGGAATCGGTATAGCCAATTTAATTGATTAAGTTTAATTTTTCAGGATATGGATCAATGAGTATTAGAGTAGCCTTGCTGGGATTTATTTTTTTTATGATATTACCGGAATTTATAACTGCGGGAAACAACCCGTGCAGTGCTACTGCCCTTCCCCCTAATATGGTAGAATTTCAGTCTGTTCAAATAGGAACCACCACCTCCCAGGTTGAAGATCCCGAATGCGGTCAATTCCACGGTGGTGACGAGTGGTTTTCTTTTACGGTGCCACCCGGCGGAGATGTGGCTGTACAATTGCTGGAAGGAAGTATTTCCAACGCCGCTTTTGCAGTGTATGAAGGCACATGCAATAATCTCAATGAAATTTTATGCCGCGACGATTACCTGTGTGGAACGGAGTCGATGCCTGCCTATTTTTTTGAAGACCTTGTCGAAGGGGAAACCTATTATTTGCGAATATGGAATGAGGACGGCTTATTCGCGGGAAATGTAGAGATAATGATTGCACACCCTTCGGGTAATCCATACATCACTACCGGCAATGCAGTTAATACTAGTTTTCAGGGGATGAGTAATTGTATCCAATTGACAGAGCAATTAACCGGACAAGTAGGTTGTGCATGGTATCCCGAGGAGGTGGACTTCAATGAACCTTTTGAACACGAATTCAACATATATTTGGGAACTGTTCAAGGACAGGCAGGTGCAGATGGCATGGCCATTATTTATCAGGTAAACGGAATCCCAATATGTGGGGATGCCGGTGGGGGTATTGGATACCAGGGAATTAACAACTCCTGGGCTATTGAGTTCGATACCTATCAGAATTGGGCACCCTATATTGACCCAACTGAAGATCATACAGCCATCAGTTTGAATGGAGATCTTACCTATCACCCCTCTGGCCCTGTTGGCCTGGGTATTTTATCAGACGGTGAGTTTCACGAGGTGGTTTGCAGTTGGGATCCCATTGAGCAGCGGTTTAGGGTTTGGTTTGACGGGGAGTTGGTCCACGATCTGGTTTACGATATTGTAAACGATGTTTTCGGTGGACAAAACACGGCTCATTGGGGTGTTTCGGCCTCTACCGGAGGATCGGTCAACGAACACATACTCTGCTTTGATAATATTGAACTGGAAGATCTCATTAATGCATACAGCTATGAGGAAGTCTCGATTTGCGAAGGAGAGTCTTATTATGCCGGAGGCGATTATCAAACTGAAGCGGGCACATATGTGGATGTCTATGCGGCGGCCAATGGATGCGACAGTTTTGTCACCACCGAATTGAGTTTGTTCCCCAGGGACGAACCTACAGTACTCGAAATTGATTTGTGCCCAGGAGAACAATTTATCTTCCAGGGAGTGCCTCTGGAGGAAGCCGGATCTTATGACTTTTATCTTACCGATCAATACGGGTGTGACAGTCTGGTCATCATTGAAATAGCCGTGCCGATTCACGAGGGTTATCTCATTCAAAACGGCCCTTTGACATGTAAACAGGAAGAGGTGGAGATCGCAGTAGAGCTCTTTACAGAAGCCGATGAAGTAATATTTTCCTGGAGCAGCTTCAATGGCAATATTGTCAGCAGTCGCGACAGCAGTGTGGTAGTCGTCGACGCTGAAGGCCATTATTCAGTGGAAATGTACTTTTACAATGAAGGAGTGCTTTGTGGCCCTTATATTTTAACTGAAACAGTAATTAGGGAAGAGGTTTATCCGGTAGAAAATATCATCGAAGAAGGAATGTTGGGTTGCAACGAAGAGACGGTAATACTGGATGCTTCGAACAGTCAAAATTCAGACCAATTTGCATGGGAAACACTCAGTGGAGGTGAAATCATTGGCGATGCAGATCAATCATCGGTAGAAATCAATGGGCCGGGTACCTACCAATTGACCCTGACACACTTAATTACCGGATGTACGAAAGAGATACAATTGGAGGTAGAACCCCCACCGGGAGTACCCCATGCGAGAATTAATTTATTGGATAGCCTGAAATGCGGCCAATCTTCGATTTGGTTAAATGCAGAAGGATCTACCGTAGATGACCACATTGTTTATAAATGGGAAGCGGAAAACGATCGATTATTGAGTTCACCGGATTCTTTCTCTGTAAACGTGGAAGGGGAGGGACAAGTGATACTTTCTGTAATTGATACCCTTGATCAATGTACTACCACTACTCAGCTTGAATTAATATTCGACTATGACTTTCTGACTGCTGAATTGTGGGTGAGCGATACCTTGAATTGCCAAAACCTAGCCGTGGAGATAGGAGCAGACCTTCATAGCGATCATTTTCAGGCTTTCTTTTCCTGGGAAAATGCACAGGGAATGAGCTTGTATGAATCTCATACCTCCCAAAGCATTGAAGTCGATACGGGGGGGTGGTATTTTTTTCATGCTTACGATGTTACGGGAAGGTGCCATTACTCGGATTCCATTCAAGTAAGAGAGTTCCGCGATCCTGTCCTGGTAGAATTGGGTGAAAATAAAAATTTTTACTGCTCAACCGACACCTTAATTCTAGGGGAGGAAATGGTCTTGTCGGACAGCTCCCTGACATTGATGTGGAGCAGCCCGGATGGTCAGATTGTTTCTGAACCCGATCAAAAGCTCATCGAAGTTGCCGGCCCCGGACGGTATTTTCTGGAGGTGGAACACCCCATCAGCAAATGCAAATTTGTGGACAGCCTGGACGTTTTTGACCGAAAAATATACCCTGAAATAGAACTGTCTGACACCCTTTTTCTCAACTGCCTGGAACTTGAAAAAACAGTCCGGCCCCAGATTCAAAGCCAGGGAGGATACGAGTTTATTTGGTACTTCCCGGATACTACCTCTGTTTTCTCAGAGGAGGAGGAAATTACCGTAAGGAACGACGGGACTTATAAGCTCCAGGTGAGAAATACCGAAACCGACTGCATGGTCGAACGGTTTATGGAGGTGTTGGTGGATACCGTTAAACCCGAAATTTTTATCGGGGGAGAAACCCTGATCAATTGCGCCTTGCCCCAGTCAGAAGTGGAGGTCTTTTTCGCAGATTCGACCCTTGATAAGCAAATTATCTGGCGGGATGAAGCCGGAGTGGTATTATTGGAAGAATCTCCGGTCCTGCATGTGGAAGAAGGGGGTAGGTATTTTGTCCAAGTTGAAAATACAGATAACCGTTGTTTGAGTAAAGATTCAATTTGGGTAGAAGCTGACTTTAGCACCCCGGAATTCAGGCTGACCTCTCCCGATACTTTAAATTGCCTGGACTCCCTGGCCATTATTTTTGTAGATATGGAAGGCCCCCCGAGAGATCTTAGTTTTGAGTGGTTCGGCCCGGATGGGAAGATAGATTTCGGGGCAGACTCGTTGCATATAAAGGTTGAAACTCCGGGAATGTATTGGCTGGAAGTAACCGATTTGGAAAGTCATTGCAAAATAGCAGACAGCTTTAGGATACAGGGCTTTTTCAATCCCGCTGATTTTGAATTGTGGATGAGTGATACGGTTCTCAATTGCAACAGAGGGGAAATTGAAGTCGAGTTGAATTTTATTGGAGACCGGGAGAATCTAACAATCAACTGGAAAACGCAGGAAGGAGAGCGCATAGACAGCCTTGACAATGCCGACGAAGCCGTGATAGGAACTGCGGGTAAATTCCTTGTGAGTGCGATGGATGAGCGGTCGCTATGTGAATACCAGCTTGAATTTACCGTTGAAGAGAATTTCAATTATCCCTATTTTACGCTGGAAAACGACGGAGTATTGAGTTGCGTCAAGGATTCAGTAACTATTCAGTTAGTATTGATAGATTTTCAGGAAAACCTGGAAATCAGTTGGTGGAATCAGGATGGAGAAATGCACGTCCATTATGGGAAAAAAGAAATAGGGGTTGATGCTCCGGGGCCCTACCTTGCAAAAGCAGTTGATCAAGTGAGTGGGTGCAGTGTTGAAGAGTTAATTGAGGTACTTCGTCCCGGAGAATCCATTGATGCAGTGGAACTGCTGGTGCAGGATGTAAACTGTGAAGGAGAAAACGGAGCTGTAATGATAGAAAATATTGAGGGAGGATTACCTCCTTTTCTGATTACCTTGAATAACACGGAGAGTACCGGAAATCCCCTGGAGTTTTTTCCACTCGGTGCCGGAGAATATGAAATCGAAGTGGTCGATAGCATGGGGTGCAGCTGGAATAAAACGGTGGAACTAAAGAAACCCCTGCAGCTAGAATTGGATTTGCCCGGTCAGTATTTCATCAATGAGGGCGAACAAGTGGATTTGATGCCCGAAATTAATAAACCCGAATCCGATCTGGTGGAGATTTACTGGGAACCTGCGAGTTACCTGAGTTGCCAAAATTGTCTTAACACTACAGCCGATCCACCCCTAACCACTTCCTATCACCTTTGGGTTACGGATATCGATGGATGTACAGCTGAGGCTATTACAGAAATTGTGGTGAAGCTGCGGAAAGATGTATTTATTCCCAATGCCTTCTCTCCCCAAAACAGGGATGGAATCAACGATTATTTTTTTCCGTTGTTTAGGCAAAACCGCGTAAGGTCAATCCTTCAATTTCAGGTTTACGACCGCTGGGGAGAAAGGGTATTTTCAGCTGTGGACCTTCCACCTGATCGCCCGGATTTGGGGTGGGAAGGAACCGCAAAAGGAGAATGGTTGCATTCCGGAATTTACATCTATTTTATTGAAATAGAATGGATTGATGGGGAGCGAAGCACTCATTATGGAGAAATTTCCCTCATTCATTGACCCGGATTATTCATGAGGGCTGCGTCATGAAAGGTTATAGACCGATAGAAATGGGGGCATGTGAAGATTTTTTTCCGCAGGCGTAGCCTTTGCTACGGAGAGGACAGAAAATCGAACAAGTACACATTTATGAAGGTATATAGCCTTGTAATAGAAGCCTTCATGAATAATCCGGGTTAAGGAGCTTATTTTTCGTTGTATTGGCTGGTGGTATTTAGAAAATCGCACATTTTTTTGTATCTTTGTCTTCAGACAAATATTTATTTAACAACCAAAAACACTATTATGACATTACCTAGAATTTTATTTTTCGCAGTATTGGCTCTCCTTTTTACAGCCTGTGAGAAGGACGACGACAACGGCGGAGACGACCCCACACTTGATCCTATTATATTGTCAGGTAGCGAAACTGCTCCCCGTACCCTGGAGAGTATTTTCAATAATCCGGCAACCGCCGACTACATTGTGGACGGCACCTGGAGCATCAATGCAGCAGTAACCGTAGAGCCGGGGATTCGGTTTTTAATGACACCGGGAGCCCGAATTGATATAGGCAGTTCCGGTTCACTGACAGCAGAGGGTACATCAGATCAACCCATTTACATTGAAGGGGAAGCAGAAGCGAGAGGATATTGGGATTATATCAGATTTCAATCCAACAATCCCAACAACATCCTGGACTACTGCATCATCAGTCATGGCGGTGGCAGTAGTTTTAGCAACAGGGAAGCTTCAGTTTCTCTGGTCGGCAACGCCCAACTGTCTATGACCAATACTACCATAAGGGAATCACAGCGTAATGGTTTTATCGTAACCAGTAGCGACAATCGATTACCACTTTTTCAAAACAATACTGTTACCGGTTGTGAGCAGTACCCCATTGGAATTCGACCCAACCAGTTGTCTGCCATTGACGAGACAACCGATTTTACTACCGGGAATGGATTCAATAAAATTGCCATGGACGGGACTTCTATAGATGTTCCATTGACGATCAATAAAGTAGCGGGTCCCTATCTGTTTGTGGGTACGACAAGCTTTAATTCCAACACGGAAATATCCCCCGGCACCTACATTGAAATGGGACCGGGTGCTCGCATCCAAGTGGGCAGTTCCGGGAGCTTATCCATGATAGGAACCTCAAGCGATCGCATTACCATCACCGGAGAACAACCCGCCAAAGGGTATTGGGATTACATCTATTACAACGGCACCAATTCACCGGAAAACCAGATTAAGTACACAGATATTTCTTATGGTGGAGGGTCTACTTTCAGCGGCAGAGATGCCATTATTGGAACCAACAGCAGTGCTTTTTTCAGTATGGAAAACAGCTCGATAACCAACAGTATGAGATACGGAATCACTCTCAGAAGTAACTCTGTTTTTGAAGACTTGGGTGGAAACGTTTTCGAAGGAAATGAGGAAGGCGATATCAACGATTAATAATTAAATGAATCATTACTGAAATTACAAGGGCACTCCATTTTGAGTGCCCTTTTTTTTAGTGATCTGTGGGTAAAAATGATGAATAAATGATTTACTGAGGTATGTTTACCTTATCCAGCCTTACCGGAGTGAATTTGTTTTTTATAAGACCTTGAAATTGGGTAGAGATAAAAAAATAAGAGTAATTTTTTTTAGATTTTACAGGATACAAATGTATTTCTTTTAACTTTATTTTTTTTAAAATTTTATCAATAGGAAATCTATGGAATGGCTAAGCATCCTGGCGGAAAATCCCTTTTTTGAATTCGCTATTATTCTGGCCCTGGCAGCTATTTTGGGAGGGATTGGGCAACTGCTCAAACAGCCGTTGATCGTCATGTTTATCGCGCTTGGAATCATTGTTGGACCTGGTGTGCTGGATGTGGTGCAATCCGAGGACAATATACACCTTTTAGCTGATATTGGAATTGCTATACTCCTATTTATTGTCGGTTTAAAGTTGGATGTGAGATTGATCAAATCCACGGGTAAAATTGCCCTGTTTACAGGAATGGGGCAGGTAATTTTCACCTCGGTCATAGGGTATTTTATAGGCATAGGTCTTGGATTTTCAGCGCTTCACAGCTTTTACATTGCGGTAGCCCTTACTTTCTCCAGTACCATTATAATCGTAAAGCTTTTATCGGATAAAAAGGAAATCGACTCCCTTCACGGACAGATAGCCATTGGTTTTCTCATCGTTCAGGATATTGTGGTAATTCTGGTAATGATAGTCCTGTCTGCTATTGGGGCAGGGGGGGAAACCTCCATCGCTGAAGACGTAATCTGGACTATAGTCTACAGTTTGTTGTTGGTAGGGCTGACCATAGTTAGTATGCGGTATATTCTCCCCAAAGTCACATTTCATCTGGCTCAATCTCAAGAACTTCTCTCTCTTTTTGCTATAGCCTGGGCCATTTTATTGGCAGCGGTGAGTGATTATATTGGATTTAGCGCTGAGGTCGGAGCTTTTCTGGCAGGAGTGAGCTTGGCTTCCTCTCCTTTCAGAGATGCCATTGGAACCCGACTGGTTAGTTTGCGCGACTTTTTATTACTTTTCTTCTTTGTTCACCTCGGTGCCAATTTGGACTTGTCCATTATCGGGCAACAAATTCCCGCAGCACTGTTGTTCTCTGTTTTTGTATTGATTGGAAATCCCATCATTGTACTTATCATTATGGGCCGTATGGGATACCGGAAAAGAACTGCTTTTTTGGCGGGTCTGACCGTGGCGCAGATCAGTGAATTCTCCCTGATATTTGCAGGTCTGGGATTGCAGGTTGGACACATCAATGAGGAAATAGTGGGATTGATCACACTGGTGGGGTTGATCACCATTGCGCTCTCTACCTACCTGATATTGTACTCACATCAAATCTATAATGTCATTTATCCCGCGCTGTCAATATTTGAAAGGGAAGATCCGGTGCAGGACGCCAAATCTAAATTAAAAGAAAACAAGTCTTTTGACGTAATTATAATTGGTCTGGGTAGATTTGGAAGTAAAATTGCCCAATCCCTGGACGATCATCCCGAGGTTACCTATATGGGAGTGGATTTTGATCCTGAAATTGTTAAAAAATATCAGGAAAAAGGGAAAACTATTTTCTACGGAGATATTGAAGATCCCGACATCATTGAGTACTTGCCCTATGAGAATGCCAAGCATATAGTCAGTACTATTCCCAATGCCGATCAATCTATACAGATGATTAAATCCCTGCACGACAAGGGCTTCCAGGGAAAAATATTTCTCACGGCTATGCAGGATAAAGACTATGTAAAACTCAGTCAATGCGGAGCAGATGAAATACTTCACCCGCCTAGTATGGCTGCGGAAAACTTCTATAACTATTTTTTGAAAGACATAAGAAAATTGGAAAATTAACAGCCAATCTCCTTAACCCACATTATTCTTCCGGCAATTTTAAAGCATTGGCGTTATTCAATAAAAAAGGAAATTGATTATTTTGATATCTTTACATTGAGAAAAAATTCCATCCCATGATGCGAGTGCTGTTGACTTTGTTTTTATTTGCAGGAGCTTTTAACTGTTTGAACAGCCAGGAGGCCCTGGTTGCAGAATTGAGCCAAAAATGGCAAAATGCTGCGGATTATACCCTCGAAGTGGCCAAAGCCATGCCCTCCGATCGATACGATTATCGGCCAACGCCTGAAGTAATGAGATTTGGGGAGCAACTCCTACACATGACGGTAAATATGAATTGGCTGGGCAACCAATACCTAAATGCCAAAAAGCATTCACTGGGGGATTTTGAGGTTATTACCAAAAAGGAAACCATCATTAAGATACTTGAAGAGGGGTTTCACAATGCCCGGGAAGCTATGGAAAACACCACCGCAGAAGAACTGGATGAAGTGGTAGAGTTTTTTGCAGGACCCATGACCAAAAGGCAGATCATACACCTCATGCACGACCACCTCACCCATCACCGAGGTCAGTTGATTATATACCTGAGACTGAATGGCATCCATCCACCCAGATACGTGGGTTGGTAAGTTTAACCCGGAGTATTCATGAGGGTTTTTTGTAAATGTTTTCCGATCCAACAGGTTAACATTAGAAAATAGTAAATTTAACCGAACGCTGCCCCTTGTTATCCACCACCTGCAAAAAGTAAATTCCAGGCGGAATACCCGTCACATCTACCTTTGTAGCTTCGGCTAAATGGGGGTTGAATACTACCCTTTTCATGATCTGACCGCGAAAATTCACTATGGTGACCTCCTGAATACGGGTATAATTTTCATGTTCAAAAAAGAAATAGCTTCCTTCTTTCGCGGGGTTGGGGTATAGTTTTATTCCATCTGAAGACAGGTAATCTCGGGTGGAAGAGGGAATGAGGTCGATGGATAAAAAATTATAGGTGGTATCTGAATCCATAGTATTGCCCGCCATATCCCGGCCGCCAAAGCAAGCAATTCCAATATCCTGAACGGCTATGGAGGTATCTGATACCCTATAAATTGAAATCCAGGTGGATTCACTCACCCAGCCGCTTTCCGCCTCATTTAATACCAGAATTTTTTCCAGTGGAGTATTGGCTAGAAAGTCCAACTCAACCTGGAAGTCTGACGCCATAGGTTCATCAAAAGTAATACTAATCTCCAGACCCGCTTCGCCTATATGTTCGTTCCGGATTTCATAGGTATTTGCACTGATTTCCATAGGATTTGGCTTCTGGGTATCCAGGTCCAGCAGAGTAGGTGAGGTATACGGCTGTTGTAAATTTCCAGCCTGATCCCGTGCGCCTTCAACCTCTAAAGCGATGGCCGGGTACTCTTCCTCATTGTTGACGAGCTGGTAGACCGCTCTATATTCAGCCGGACTCAACCAGTTACTGAGACTGTCGATGA
>JAGTVA010000132.1 GCA_018224445.1 Saprospiraceae bacterium
AGTTCGCCGAAGAGCTGCGCCGCAAGCGTCTTGTTGTGGGAGATCACGAGCGTCGGCCTCCCCAAAGCCTTGATGACATTGGCCATGGTAAACGTCTTGCCCGATCCGGTTACTCCCAGCAGGGTTTGGTATTTTTCCCCGGAATTAATTTCTGTAACCAGCCTTTCAATTGCCTGTGGCTGGTCTCCGGTAGGTACGAAAGGGGCTTTTATCTTAAAATTCATGTTTTAAAAATTAAAAATATAAAGTCAAAAGTTTAAAGAAAAAAAGATCCATAAGAATTTTATAGCCTATTCCAAACTCACCACCTCCACTTCCCTTCACACAACTTTCGACTTTCGACTTTGGACTTTGGACTTTCGACTTTCGACTTTCCGACTAATAGGACTTTCGATCTCGTTAAGCCACTCCACTTCGTTCCGTGTCTTCCCGAGACCAGTTCAAATCATTCCGCTAGGCTCCATGATTCTCCTGGCTTTGGACTTTCGACTTTGGACTTTCGACTAATAGGACTTTCGACTCAATAATCCGAAATAAACGGTAAAATTAAAAAAAATTGACCACAGCTGTAACTTTAAGTTTGGTCTATCCGTCTTATCAGTGAGTATCAACAAAAACGCAGAAGAACACAGAAGTGTTCGCCCAAAAATCACCATTACAAATTTTTGTTTAAAATATACATATTAGATTGTGGAAAGTATTTTAATTATTTGGATCATTTTAGTTTTGTTGGCGCTGTTGAGCGGCAAAATAGTTACCATTTTTTAACCAGTCGGTTTTATGAATACAGTTTTATACAACCAATGTGTAAAGGAGCATTCCGATTCCCTGATGAGGTATGCATTTAAGGTGTGCGGCAGCCGGGAGGACTCAGCTGATGCAGTTCAGGAGGCGTATATCCGACTGTGGAGCCACAGAGGGGAAGTGAATTCAGAAAAAGTAAAGAGTTGGTTGTTTACTGCGGTCTACCGTATCTTAATCGATTGGTACCGGAAAAATAAAAGAATACAGAATCCCGGTGAGATGCCGGAACAGGCAGCGGAAGAAAATTTGAGTATTGGACACTACAGCGATCCCGTAGTTCGCGCCCTGGACAGCCTCAGCCCTACGCAAAAGAGTATAGTGATGCTGAGGGACATCGAAGAATATCCGTACGAGGAGATTGCAGAGATCATGGATCTCAGTCTGAGTCAGGTAAAGGTCTATCTGTTCAGAGCGAGGAAAAAATTGAGAATCAGTCTGGAGCCCCTGAGGTCCGGAAAAAAAGATAAATAACTATGAATATCAATAAATACAACTACGAAGAATACGCCCTGGATTTCCTTGAAGGGAATCTGTCTTCAGAGATGAAGGTTGCCTTTCAAAAGTTTTTGGACAAAAACCCGGAGATTAAAGAGGAAATTCAATCCCTGGAAATCGCTCCGATTGGACCTGAGCAACTGGGAGAAGTACCTTTTTTTAACCGAAAAGAGGAGTTGTATCGGGAGGCCGCAGTAATTTCTATGCTGAAAAAGCCCGTACAATTTAAATTGTGGCAGGTTGCAGCTGCGCTGATTATGCTGCTCTCTTCGGTATGGGTTCTCAACAGCTATTACACCAACTCAGGAGAGGTGATACAAATTGCAATGGAAGATTCCGAGCGTATCCCAAGTCCCGATGTGTTGGCGGAAACAGGTGAGGCTAATACTGCTTCTACCCCAGCAGATGGAGGCCTTGAGGCAGTTGAGAAAAAGGATATGGGTACCGCCGGAACAAAAGGTGAAAAGAAAATACAAAACATACCCACAGAGAGGATAGAAATGGCTGGCGGAGACTCAGACAAGGACAAAGTAATTGCTGATGTAGAAATGAGCGGGGAGGAAGCTCTCGTTCAAGAATCTGTGGCCGAAGAATGGACTGACCTCAATCCCCGTGAAATAGATAATGAAATGAATGAAAAAGAGGATGTGCGTCAAGCTGTTGTCAGTAGTTTATTGCCTTCCAAGATGACGAAATTAGACTTCTTTTCAGGAGACCTGGACCGGGGTTTTGAGTCCCCCTATTCTCAAAACAGTTTGGATAAAGAGGAGGTGACAAACAGAGGAGTTGAAAGTTTATTTGCCAAATTGGTCGATAGAGTTATTCCCTCCACTTATTCAGGGCGTACTTTAGAGATGGATTTCCCCACGCACAAAGACCGAATACCGGTGGCTTTATTGCCCGAGATTATACAACAACAATAAAAAATTTTAAACCTTTAAATTCTATAAAATGAAAGCAATTGTAACGACCCTGAGTATATTGTTTTACTTCGGAAGTTTAGGGACTACTCAGCCTCAAATGGAGCATCGCGGTTTTGGATATGAAATTGTGTCGACGTCACATGACACCATTAATTCCGGAGACACAGTCGCCTTTTCGGTTCCCAAGAACCCACTTCAGCCCAGTGACAATAAAAACAATGTGAAGACTCGCTTTTTCACTTTTGAAATGGGAATGGATGTTTGGATACCCGCAGAAAATTATCGCATCGAGGGAAATATTGATCCCTTTGAGCAGAGGCTGGCCAATTCAACCAATGTCAACATATACATCATGCGTCAGCGATTTAATTTAATCCGACACAAACTGAATCTGGAATATGGAGTAGGATTGAATTTTCACAAAATAATGTTTGACAATCCCATCGTAATGAGGAGAGACCAGGGGGAGTTGAGTTTTGACTATGAACCCGAGGCGGGAATTAGAAAGTCTCGGTTGAGTTCCACTTACCTGACAATTCCACTAATGTTAAATTTCGAAAGCAATCCGAACCAAAGTAAAAAATCATTCAGAATTGCAGGAGGTGTTTATGGTAATACGCGGCTGGGGTCTAATTTTAAACAAAAATTTAACAACAAGAGAAGCGACAACATCAAAGAGAGCGACAACTTCAATCTGTCGCCCTTCAGGTGGGGTTTGGCAGGACAAATTGGATACGGACCGGTAAACTTTTACGTCAATTATTCTATGACGGAAGTTTTTGATACCAGTAAAACAGACTACGATATTGGAATGGTGAGTGCCGGGCTAATCATCATCCCATTTTAGTAGACGCCACAGGAAAATTTATTGACTGCAGGTTAACCGTATTCCGGATTATTCATGAGGTCTTCTATTACAAGACTATATGTCTTCATAAATGAGCACTTGCTTGATTTTCTATCCTCATCGTAGTTTGGCTACGCCTCCGGGAAAAAATCTGCACAAGCCCCCATTTCTATTGGCATATAGCCTTTCATGACGAACCCCTCATGAATAATCCGGGCTAGGGTACAGTGTCGGCTAAGCACTGTACCTTTTTTCATTTTTAAAAGCTTTATATTTTTTGGTAGAGTTAATGGTTTGTCTTTTCACGCAGAGATCGCAAAGATTCAAATTTGTTCAAACTGAATTTGCAGGTTAAAGATATGATACATAGAAAAGAGTGTAAGTTTCGTCTTTCCACGCAGAGGTCGCCAAGACTTGACGATATGCTTTTTAGCGAGTCCGTCGCCTGTTTAAGAAAGCCATTTGTACCTCATTCTCCACCCCCTACACTCATTGAATCCGTATGAATAGCTGCGGAGCAGCTGCCGTCAGTCGGTACTCCACGGGGTAAACTTTCGACTCCCGACTTTCGACTTTGGACTTTCAACTTTCGACTCCCTCCCTGTCACATACCTTTTAATTTAGATAAACGTTTATTTTAAAAGCGATCGGGACGTTTCATGGATTGGAAAAGCAGCATCAGGGGATTTTATCAGTACTTGCTTCTCGAGCAGGGTCTTGCCAAAAACACCCTTTCTTCCTATACAAGCGATCTGGAGTTTTTTGCCGAATTCTGTCAAAACAGAGAAAATCAACTTGCGGTAAATGAGGTAGATACGGCCCACATAGAGGAATTCCTCTCCTTTTTATACGACAAAAATATTCAGTCTTCTTCTCAGGCCAGATATTTATCCAGCCTGAAGGCGTTTTTTCGATATGCCATGCTCGAAAACATAGTGCAAAAGGATCCGGTAGATATCCTTCAGGGTCCTAAGCTGGAGAGAAAGTTACCCGAAATTCTCTCTGTGGACGAGGTAAATCAACTCATGGACAGTATGGATCTCAGCCAGACTTTTGCCACGCGAAACAGAGCCCTTTTAGAAACGCTATACGCCTGTGGATTGCGCGTCAGTGAGCTCTGTAATTTACAGCTGTCCAATCTGCACGCTGAAGTAGAACTGATAAAAGTACACGGAAAGGGAAATAAAGAGCGTTGGGTGCCCATCAGCAATCTCGCTTTGACGCACCTGAACAATTATATACAATACGAGAGACGCACCGGCAAAATCGTCGATGAGGATATCATTTTTCTGAACAACAGAGGGAAAAAACTCACTCGACAGTCTGTTTTTTTAATTTTAAAAAAGGCTTGCCAACAGGCGGGAATCAATAAAAAAGTGAGTCCACATACCCTCAGACATTCCTTTGCTACTCACCTGCTAAAGGGCGGTGCCGACCTCAAGGCCATTCAGAGTATGCTGGGCCACGAATCCATAACCACTACCGAAATTTACACCCATATCGATCAGGACTATTTAAGAGAAGCCATATTGAAATTTCATCCGAGAAATAAAGACTAAAACACCACTTGAATGAATGCGGGCTTTGACCTCTTCTGCGGGCTTGCGAAGTTGAACCGGGCGAAAATGCAAATATGTGGTAACTTTGAGCTTTAATTGCGCAAAACAGGTAGCAATACATGCTTTTAAATAAAAACACTACATTTCAGATACCCATTGTCATTTTCACGGCTTATCTTTTTTCCTGCCTGATGAGTTGTGCCAATCCCGTCGCACCCTCAGGTGGGCCGATTGACGAAGATCACCCTGTCCTGGACACAATGGCTTCATCCCCTCTGCTTCCGGTAAACTTTTCGGAAGAGAGAATTACCCTGGTTTTTGATGAATTTATTAAAGTCAACAATCCGACGAATGCTATCCTTATTTCTCCTCCCCTGAGCAAAACTCCTGAATACAAAGTGAGGGGCAAAAGCCTTATTGTGGAATTCGATGAGGAGGAGGAATTAAGACCCAATACCACCTATACTATTAATTTTGGAGATGCCATAAGGGACCTGACTGCCGACAATGTGCTGGAGAATTTTTTGTACGCTTTTTCAACGGGAGAATTTATAGACTCGCTTGAATTGCGTGTGCAGTTAATTGATGCCTATACCAATGAACCCATGAGTGGTGCTATGGCTATGCTCCATCCAATGGGGGAAGACAGTGCGGTATTTCGGGTTAAGCCCATTTATTTTGCCGTAACCGGCGGGGACGGAATCGCTCATTTGCAATTCCTCAGAGCCGATAGTTTTAAGCTTTTCGCTTTAAAGGATGAAAACAGGAATTTCCTTTTGGATTTACCGGGGGAAATAGTGGGTTCATACCCGGACCCTATAGTTTTGCCTGAAGATCACGGGAATTTGAAAACCGTTCGCATGTATAAGAGGGAAGAGCGATTATTTCTGTCTCACAGAAGATGGGCAGACGGGGTTAAACTGTTAGTGAAATACAATCGCCCCGTACAGTCTGTGAGGTTTGATTTCCCGCAGCTGGACGAGCCAGTCAGACATACGTATTATGGAGATACCACTGTTTTTCACTTTGGGGTGCAATCCCCCACCGATACCCTGAAGTTAGAGGTCACTTCACTTCCCGATACCAGAGACATTGTTTTTATTCCACCCCCTCGAAATACCGAAGTATCCGGTTTGAGAAACAAGCGGTATCAAGCGGGATTAGGCCCGGGAGAGCGGGCTGTCATCCAATTTAACCAACTGCTGGATAGTGTGGATATAACGGCCATTCAATGGGTGGATACCCTCCACCGGGAACAAAATAAGATAAAGAACTGGCAAATTGCCGGCGACAGTTTGATTTTAGATCTGGACCTGGAGCAGGGAAAAAGAGGGATGTGGTTGTTTACACCGGGAGCTGTGGTGGACATTCAAGGCCAGATCAACGATACTTTGGAAGTTTCTTTTAACAGGTCCACGGTGGGAAATTACTCCAATTTGGATCTCACCTTACAAGAATTGGATTCGGCCATTCAGTATATTTTTATTATAGAGGATCCCCGCGGGGTTGAAATAGAAAAAACAGTGGTCAGCGGAGTGGAGGAATACCTGTGGGAGCTGCATTATATTCGCCCCGGCAATTACACCTTAAGGGTCATTGAGGACGTTAATCATAACAACAGATGGGATGCGGGGAATATTTTGACCGGAAAGGAAGCTGAAAGAGTGGTGACGCACAAGGTTACAGACCTTCGGGCCAATTGGGATTTTGAACAAACCATCGTCCCTTTCATTGATTAGTAAGAGAAAAATAGTTTTAAGGGGTAGAATAGTTGATTACGGCGATTTACTATAGGAGATTCAAAGTGGTTGCTTTAAGTGTGGTAGCTTCGAGAGCCCTTCGACGAGGGATCACCCCAGCCACGGAAAAAATTTAAAAAGATGATACTACGAGCAGAAAATCTGGCCAAAAAGTACGGGAAGACCGAAGTGGTAAAAGGAGTTTCAATAGAAGTTTCCAGGGGAGAAATCGTGGGTTTACTGGGCCCCAACGGAGCGGGTAAGACCACTACCTTTTACATGGTGGTGGGGTTCATAAGGCCCAACGCGGGTAAGGTATTTATTGGGGGAGAGGAAATCACTCAAATGGCCATGTACCAAAGGGCCAGAAAGGGAGTGGGGTACCTTCCTCAGGAGCCCTCGGTTTTCAGGAAGATGTCTGTAGAAGACAACATAGCCTCTGTGCTTGAGATGACCCATTTGACCAAAACTGAGCAGAGGGACAATCTCGAACAACTTATCGAAGAATTCAGTTTGGAAAAAGTGAGGAAAAACAACGGGGACACCCTGTCCGGAGGCGAGAGAAGGAGAACCGAAATCGCCAGAGCTCTGGCTACCAATCCGGGTTTTATACTACTGGACGAACCCTTTGCAGGCATAGACCCCATAGCGGTGGAGGACATTCAGATCATTGTCAGTAAATTAAAGGAGAAGAATATCGGAATTCTGATTACCGATCACAATGTGCAGGAAACCCTGTCGATAACGGACCGGGCTTATTTGATGTTTGAGGGAAGTATATTGAAATCCGGTACCGCAGAGGAATTGGCAGCAGATGAACTGGTGCGTAAAGTCTATCTGGGATCGCAATTCGAGTTAAAGAGAAAAATCTTAAAGCAATAATGCAAAAAGGCACGATACATTCCATTTTAATTATTGCTGTGGTGGTACTACTCGGTTTTTCTTCCTGTGGAGAGAGGCCCCATGACCCGCTTACCCGGGCACAAAGAGAACTGAAAGACTCCCTGATTACGGAAGGCCTGAAACAGGAGGCCGCACTCCAGGATTCACTTTGTATTCTTCAGGAGGATTCATTGATTCAGCACTTCTACGACTCTCTCCTGATAGACAGGCTGGAAGAGATAGAAAAATTAAGGAGGAGAAGATGAGGTATTTGATTTTATTGTGCTTGTTGTGCTGCTTTTCCTGTTCTACCGGAACGGATTCAAAAGTGGTTACCCTACCCCCACACGAATGGGTATACATAAACCAACGCATAGATCAGTTCAGCAAGCAAAAAAGACAGGGCTGTATTAATCAACTGATGGAACAAGCAACGGACAGAGTAAATCAAACCCTTTTGAATAAAGAGGAGCTGATTCCCATTGACACCATTATCGGCCTCCCAAAACCCAATCGGCCGTTTAAACCCCACATCAGAGAGAAAAAAGATACCACTCCCATAAGACCTTTTGTGGATTCTATTCCAGGGGGGAATTAGTTAGATCAATTTTTTAAGGGTTTATTTAAAAACCTGATTTAATTATTGTCTCGATGCATAATTCATAGAATCCCTCCCTATACGTCGTAGCTTTTCCTTGATTTAGCCCATTACAACTGCCAGGAACGAAGAGAAACACCCCCAGCATCAATCCCCCCGAAACCGGTGGAATTTGTTGTCTAAATCCTCCGCAACCTTGCTGCCGCTGCGCTCTCCGTAAAGGTCGGGATTAAAGATACTCAGCAGGACGTTGACTATAAAATTTTCATTTCTAGCCACGTAAAAGGGAAAGGGACGGCATAGGGGATTGAAATCTACATTTCTGACTAGAAAGGCCTGAATTCCTGATCCTGTAGCAGGATCTACTCGACCGCGAACGAGAAAATACAACTCATTGGGATGCTCAAAATGACTTTTTTTCATGTATTGCATGGAAGGGTCCAATAAAAGATTGGTGTCGGGTCGGGCGATGAGATGGGGGATGTCGTGATCCCAGATGAAATGCACTTTTGAAAAAGTATAGTTTTCTGCAAAACCAGCTATCATTTGTTCGCCTTTTTTGGCTGTTTTCTCTCTGAGCTGGTCCAGTTCTTTCCGGTGGCTTCGCTTCTGCTGAGAACTGAGGTTTTCCGGATTCTCAAGGGCGTTTTCGAGAAATTCCATTTTTCTTCTGTTGCTTTCCAGTACAACGATTATGCCGTGGTCTTTAATTTTTTCGATCCATATTCCAGCCCATTCTACGCGATCGCTTCTGGAGAGTTCTGCACACGTAATGGAATCGCTCTGAGCGGATAAATCCCGGATAAATAGTGAAAAAACCATCCCCAGAGCGAACAGTCCGCAAATCCGGAGGGATTGATAAGCTGTGTAAAAGTGCAGGATTCTCCACCCTTCCCTCTTCAGGTGATTTTGGGAGGAGGCGATGACCTCCATTTTCCCCGCTTCGATTTTGCTGTTTGCATCCATACCGTATAATTGTATTCCTATTTAATTATAACCTCCCTGCAGATGTAAAAATTACCCGTTGCAAAACTAATTTAAATCGACCATTTCCGCAAGTCCCCGGGGCGTATTAGTAACGACAGCGGTTGTCCGGATTAAACTTGTTGTGTTTTTTAAGGATTTTCAGGTACGCGACAAAGAATAAAACAAAAAAGCTATTTAAATCCCGGGGAGATTTAAATAGCCTGGGGCAATGCTGATAACTTTTTTCAATTATTGCTCTTATTGACCATCCCTTTTTCTTTTATACTTAAATCTTTTAGGTCGGTCTAAAAGCCAAATCAATATTCTACTCATACCAAATTTTTTGTGATCGTAAATCACAAGGCACAAATGGACCATTCCTATTATAAAGCCAGTTAAAGATGTTAAGTATAGGGTAATCAATAAGATGAATACTAAAATCCTTAAAATTTCTTTCATTTCATTTATTATTTATGACAATCCTTATCATTCCAATGATACCAAAAAGCGATCGTAACAGAACCTTTACAGGCATGCTTTAATCCAAATAGATAATTATCACATTCATCTAACATCGCATCTCTGATAACAACCAATCTGTCACATTCATCGTCAGGTAACCGGTTGTTTGAATATCCTATATTTTCTATGTCGGTTTTTTTAATTTTCTCAGCACGATATTTGAGAGAATCACATACCCCATTAATCTGATTAAGCTGATCCAATCGGGAAACATCTGTGTTTTTGTCTAAGTTTAAAATAGATAGCATTTTTAACATAAACTCCCTCGAAAAATTGCAACAGATGACAAAAAGTCGTGGGAGATAATGTATTGTACCACAGCAGTAAGGTGGCTTAAACGTAATAATCTAGAAAAGAGGATGCCGATAATTTTAACCTGGGCGCGGCAGCTGGAAAACCCGTTGGTTAAAAAACCTAAGCGAAAATCA
>JAGTVA010000133.1 GCA_018224445.1 Saprospiraceae bacterium
ATAGAAGCCTTCATGAATAATCCGGCTGAGGGTCGCCTTCTCTCAAAAGCGACCCCTTTCCTTTTCTGTATTTAATTCCTTCGGAAAACAATCCGTCGATCAGTATTATCTCCGTCTGTCTCCGGAGTCCCTGCGGTCACCGCGACCCCCTCTATCCCTGTCGTCTCCGTCTTTGCCGCTGCCTTCCGGTTTGGGTAAAAGTACTTTTCTGGACAATTTATATTTGCCGGACTTGGGATCGATTCCGATGAGTTTGACTTTCACTTCATCACCCACGCTAAAGACATCGTCCACATTCTCCACTCTGGTGTGCGCAAATTCTGAAACGTGCAGCAGTCCGCTTTTTCCTGCAAAGTCTACAAATACGCCATAGGGCATTACGGATGCCACCCTGGCATCGTACACATCGCCTACATCGGGCACATGAGTAATACTTTTTATTCTGTTCACAGCATCATCCAAACCCTCTTTATCGGAACTCGTAATTTGAACAATTCCCTTGTTGTCCACTTCCTCAATGGAAATAATCGCTCCGGTCTCTGCCTGCATTTCCTGTATGATCTTACCACCGGGTCCGATTACCGCACCGATAAAACTCTTGTCGATAATCAACTCCACCACTCTTGGAGCGTGCGGCTTGAGGTCCTCTCTGGGTTGTTCAATGACTTTGCCCATTTCATTCAGTATGTGTTCTCTGCCGGCTCTGGCCTGAAGCAGGGCTTTTTCCATTACCTCGTAGGACAGACCGTCCACTTTAATATCCATTTGACAACCGCATATTCCCGCCCGGGTGCCGGTCACTTTAAAGTCCATATCTCCCAGCGCATCTTCGTCTCCCAGAATATCGGAGAGAATGGCGTAATTCCCGGCTTTGGCAATCAACCCCATGGCAATTCCTGCCACGGGTTTTTTCAAACCTATACCCGCATCCATTAAGGACAAGCTGCTGGCGCAGACCGTGGCCATGGAAGACGATCCGTTGGACTCCATGACATCCGAAACGATACGCATGGTGTAGGGAATATCGTCCGGCAACATTTTCTTGATCGACCTTCCCGCGAGATTGGCATGACCGACCTCTCTTCTGCTGGGTCCGCGCAAAAATTTGGCTTCACCCGTGCAATAAGGGGGGAAGTTGTAGTGCAGTATAAATTTCTCGTGGTGAAAATCCAGCGCATTGTCCACCAACTGAGAATCCTGCTTGGAACCCAGGGTGAGAGAAGCCAAAGCCTGGGTCTCTCCTCTGTTAAATATAGCAGATCCGTGGGCTGCAGGCAGGTAATCGATTTCACACCAGATGTCTCTGATGTCTTCCGGCAATCTCCCGTCAATTCGCTTGCCGTCGTTCAGCACCATATCGCGAATTACTTCTTTTTTTATTTCGCGGTAGTAACCCTCTATCATACCGCCTTTTTCTTCCATATACTCCTCATCCTTGCTCTCCTCTAAACTACTTACATAGTCCTCCAGTATTTGATTGAATTTCTCCTTGCGATCGGGTTTAGGAAACCCACCTCTCGATACTTCCAATACTTTGCCTGCCAACTTGGAGTTCATGTCGTCAAACAAGTCCTGGTCTCTTTCCGGTTGCACTACTTCTCTTTTCACCGTAGCAGCTTCTCCCACTTTTTGAGCGAGATCGAGCTGTGCCTGACACTGCACCTTAATGGCCTCGTGTCCCACTTTTATGGCCTCAATAAGTTCCCCTTCGGACATTTCATTTCCCTCTCCCTCTACCATCATTACATTGTCCATAGTAGCAGCCACAATGATATCGAGTGTGGCTGTTTCTAAATCGGATCTACAGGGGTTGACCACGTACTGCCCGTTGATCTTAGCCACACGCACTTCGGATATCGGTCCACTAAAGGGAATATCCGAAACGGAAAGTGCTGCTGAAGCTGCCAGTGCAGCGTAGGAATCGGGCATAGTCTCTCCATCGGCAGAGATCAAATTGATGATCACCTGGGTCTCGTTCATGTAGTTGTCGGGAAAAAGAGGTCGAATAGCCCGGTCCACCAATCTGCAGATCAATATTTCGTAATCGGACAAACGGGTTTCTCTTCTGAAAAAGTTTCCGGGAATCTTACCGGCTGAAGCGAATTTTTCCTGATAATCCACGGATAGTGGAAAAAAGGGCGCATTCGGCTTGGGTTCTTTATTGCTCACTACAGAGGCGAACAACATGGTGTCTCCAATTCTCACCACTACCGAGCCGTGTGCCTGGGTAGCGAGTTTTCCTGTTTCTATAATTACATCTTGTCCATCAGGCAATTGGAAACCGATGGTAGTTGGTATTTTCTTTCCCATAATAAATTGTAAAAAGTTAAAAAAAAGTATAGCAGATTTAGAAAATGCTGTGGCGAGGTAAAAATAAATACCCCCACCAGTCGATGAGGGCATTTAAAATTATTTCCTGATTCCTAATTTATCTAAAAGTTCTCTGTATCTGACAATGTCTTTAGAGGCGAGATATCTCAATAATCTTCTTCTTTTACCTACTAAATGCAAAAGTGTTTTTCTGCAGGAGTGATCTTTGTTGTTTTTCTTCAGGTGATCACCCAGGCCTTTAATTTTGTGCGTAGCTAATGCTATCTGCGCTTCGGTAGAACCGGTATTGGTTTCAGCACCACCGAATTCCTTAAAAATCTTTGATTTGTCTTCTTTTGTTAAGTAATTTGCCATTGTGTTTTTTTATAAAAATTACCAATAGTGATCTCGGAGATCAGTTATAGCGCTGCAAAGGTACAAAATTATCTTTATTTCAAGTAAAGACCCGGTTTTTTTCCAAAAATACAGCCCAATTATATTCTATCTCTTAACACTCCGGGAAAAAGAGTTTACTTCTTTGCCCGGTTCCAGAGCGCATCCATCTCCGACAAGGTCATCTCTTCCAGTGGTTTATCCGCGTGCTTTTCAATGAATTCAAAACGCTTTTTAAACTTTTGGTTGACTTTGGACAGGGCTGTTTCCGGGTCAATATTTTCAAAACGGGCGTAGTTGACCAGCGAAAATAATATATCTCCAAACTCGTCTTCAATTTCCGCCCTGTTTCCACTGTCCAGTGCCTGTTTGAATTCCTCCATCTCTTCCACCACCTTTTCCCATACCTGATCCTTGTTCTCCCACTCAAAACCAACCTGAGCTGTTTTTTCCTGCATTCGGTAAGCTTTTACCATGGCGGGCAGGGATTGAGGAACCCCACCGAGGACACTTTTCTTTCCGCTCTTCAATTTGATTTGTTCCCAATTCTTTTTGACGTCCTCCTGATTGTCTAGGGACAAATCACCGTATATATGGGGGTGGCGTTCCACCAGTTTTTCGCAGACCGCATGCAATACCCCGGCAATGTCGAAATGATTTTCTTCCTCGGCTATTTTGGCGTAGAATACCATGTGCAGCATGAGGTCTCCAAGCTCCTCCCTGATCTCACCCCAATTCTCGGCAGTTATGGCATCGGCCAGCTCGTAGGTCTCTTCTACCGTCAGATTCCGAAGCGTGTGAATGGTCTGAACCCGGTCCCAGGGGCACTTTTCCCGGAGTTCATCCATGATTTTCAACAACCTGCCAAAGGCCTCCGTTTTTTCTCGCATAGTTTAATGATTTTCTAAAGCATTGACCACAGAGGGTTAAAATTATTTCACACCTTAATTTAATGGTAATCGCTCTAATGCTAATTTAAAATCCAGTTTCCTCCACTAATAATGCAAAACTAAACTATTCCCATTACCTTTGCGTTGTGAAAATAAAACAATTATGGAATTTCTCTTCACCTTATTGGTTGTGCTGGGTTTTATCGGAGCCGCCTTTTTTTTGATTAACATCCGTCAGATTTTTACCGGACGAGAATTTAGGGGAACCTGTGGATCCAACAGTCCCTTTCTAAAGAATAAAATCGGAGAGTGTTCCTTGTGCGGCAAAAAACCCGACGAAGAATGCCGAGGAGATGCGGAGCAAAGAGCCGCCGCGAGCTCTTAGTATCAAGTCAAATCCGGGAAGTGCCCCATTAGGTCCTTTTTCACCCGCAGGTAGTCTTTGTTTTCCTTGTGCAACGTTCCTTTGATTGGCACCCGCTCGACCACATCTATGCCCCCTCGCTTTAAAAAACTTATTTTTTCGGGATTGTTGGTCAACAGTTTTACCTGCTCTATATTAAAGAATTTTAAAATTTCCACCGCCAGTTCATAGCTTCTCTCGTCGGGTTCAAATCCCAAGTGGACATTCGCGTCTATGGTATTTAATCCCTTCTCGTCCTGCACGTTGTAAGCCCTCATTTTATTGATCAATCCAATCCCGCGCCCCTCCTGCCTCAAATAGATAATCACTCCGCCCTCTTTTCCAATCAACTTCATTGAGTTTTTGAACTGCCCACCGCAATCGCATCGGGTAGACCCCAATAGGTCCCCTGTAAAACACTCAGAATGTATCCGCACAAAAACAGGTCCGGAGGTATCTATATTTTTTGCTATTGCCAGGTGTGGCATGAGCTCGTCGGAAGAATCGCTGAAAGCGTGAAGAGTGAAATAACCCCAAATGGTTGGAATATTCGTCTTTACTTGTAAATTCATATTGAATTAATAGTTTGAACCTTGAATAGGTTCATAGAGGTGTCTTAATTTTTAACCTAAAATCATCGGTTGGATAACCGGGCGTAGAGAAACACTCCCCCACTGACGACCAAAGCTCCTGATGCCACTGCCAAAATCAACATAGTAATAATTCAGTTGTATTGATTATTGTTAAAGTACAAGACAAAGGTCATTATAACAATTGAGTTATCCAACTTTATACATATATTTTTTTCACATTTTTATTTTTTAAATACAATCTTAAATTAATATTTTATATATTATGGTACAATTTTTTATATATAAATTAAAATCATATACCAATTGAGCTATCATCCCCAGAATAGAACTGTAATAAAGCTCTCATGTTATTTCAGTGAAAAAAAATTACTCGAGGGGCATTTTTTTAAGGTATAGGTTGGAACACTATCTATACCTCAAGTCTCTTTAGTCCATTTAATTTCTCCGACTTCGTATTGGCGTCCTATACTCCTGGCCAAAACGAAAAAATAGTCTGACAATCGGTTTAAATACCTGATTACAAAGGGATTGATTTCAGTATCCTGTGCCAGAGATACTACTCTTCTCTCTGCCCTGCGACAAACCGTTCGACAAATGTGTGCATAACTGACGAAAGGGTGGCCGCCGGGCAGGATAAAATTGGCAAGTTGAGTAAGATCACTTTCCATCTCATCGATGCGGTCTTCCAGCCAGCTGATATTCGCTTCCTTTACCGCTGAAATTTCTGTGGCTTTTTGGCCGGGAGTAGCCAGGTAGGAACCGATATCAAATAATTTATTTTGAATCGCGGCCAGGGGCGCTACAAACTTCTCCTCTTTGAGAGAATCTCTCAGTAGGCCCACAAAGGAATTCAATTCATCTACCGTGCCGTAGGCTTCGATTCGATCGTTGTCTTTGTAGACTCTCTTACCTCCGAAAAGGGAGGTTTTTCCACTGTCTCCTGTCTTAGTATAAATTTTAAATCCCATATAAATAGTATTATGTGTTTAAGATATTTTCAAATGCTTGATTGTAGACTGGCTTAAAATTAAATGTACCGGGAAGATGTTTAACAGTAAAATCAAGGTCAATATCGAAAAATTCAACTGACCTGTAAATCCCTCAATTTCTTAACCGTAGGGTTTTTCTCATCGCTTTCGACCAATCCATCTCTCAGTTTGATGATTCGGTGTGCGTGTTCTGAAATTTCAGGTTCGTGCGTCACCAAAATAATGGTATTGCCGTCGATGTGTACCTTTTCAAAAATCTCCATAATTTCCAGAGATGTTTTGGTGTCTAAATTTCCGGTGGGTTCGTCAGCGAGAATTATACTGGGCTTACATACCAGCGCTCTGGCAATGGCCACTCGCTGCCTCTGACCTCCGGACAGTTCATTGGGTTTGTGATCCATACGATCTGCCAGCCCCACCTGATAGAGGACCTCTTCAGCTCGCTGCTGACGATAGGATCGACTCGCTCCACCGTAAACCAAAGGCAGAGCGACATTTTCCAGTGCATTTAGTCTGGGCAGTAGGTTAAAGGTCTGAAAAACAAAACCAATTTGTTTATTTCGAATTCCCGCCAGTTCGCCATCCGACATGGTACTCACGTCGTAATCGTTGAGAATGTAAGTTCCTCTGGTGGGAGTATCCAGGCAACCCAGCAAATTCATTAGAGTTGATTTACCGGAACCCGACGGGCCCATCAATGCAACGTATTCGTTTTTGGCAATGCTGATATTGATTCCCCTCAAAGCTTTTACTTCGAGTTGACCCATTCGGTAAATTTTGAACAGGTCTTTGGTTTTTATAATCTCTTTATTTCCAATCATGACAAATTCTCACTTTTAGACGCAATATAATAAAATTTGTCCATTCCGATTGTATAAACTGGATGTAGGTAGGTGAATTTTCTACCAGTCTCCCCAAATTGAAGTCAAAAAATTGTCCCGGAGCAAGGCTTCCAAAATATCGGGAAGAAAATTTTTTATACCCAACTTCCCCCTTTTATCTAAAAAATAGCACCTTACGGAATTCAATTGAAAATCGCGATATTTCAGTAACTTTGTGAGCTGTGAATCCCGGGACTATGAAATTACTAACAGAGAGTCAATTGTTTCCGCCCCTTAAAGCTTTTCAACTGGCTTTAGAATGTAATCATTGGATGGTGGAGGCACATGAAAACTACAACAAAGGAAGCTACCGGAATAAATACGAGGTATTGGGTGCAAACGGACCCATTTTGCTCACCGTTCCTTTGGTAAAGGGCAAGCACCGGAATCAACTCATCAGTGAGGTACTCATTTCACATACTGAAAACTGGCAATCTCAGCACCTCCGGACCCTTCAAAGTTGCTATGGAAAAAGCCCTTATTTTGAAGAGTACTATCCAGCTTTGCAAAGCATTTTAGAGACTCGTTTCGACCGTCTTTTGAATTTAAACAAAAAAGCCCTGGAGGTCATCTGCGAGCTGTTGGGATTTCCAATACCCGTCTCTATCACCTCTGATTATATATTTCCCGGGGACATTGATGCCAATTCCATCAAAGACTACCGGGATGCACTAAAAGTAAACGGGGACTGGAAAAAAAACGCTTATAAACAATACCCTCAAATATTTATGGAAAAACAGGGATTTGTTCCTCATTTAAGCATTTTGGATCTTCTTTTTTGTAAGGGGCCTGAAGCCGTATTGTACTTAAAAAGTGACTTTACCCTCTGATGGCCTTTACCGGATCCATTTTGGCAGCGACAAATGCGGGTATTATGCCTGACAGCACTCCTATTAATACGGACAAGGATACCCCCCAGAAAATCATTCGAAAAGTGAGTATCATTTCAAATTCCAGGAAATGCCCAATAAGTTGAAGCGCTCCAAAAACAAACAGCAATCCAATTATTCCCCCAATCAGACATAGGATGATGGACTCCAGCAGGATTTCAAATAAAAGTACCGATCTCGTGGCACCCAGCGCCTTTTTTATTCCAATGATATTGGTTCGCTCCCTTACCGATACAAACATTATGTTGGCCACGCTGAAGATGCCTACCAAAATCGCAAAGCCCCCGATTACTATCCCCACCAGGTTGAGAATGCCAAAAAAGTTATTGAGAATATTGGTTAACAGGGACAACTCATTGATGGAGAAGTTGTCGTCCTCTAAGGGCTTTAAACGCCGGTGGGCTCTCAGTGTACTGGTCAATTCGTCACGCAGATCTTCAATGGATACCTCATCCCCGGCTTTTACAATCAATTGGGTGCCAAAATAGGAGGTGGCATTGAGATTGGCAATTCTCCTACCGAAATTGTGGGTAATCAGCACTCCACGGTCAAAATTAACCGGATTGATTAAATCGTTGCCGGATCGCTGAATAATTCCGATTACCTGTACGGCGAGTCCACCCATTTTTATGGTTTGGCCAATGGGGTCCCGACCAACAAAAATATTTTCAGCCACATCGTAACCGATCACAGCCCTGGGAGTTCCCTGCTGGTGCTCCATGAGGGTAAAAAACCTGCCGTCTTCCAATTCAATACTGAGTATATCTTCATACCGCTCGGTAACGGCAATTACAAAGGCCCGGGTATTGTTACCTCCCTGTTTCAACGTCCGCATCCCCACGGTAGTCGACAGACTAGCACTGCCAGCGGTCTGCATTCTGGTATGAACGGCCTGATAATCGCTGTAATCCAGGTTGGGGCGTCGACTGTACTTCCAGTAGTTCATCCCCGGGTCCTCTGCCCAGGGAAATTTATTGACGTAGAGCACGTCGTCTCCCAGCCTTTCAAAACTGCTACGTATATTTTGTTCCAGTGATTCCACAGACGACAGCACGGAAATAATGCAAAAAATACCGATAGTAATACCGAGAAGGGAGAGAAAGGTGCGGAGTTTATTTCCCACCATCTGCCCCCAGGCCTGGGCTATGCTGTCGTTTACAATCCGAAGGTACATTCTCATGGAAGACTGATATTTACAAACAAAGTTAATATAAACAGTCGCATAGAAGGCAATGGTTTAGACCAAAGTGGGATTTCTTTCTGCAAATTGCCACTTACCGGCCTAAAAAAGAACTCAATCCTTTCTATAATTGTTAAAAATGATATCTTTGCACCCTTATTTTTAAATATATATTGACAGCTACATAAAATGCGAACAAAATTATCTCAATTCAATTTCAAGTTGCCGAAGGAATTAATCGCTCAATACCCATCAGATTTCCGGGATGAATCCAGATTGATGGTGGTCCATAAAGACTCGGGAAAAATAGAACACAAGGTTTTTAAGGACCTGATCGACTATTACGGTGAAAACGATACTTTCGTGGTCAATAACACCAAAGTTTTTCCGGCCAGATTATTTGGAAACAAAGAAAAGACAGGAGCTAAAATTGAGGTCTTTTTATTGAGAGAATTGAACTCCCGCGTCAAATTGTGGGATGTATTGGTAGACCCTGCGAGGAAAATCAGAGTGGGAAATAAACTCTACTTCAAGGACGACAAGGGAAAAGACTCCCTCGTGGCTGAGGTAATTGACAACACCACCAGCCGCGGGCGCACCATTCGCTTTTTCTTTGATGGAGACGAAGAAGAGTTTCAAAAAGAATTATTCAGATTGGGAAAAACCCCCCTTCCCAAATACATAAACCGGGAATTAGAGGCAATTGACGTCGAGCGGTATCAAACCCTTTTTGCCAAGGAAGTGGGTGCCGTAGCCGCTCCCACCGCCGGACTTCACTTCAGCCGTGAAATGCTGAAAAGAGCAGAATTAAAGGGAGTGGAATTAGCTGAACTCACGCTGCACGTTGGCCTGGGAACCTTCAGGAATATTGAAGTGGAGGATTTGTCTAAGCACAAAATGGATGCAGAGTATTTTGAAATCAATGAAACTGCAGTGCAAAAAGTCAATAAGACCAGAGAATTGGGCGGTAAAAACCTTATAGTGGGTACTACTTGTATGCGGGCAATAGAATCTGCAGTTTCAGCAACAAGCACTTTAAAAGCGGCTTCCGGTTGGACCAATTTGTTTATCTTTCCTCCCTATGATTTTTTTATTGGCCAAAGCATGGTGACTAATTTTCACCTGCCCAAATCCAGTTTGTATATCATGGCTTGTGCTTTTGGTGGTAAAGAACTTATAGAAGATGCCTATCAGGAAGCCATAAAGGAAAAATACCGCTTTTACAGTTACGGCGATGCCATGCTTATCCTTTAATTATTTTCTCTTTCTGAGGGAACTAAAATTCGGATGGAAGACTTCTTATAACTATTCGACAAAATAATTCTTTTTTTTCTGGGATTAATAGTTGAATATTTAAAAACGTGTGCTTACTTTTGAGGCCTGAAACACGATATATAATATTTTTTTATATAAACTAGGTAATTAATATGTATTGGACTCTTGAATTAGCTTATCATTTGGAGGACGCTCCCTGGCCGGCTACCAGAGATGAGTTAATCGATTACGCCATACGCTCCGGCGCCCCATTGGAGGTAATTGAAAATCTCCAGCAAATGGAAGATGAGGGAGAATTGTACGAAAGTATAGAGGATGTTTGGCCGGATTACCCCCGAAAAGACGACTTCCTCTTCAATGAAGACGAGTATTAAGCTTTAAATCTGTTTAATCTGTTGTGTACCACTACCGTTAGATGGGATTTAAAATAATCATCTCAGCTGCGTTTTTATGTATATATTTATCACAGTCACAGACTGCTTCATTGAAGTACATTAAAATCGAATCTAAGACTTCAGTCGCAAAATTTATTTTAAAATTTTGGGATCCTGCAGTAAATATCACAGTCATTGATCGCTTGGGAAGAGTATATATTAATATTCATCGCATGGTACTGGGCTTAATTAATGCAGGACTGTTATTTTTGCGCTATGTTTAAAAAACCAGCTACGAAAATAAACATTGCAATTGACGGATATTCCGGCTGTGGTAAAAGCACGCTGGCGATAGATCTCGCGGAATGCCTCAGGTACATCTACCTGGATAGCGGAGCTATGTACCGGGCAGTTACTCTCTTTTTTCAACAGACTCACTGGGACTACAGAAACCCGCAACAACTTCAATCAGCGCTGTCCGAAATATCGATTCGATTTGAGAGAAATCATCAAAGTGCTATTCTTCTTCTCAATGACAGGGATGTAAGCAGTGAAATAAGAAATATGAAGGTCACTGCACAGGTCAGTGAGATCGCTAAAATAAGCGCCATTAGGAAATTTCTCGTCGCCAAACAGAAAAAATCCGCTGCCAAAAAAGGAGTTATCATGGAGGGCAGGGACATCGGGACGGTGGTGTTGCCCAATGCCGAATACAAATTGTTCCTCACCGCAGATACCGAGGTAAGAGTAGAGCGGAGGTTTCTCCAACTCCAACAGATGGGACAAATAGTTGACCGGGGGGAAATCAGGAAAAATCTGGAGGACAGAGACCGCATCGACAGCACACGAGAAGACAGTCCACTGAAATGTGCTGAAGATTCTCTGATATTGGACACCTCCAATATGGACACACTTGAGCAGAGGAACTTTGTATTGAGAGACCTGGAAAAAAAATTTCCGAGAATCTCCAATTTTTGCCTTTGAGCCTCAAGGGTGGTGAGTGTATTTTTAATAAGGAAAACACAATTTTAAATCTTGGAATTATTTATCGCAGTTCTGGCCTCCATCATCTCCATTGTAAATCCCTTGGGTGGAGTTTCGATATTCCTATCCCTCACGCAGGGTTATTCGAAATCACAAATCCTCAAAACATCTCTTCACACTAGCTTTTACTTTTTTCTCATTTTATTTGGATTTTTCATTGGCGGGTACTGGATACTGAGCTTTTTTGGAATCAGTATTGAGTCCATAATGATAGCCGGTGGATTGGTGATCTTTATATCTGGATTGTCGCTCCTTCAGGGAAAATTGGCTCGAGGAAGAGCGGTGGATCAGAAAGTGAGAAAGGAAGCCATGGACAGTTCTGATATCGCATTTTCCCCCATGGCAATGCCTATGCTTGCGGGACCCGGTTCTATTTCTCTTTTAATCAGTTTGCACTCCGAATACCCCGATTGGACCAACAGGTTAATCATAATCGGTGTCATCGTTTGTGCGAGCCTAATTGTGTATGTTCACCTCAGGTTCTCCAATTTATTCTTCAAAATACTGGGAGAAGCCGGAATTAGAGGAGTGTCGAGAATAATGGGTTTTATCGTGATGGCCATCGGAGTGCAGTACGTTCTGAATGGAGTGAAAAGTTTGCTTTAATCACCACAAAAGTGGGGTGCGATCTACAGAATTAATTTAAAACCATTTTTTAAAGGTCCACATATTTATGCAATGGGTTGTTTTAGGTGTTTTTTTGGACAAAAATTCAGGAGCTTATGCAGAAAGGAATTTTATATGTGATCCCCAGTGGAATCAATGAGAATCCCAAGCGCTACTTACCTGCGGATACTCTTTCTCAAATCCATCACACCACCCGATTTATTGCTGAACGAGCGAGGACTGCGAGGCGCTTTCTAAAAGCCATCCAACACCCGACTCCTCTACCTGATATTTCGATTCGGGAAATTCCCAAAAAAGGCCCTTATGTACACTTGAAAGAGGACCTCAGTCCGCTATCTCACGGCCACAATATCGGGTTGTTGTCCGAAGCCGGGAGTCCCGGAGTTGCAGATCCCGGTGCAGAAGTCGTTTTTTCTGCCCACGGGATGAATGCAATCGTAGTACCTCTGGTGGGGCCGTCATCTATTCTTCTCGCTCTGATGGCCTCCGGCATGAATGGCCAGCAATTCAGTTTTCACGGATATTTAAGTCCCAAAAGAGATCAGGTAGGAAAAGACCTGAAGAGGCTGGAGTTTCTCTCAAAAAAAGACAGGGGTAGCCACCTTTTTATTGAAACTCCATACCGCAACCATCAAATTTTTGAGGAGGCGTTGCAACACCTGACGGGTTCCACTTATCTCTCTATTGCACTCAATTTGTGCCATCCCGAGCAACTTTGCAGGACGCAATCCATTGAGCAATGGAAAAAATCCGGCCCACCCCAAATGCACAAAATTCCATGCGTTTTTATTCTCCAGGCTACTTGATAACTTAAAATTAATAGCTTAAAATATACTTCAATAAGTCTCTTTTGAGAAACAACTAAAACCCCTGTGGCGTTACTGTATTAAAATAAAATAAGTGATAGCAACTACAGCACTAGACAAACTCGAGGAAAAAGGGTTTTTGGATATAGCCGTCGATCCCACATTGGATTTGGCAACCGAAATCGCCCGTTTAAAGAAGGAAAAAAATGCGGTGGTATTAGCGCATTATTACCAGGATTCAGAAATTCAGGATGTGGCCGATTTTATTGGCGACAGTCTGCAATTGTCTCAGGAGGCCGCCAGGACTCAAGCCGACATCATTCTATTTGCAGGGGTCCACTTCATGGCCGAAACCGCTAAAATTCTCTCCCCGGAGAAAAAAGTATTGCTGCCTGACCTACTTGCAGGATGTTCTCTGGCAGATTCCTGTCCTCCGCATTTGTTTAGGTTGTTCAAAGAAGCCAACCCGAATGCGGTAGTCGTTTCCTATGTCAATTGCACTGCTGAACTCAAGACACTCACCGATATTTGCTGTACCTCTTCCAATGCCGTACAGGTTATCGAAAGTATTCCTGAAGACAGACCTATTATTTTTGCCCCCGATCGAAACCTGGGAGAATATTTAATAAAAAAGACCGGCAGAAATCTCATTCTTTGGAACGGCACCTGCATGGTCCACGAAATTTTTTCCGATGAAAAAATTGGCAGATTACAACACCGACACCCCGAGGCAGAGCTCATTGCGCATCCAGAGTGTGAGGACAGCTTATTAGAAAAAGCCGATTTCATTGGATCCACCAGTCAACTGTTGAAATACACGCAGACTTCTCCCCGCAAAACTTTCATCGTGGCTACGGAGCCAGGGATTATTCATCAAATGGCCAAGGCATCTCCGGGTAAAACTTTTATTCCCGCCCCTCCCCAAAACAATTGCGCCTGCAACGAATGTCCGCACATGAAGAGAAATACGCTGGAAAAGGTGTATTTGGCATTGAAATACGAGCAACCCGAAATTCAGCTTTCGGATGAAATTATCCGGGATGCGAGAGCCTCCATAGATAGAATGATGGAGATTTCGGCCAGGGCAGGTCTTGGGTGAGGATTGTACCGACCTGATCTACCTGGAGTGCTAATTTGATAACCTACTAAATTATACAATAACTGAAGAATTTGGTTTTTCCGGTACGGTAAAAGAGAAGTTTCATCCTAATCAATTAAAAGTACATCATGTTGTACATTCTTTGTATATTTGTAAAAAACATCGGATATGGAGGTTACGACATTAACCCAATTCAGACAGCACATGAAATCCTATTTTGACAAAGTCTTCAACATGGGAAAACCTTTGTTCATTTCACGTCCAAAAGGACAGGATATGGTGGTAATTAGCAAGAGCGAATACGACAGTATGCAGGAAACGCTCCATCTCTTGCGCAGCCCTAAAAACGCTCAAAGGTTGTTAAAGGCTGTAGAAGAGGACAAAGAGGGAAAGGTTACCTCCCGCAAACTTATCGATTGAATGGAGATTGCATTTTTGGAAGGAGGATGGGAAGATTATCTCTATTGGCAAGTCCACGACAAGAAAGTTTTAAATAAAATAAACCGCTTGTTAAAAGATATTGCCCGGGATCCGTTTAGCGGAATAGGATCGCCCGAAGCATTAAAACACAATCTGAAAGGCTATTGGTCCAGGAGAATTACTTTGGAGCACCGGCTAGTATATCGGGTTCATGAGGGACAGATCAGGGTATTGCAATGTCGTTATCACTACTAACCTGAGTTCGATTATTAAATACAGATTAAAATTATTATCCGATCAGAATTATACCACGCTTTCAAGATTTGACTTCTCAATGCTTGATGGATTGAAAAAGGGTGAATTGTTATTTTTTTCACGAAGATAGAAATGAGACGGGTTTCTCTTTATCCTGAGGATTTATGAATATATCTTCCCTTCCAATTTTATCCCAATCTATATAAACCTCCCCCGGGAAATTGCTCAATTGCATTATAGTGTTATTTTTGCACCAATGAGAGGGATAATTACAGCCGAGTGATTTCACTCAGTTGTTTATAAAAATATATCGCATGAAAATAGGCATAATCAAAGAAACTAAAATTCCCGGAGATTCAAGAGCTCCGCTCACTCCAGACCAGGCTGCGCATTTGATACGGGAGCAAAAAATGGATTTGGTAGTTCAATCCTCCACAGATCGAATATTTACCGATGAAGAATACCGGAGTCTAGAGGTACCTGTCGTCAACGACGTATCTGACCGGGACATTTTACTGGGGGTAAAAGAAGTCAAAGAAGAAGAATTAATCCCGGGAAAAACCTACTTCTTTTTTTCTCACACCATTAAAGCCCAGCCCTACAACCGCGATCTCTTGAGAGAAACTCTAAAAAAAGAAATTAAATTAATAGATTACGAGGTGCTCACTGATGAAACGGGGTCCCGGCTAATTGCTTTTGGTAGGTTTGCCGGAATAGTAGGAGCACACAACGCAATAATGACCTTCGGCAGGCGAGAAGAACTTTTTGACCTCCCCAGATTAAAAGATTTAAAAGATTATCGGGAAGCCAGGGAAATTTACAAATCCGTAAAAATTCCCCCAATGAAGGTAATTCTAACTGGTAAGGGAAGAGTGGGAGGCGGAGCTGCCGAAGTGCTCACCGACATGGGTTTTGGCCTTGTATCCCCTGATAAGTATCTAAACAACTCGTTCAACAGCCCCGTTTACTGCCATATCGGACCGGAAGAATATGTCCGCCACAGCAAGGGGAGTCCCTTCGATCGCGACCACTTTTATCAATATCCCGAGGAGTACGAATCGGCATTTGAGCCCTTTATGGAAAAATCAGATATTTTTATAAACGGTATATATTGGGACAAAAAGGCCCCCGCTTTCTTTACTGCGGAAGAAATGCGTTCAGAAAAATTCGGGATTGAAGTAATTGCGGACATCACCTGTGATATTGCGCCGGAATCTTCTGTACCCTCTACCCTGAGACCCTCCACTATAGACGATCCCGTCTATGGGTACAATCCATTTACAGAAAAAGAGGTTGCTCCCTTCCTCAATGGTGCTGTTGACGTGATGGCCATCGACAATCTACCCAATGAATTGCCCCGGGATGCATCGGAATCATTTGGAAAACAATTTATAGATAGAATTTTGCCTGAACTTTTCAGGAACGACAGCGAAATTATAAAAAGGGCCACCATAGCGGAAAATGGTGCGCTGGGAGATTACTTTACTTACCTTCAGGACTATGTGGGGTAGGACTGCTAATTACATGTAAAACAAAACCCAGAGCAAAACGGAGATAATCGCTGCCAGAGGACCGGCCACAATGAAATAAAATCCTCCGGGTCGAAAATCCTTTTGTTCGATTAATCCTGTGCCAAAAGAAATGGCATTACTGGGAGTGGATACGGGAAGCAACAGGGAGCATGAACAGGCAATGGCCACAATAACAGGAGCGGCCAGACCATAGGGCATGGGCAGAGCAATGGCAAGGGGCACTAATATTGAGGCTGCTGCGGTATTACTCATCACATTACTCAACAGTACCCCAATAAGTGCAAAAAGGGCAGGCAATACAAAA
>JAGTVA010000134.1 GCA_018224445.1 Saprospiraceae bacterium
ACCCTTCATTTTATCTTTTTTTACACTTACAGATAGAAAAAATGGATTCGGGGTTAGTGGGGCCCCTTTCACTTTAGAACCTTCCACCCTGTCCGGATTCCCCCTAAAGTATAATTTTCACCCCAGAAAATATTCTGTGGTGAATCAGAAATGGTTAAAATCATTTTATGTTTGTCAGAATTTATTTTATACGAGTGGGTGATCATGCTCAACCATTGGCATATAATCCTGATTTTATAAATACCAACAAGGAGTATAAACAAAAAAAAATCCGAGCTCGTTAGCCCGGATTTTTTTAAAACCAATAAACCAATCTCATGAAAGAATATGAGAATATAAAAAGACGTAAATCTTTAATCTACATTATCGTGCAGGAACCTGTTTTTGGAACCCGATAACGGATCGTTTTCATCATCTACAATACTGAGTCTGGAAAAATCGCCCCCTTCTATATCGCTGTATTCTTCGAGCTTGATGCTCCTGCGTTTGAAGGCGGGTTCTGACTCCATTTCAGAAATCGTTTCCTTGTTGAGTTCTTTGGGAGTTTGTTCGAGATTTTCATCCCTTCTGCGCATGATTTCCTCTCTGGATAATTTCAACTTTTTCAGGGTCTCTTCATCCAGTATGTCGTCCTCCTCAAATTCAACTGTATTTTCTGTATTTACTTCTTCCTCGCTAAAGGCCTCTTCTTCTTCCTGAAAAACCTCACCGCTGTAGTCTTCCAGCTCTTCAGTTTTCTCTAAAACTTCTTCCTTTATTTCCCTTTTGGTTTCAGGGCGCTTGTAATCCATAGGATCACTAACTACTTTACGAAATCTGTTGGCGTACACATTACCCGCTTCATCGAAGCCGGTAGCTATGAGTGTCACCGATATTTTTTCTCCCAGGGTTTTGTCGTAGCAGTTACCCCAAATCAGGTTGGCGTCCTCACCGGCCTCTGCCTGAATGTAATCGGTAATTTCACAAATTTCATCCATGGTTACCTCTTTCTCTCCACAGGATATATTCAGCAAAATTTGTTGCGCACCTCTTATATCACTCTCCTCCAGCAAGGGGCTGTTCAGCGCCATGTCAATTGCTTTTCTCGCTCTGTTTTCGCCCTCGGCCACTGCTGCACCCATTATGGCTACCCCACTGTCCCTCATTACCGTATTCACGTCTTCGAAGTCGACATTGATAAAACCCGGCACGGTAATGATCTCTGCTATTCCTTTGGCAGCAGTGGTCAGAATATTATCGGCATTGGCAAAAGCTCTGGAGAGTTCGAGATTGCCGTATATTTCCCTCAGTTTATTATTGGAAATAATAATGAGGGCATCCACATTTTCTTTGAGCTTTTCAAGGCCCTTGTTGGCGTGGTCGCACCTCACCTTTCCTTCAAATTTAAAAGGGACGGTAACGATTCCCACGGTAAGTATGCCCATTTCTTTAGCTGCCTGCGCAATCACAGGTGCAGCACCTGTTCCGGTTCCTCCCCCCATTCCTGCAGTAATAAACAGCATTTTGGTATTCATTTGTAAAAAGCGCTTCACATCTTCAAGAGATTCCAGGCAAGCCTGTTCACCTATTTCGGGTTTAGAGCCCGCTCCTCTTCCGTCGGTCAGAGTGGGACCCAATTGTATTTGAATGGGCACTTTGCTGATTTCCATGGCCTGGTTGTCCGTGTTGCAAATCGCAAAATCCACCCCAACAATACCCTGGTCGTACATGTGGTTTACGGCATTGCTGCCGCCGCCACCTACGCCAATTACCTTAATTATGGAGTGCTCTTCTTTTGGAAAATCGAAATTGATAGACATATTCTTAACTTTTAAATGTTTGTAAATTTTTTTCAATAAACTCCTGATTAAAGTTCTCTATCGTCCTCCAGTTGAGGGGAAATAAAATCGGTTGTTTTCTTCACAAATCTCTCCCAAATTGATTCCCTTGGTTCCACTCCAGCGGTCTCCTTTCCATTTCCTTCCTTTTCCTCAATATCCTCTTTATTCTCGGATTCAGAATACGGTGGTTCGGGCAGTTTGTCGTTCCTATTCACGGCATGAATCAGCAAACCCACAGAGGTGGAATAAATCGGACTTGCCAGGTTTTTAAAGTACCCGTGGGCGAGTTTTTCTACCGGTTCACCAATTTTAGCGGACATGCCTAGGTGAAAACTGGCCAGTTCTTTGACATTGGCGAGCAGTGATCCCCCGCCCGTCAGTACGACCCCTGCAATGAGTTTATTCTGATAGCCCGATTTGGTCAGTTCAAAATATACCAGGTCAAATATCTCTTCCATTCTCGCCTGTATGATGTGCGCCAGGTTTTTCTGTGAAACTTCTTTGGACTCTCTGCCTCTGATTCCTGGAATGGTGATGATTTGATTGCCCACAATTTTATCGGCCAGGGCAGATCCGTATTTGGTTTTCAATTTTTCAGCCTGTTCGTTCATTACAATGCACCCCTCTTTGATGTCCCTGGTAATCACACTGCCTCCAAAAGGCACCACTCCGGTATGCCGAATGATATTTTCGTGAATTACGGTGATATCAGTAGTGCCGCCACCTATATCGACTACGGCCACACCCGCTTCCGTTTCTTCTCTGTTCAGTACCGCTTTGGAGGAGGCGATGGGTTCAAGTATTATTTCAGAAACTTTGATACCGGCCTTCTCCACACATTTTCTAATGTTGTTGTAGGCTGTATACTGCCCCGTAATGATGTGGAAATTGGCTTCCAGGCGAACGCCGTTGTACCCCTTGGGATCCAATATGCCTTTTTCGTTGTCCACGGTATAGTCCTGGGGGATAACGTGTATGATTTTATCTCCGGGATCCAACACAATTTTATGCATGTCGTGCTTCAGCTTCGCTATATCGGAATTGTTGATTTCCACATCGCTGTTTTCGCGGGTCAATACGCCGCGGTGCTGGAAGCTTTTGATATGCTGGCCGGCAATTCCCACAACCACCTCAGTAGCCTGAGAGCCACACTTTCTCTCCACCTGGGCAATGGCCTTTTTTATAGCTGCAACGGTTTTATCGATATTGTAAACCATCCCGCGTACCACGCCATTGGACTCCACTGTACTGGATGCGAGGATCTCGATACGATCGAATTCATTTTTTCGACCCGCCAATGCCACTACTTTTGTGGTACCGATGTCAAGGGCAAAAACTACTTCTTTTTTGTACTGTTGCGCTTGTCTCATGTTAGAACCTTTTTTTTTATTTGTAATTCAATTAATTTCAATTTCTTCAAACGGTAAATCTATCCGATACTACCCTTAGGGATTCGTACTGGCCTTTTTTTTGCCCACTACTTGTCCCTCGTATTTTAAATTTATAGACTCGTATTGATTCCAGCCCACCTGGGCGATGACCTGATTGTAAAATTCGTCCAGGTCCATCAATTTTTCTTCTATTCTCTCCAATTCTCCAAATTCAATTATTTCCGTACCCATGACCGGAAGTAGCCTGTAATCTCCCAGTGCAGTCACAACCACCTGGTCGATCAGGACTTGCAAAAATTCAATTCTGTTAATCTCTTTAAAAAGCATTCCCAGCCCAGCCAATCGATTCAGGTCTGCCTCATCTGCGGAATTGAACTGTGGGACCCGCCCTCTAATGACCGGCAGCTTAATGATCAAATTATCGGATATCGGCATGATTTCACCGAAATGATCGATCAGATAGCTATCCCCTCTTGCGGGTACCACCCTTGCAACGGGGTATCTCGGAATACACTCAATCTTTACCCTTCCGTTTTTCCCTATGTATAAATTTCCGGACTTCACATACGGGTGAAACATAATATGCTCCTGTAGTGCAGCCATTTGAAACTCGCTGAGTTTGATGCGGTTAATAGAATCCGGCAACCAGGCCTCTACATATTGGTGAATTTGAGCAGCTTCCAATAGGTGCAAATCATTTTCCTTATTGATGATTACCACTTCAAAATTCTGCAGATTCATTTCGTTTTTGTACTGAAAAGAAGATACCGCAAGCCAGAAGAAACCACCCCATGCGAGCAGAACAAGCACAGTGCGAAACATTTCATTTATTTTTAGGCTTTGCAAATTCATTGAATGTTAAATTTTTTCACTTTTAATTAATTTTACTAATTCCCCGGCAATTTGCTCTGCGGCATCGGGACGGGCTTCTCTTTTAATATTTTTACTGAATTTCTCCAGTTGTTTTTCGTCTTTGATTAAATCCCTTATTTTAGGAATCAAAAATTCTCTCACTTCTGCATCACTGACCATTGCAGCCGCTTCTCTTTCTACCAGATAAGCCGCATTTTTGGTTTGGTGATCTTCAGCTACATTTGGAGAGGGAACCAGAACTGCTGGTTTTTCAACCGCGGACAGTTCGGAGATTGTCAGCGCGCCTGCTCTGCAGATGACCAAGTCTGCAATTGAGTAGGCTAAATCCATCCGGTCGATAAACTGCATTGCCCTCACATTGGGCAATTTTGCAGTTTCACTTTCCAGGTAGGATGCGTGATTTTTACCGGTTTGCCAAATTGCGAATAAATCGTTTCGCTCTTTGAAAAAACCGGCGGCATCTCGAACTGCCTGATTAATAGTTCTGGCCCCCAGGCTACCTCCAAAAAATAGCAAGGTTTTCTTACTCTGACCCCAATCGAAAAAGCGCTTTGCTTCCTCTTTTTTATTAGAAAGAGACCTTATATCCTTTCTAATTGGATTGCCTGTGATTATTAGTTTTTCTTTTGGAAAAAAGCGATCCATTTCCCGGTAGGCAACAAAAATTCTGACTGCCTTTTTAGCCAACCACTTGTTGGCCATACCGGGAAAATTATTGCACTCCAGCAAAGCCGTCGGGATATTCATCCACTGAGCCATTTTTATTGCCGGGGCACTCGCGTAACCTCCTACTCCAAAAGCTACGTCGGGTTTAAATTTATTTATCACCTTCCGCACCTTCCACAAACTTTCAATCAACCTCAGTGGAACCATTGCATTTCGCAAACTCAGTTTGCGTTGTATTCCGCTGATTGGCAAACCCACTATTGAGTAACCCGCTTTCGGGATTTTTTCCATTTCCATTCTGCCCTCCGCACCTATAAACAAGATTTCACAATTCTCATCCCAATCTTTAAGTGCATCGGCCACTGCTATAGCGGGGAAAATGTGCCCGCCAGTACCTCCGCCGCTAATCAGTATTCTCATATGCAATTTCAGTTTTATGAAGCATATTTTCAGAACTCTTCTCGAGTACATGGCGTCCCACACTCAGAATAATTCCAATAGCTATGCAGGCAAATAAAACCGAAGTTCCACCCATACTGATTAATGGCAAAGTCAAGCCGGTGACCGGAAGTAAATTAACCGACACCGCCATATTCAATAATGCCTGCATGGTAAGACTGATACTCAACCCTATGGCCACAATAGCTCCGAAAGCCTTCGGACTGTTGGTTACCAAAGCCACCGATCGAATAAATAATAACATGAAAGCAAAAAGTATTGACAACCCTCCTATCACTCCGTACTCCTCTACTACTATTGCGTAGATAAAGTCCGAATAAGGGGAGGGCAAAAAATTCCTCTGAATACTGTTTCCCGGCCCGAGTCCAATCAACCCACCTTCGGCTATGGCAATTTTGGCCTGCTCGACTTGATAAAGGTCTCCTCCTCCTACAAAAAAAGAGGACAGTCTCGACGCCCAGGTATCCGATCGCACCAATTCGGGAAAATACGCTCCCCAAACCAGCAAGACCGAGGCCAACAAAGCGCCGATCAATACCATGGAGCCCAAAATCTTTAAATTCATCTGACCGATAAACATCATGATGAAACAGGTGGTAAAAAGCATGGCAGCGGTGGATAGATCAGCAGGTGCAATCAGGCCACAAACTGCAAAAACGGGGATCAAGACCGGGAAAAGAGCCGTTTTTAAATCTTTTAAACACTCTCTGTTGAGAGAGAGCTGAGCAGCCAGGTAAATTACAAGGGCCACTTTGGCAAAATCTGAGGTCTGAAATGTGATATCAATCAAGGGTAATCTCAGCCATCTTCGCGCACCGTTGATTTCCACCCCGAAAAACAAGGTGAATAACAGGCCCATTATTGCCAGAACAAGCAGCAAACCCGATATTTTTGCAAAGGTCATGTAGTGCATTTTATAAAAAATCACCACCAAGAGAAATCCAAAAGCGAGTATTGACAGGTGTTTGAAAAAATAATACTCGGTATTTCCCCCTCTGGACAAATGGGCCAACCCTCCTGTAGCACTGTATACCACCAGTGCGGAGAAGATAGGCAGGATCAGCATGACAAGCCATATAAACTTCTCACCTTTTAACCTGCTGTATATGTTATGCCCTATTGTCATTCTTTTTTTATCTGATCTTTAAGGTAGTTACTGTAATCACGCCCAACAGAATACCTACTATCCAAAAGCGGGTGGCAATTGTAGATTCGTGCATTCCCATTTTCTGGTAGTGATGGTGAAGCGGTGCCATTAAAAACACCCTTCTCCCCACTCCGTATTTTTTCTTCGTATATTTAAACCAGGCCACTTGTATCAAAACGGATAAGTTCTCAATCAAAAATATTCCGCATAGCAGCGGAATGAGCAATTCTTTCCGCAATACAATTGCCAGTGTCGCAATGATTCCTCCTAAGGCCAGTGAGCCGGTGTCTCCCATAAAAACTTTTGCCGGAAAAGCATTATACCACAAGAACCCCAGGCAGGCCCCTATAAAGCAGGCGCTGAAAATTACCAGTTCGCCCGAAAAGGGCAAATAGAGAATATTGAGGTATTCCGCAAATATATTGTGGCCCGAAACATAGGCAAAGACTCCCAGTATAGAAGCTATTATGGCGGACACTCCCGCAGCTAAACCGTCTATTCCGTCGGTGAGATTGGCGGCGTTGGACACGGCCGTCACAATGAAAATGGCGATTAAAACAAATACGATTCCGACTACCCGACTGGTATTGTCACCCAGAAAGGACACAAGCACCTTGTAGTCAAAGGAATTCTCCTTGAAAAAAGGTATGTTCGTCAATGTAGTTTTTACGTATGCCATTTCTCTTTCTTCGTCTGTATTTAAATCCGAGCTTTCAACCACCCGTATTATTTCATAATTATTTTGTACTGCTTCTTCCACACTTACCCTCACCACCACCTGATCACTCGCCAACATCACCACTCCTATGATCAATCCCACTCCAATTTGTCCCAGTATTTTAAATTTTGCGCTCAGACCGTCTTTATCTTTTCTAAAAACCTTGATGTAATCGTCTACAAAGCCAATAACTGCCATCCAAACGGTAACCATCAAGAGCAACTGTATGTATATATTGGTCAAATCCGAGAGCAACAAACAGGGAATTACAATTCCCAGAACAATGATTATTCCCCCCATGGTCGGGGTGCCCTGCTTTTCCAACTGGCCATCGAGGCCGAGGTCTCTCACAGATTCTCCAATTTGCTTCTTTTTTAAATAGCGGATGATTTTGCTTCCAAAGATCATCGTTATACCAAGGGACAAAATAATCGCCAATCCGGCCCTGAAGGTCAAGAATTTGAACAGGCCGGTTCCCGGCAGGTCAAAGTTTTTTTCCAAGAATTCAAAAAAGTGGTATAACATTTGCATCGTTTAAAACAGATAGCAGCAGGTTGCCTTAAAAAAAGTTCCAACCAATCTTTTAGCAACCGTGCTGCATCTGTCAACCAACCTGAAATTGATAATAAAAAAACCTACATCTTAGTCCGAGAGGCCCAGTGCCTTTCGGATTATTTCTTTATCGTCGAAGGGGAGTTTTTCCCCATTGATATCTTGATATTTTTCGTGCCCTTTACCGGCCACCAAAACGATGTCGCCCGGCTGGGCTATTTTACAGGCCGTCCTTATGGCCTCTTTCCTCAACACCACTCTCCTCACTTTGTGTTTGTCCTCTTCTCTCACTCCCACGGCAACTTCTTCAATGATAGTCATCGGATCTTCAGTCCTGGGATTGTCGGAAGTAATTATTATTTCATCCCCCAGTGTACCGGCAATCCTGCCCATTTTTGCCCTTTTGGACTTGTCCCTGTCTCCCCCGCATCCGAAAACAACGATGACTTTTCTATCTTTTCTTTTTATTTTTACTACACTCTCCAAAATGTTTTCCAAGGCATCCGGGGTGTGGGCAAAATCGACTATTACATCCGGCAGATCCGGGTTGTGATGGACTTTTTCAAATCTTCCCTCCGGGGGCGAAACCCTGCTCATCGCTGTGAGGAGTTCCACGCTGCTGAATCCCAAAATCCTGCCACATGCGTAAGTGGCCGTGAGGTTGGAGGCGTTGTATTCTCCGGACAGTAAAAAATGGGCCTCAAACCGATCTATGGACAACTGCATGCCCTCAACACTATCCACTATGATCCGGGACTTAAAGTCCGCTTCTCGCTTCAAACCGTAGGTGAATTTTTCCGCCTCACAGTTTTGCACCATTACCGAAGCATTTTTATCGTCGGCATTGACCAGGGCAAAATCATCTTCATTCAAGCCGTCAAAAAACTTTTTCTTGGCCTTGATATAGGATTTAAAATCCCCGTGATAATCGAGGTGATCGTGGGTGATATTGGTAAAAACTGCACCCGCAAAATTCACTCCGTACACCCGGTCCTGATCGAGTGCGTGTGAACTGACCTCCATAAAGGCGTATTTGCACCCCCCCTCCACCATTTTCGTGAGTAAATAATTCAGCTCAAAAGCATCGGGCGTCGTATGGGTTCCGGAAACTAATTCAGCTCCTATCCGATTTCCTATGGTAGAAATCATCCCGCATCTGTACCCCAAATTTTCCATCACATCGGCCAAAAGACTCACTACCGTGGTTTTGCCATTGGTCCCGGTAACTCCTATCAATTCGAGCTTTTCTGAAGGATGGCCAAAATAATTGGCGCACATTTGCCCCCATGCTCTCCTCGCAGATTTCACCTGAACCCACTTAACTTCACTTTCCCGCGGCAAGGGTTGCTCCGATACTATTAAAGCACATCCCTTTTTTACCGCCTGATCGATAAAGTCATTCCCATCAAACGCATTTCCTTTAATGGCAACAAAAATCACATCCTCCTTCACCTCCCTGGAATCTGTTGTGATTCCAGCTATTTCAGCCTCGGAATTTATTGCCATTTCTATTATTTCCACATTTTCCAATACATTCTCGACCTTCATATATTTTGTGGAATTCATTTCAAAGAACTATATGTCAAGAATTAACTCAATATTTTTATTGGACAGAGAGGAGCCCGGACTAACCGATTGTCCCACTACTCTTCCATAACCGTTTATTTTTACATTCACTCCGGCACTTTCCAACACGTACAGTGCATCTCTCAACCCCATTCCCACCACATTGGGCATCACTTCCCTGGAAATGTGGCGATTTCTCATTCTCATACCCATTTCCTCATCGGGCATAAGTACCGTAAATTCAATATCTTCATCCTCAGCTGCCACCACTCCGAGAGAACTAAAAATATACCTGAAGTCGCTGGCGTATCCAACCTGCCAGAACGGGTATGAAAAATTGCCTGTACCCAGTGTTGACTTTTCAAAAGCAATCGGCATTCTATCGGGTTGGATGGCCATAATTTTTTTGGCGATTTCGCTAAAAACAGGAGCGGCCACCGTACCTCCGTAAAATCCGCCCTTGGTGGGTTCAGATATGAGGATTATACAGGTGTACTCGGGATTATCCGCAGGAAAATACCCCACAAAAGAAGATTGGTATGCGGTGCGGACCCGTTCGTGATCTGTGTAATTCAACTGAGTGGTTCCCGTTTTTCCCGCCATGGGCAATGCCGAATCGTATATTCTGCGGCCGGTTCCATTTTCCACAACCCCTTCCAGAACTTCCCTCACTTGTTGTATCGTATGCTCTCCGGCCACTGCCCTATTAATCACTTCCGGCTTATAAGTCTTCAATACCTGGCCTTCCCTTCTCAATTCTTTTACCAAAAAAGGCTTCATCATTTTGCCGTTGTTGGCTATGGCGTTGTAAAAAGTCAACATCTGAAGTGGAGTCAGCGACAATTCATAACCGAAGGACATCCAGGGCAAGGACAGACAACTCCAGCCCTCGGCTCTATTGCCGGCATCTTTTATATAAGGCGTAGCTTCCCCCGCGATTTCAATTTCCACTTGTTTGTCTAATCCGAAGTTTCTCATACGCATTATAAAATCTGCTTCTCTTCCCGCCTTTTTGTATTGCTCATTCACCAGTTGAGATATCCCTACGTTTGAGGAAATCTCCAGGGAATGCCTTACGGTAGTTTCTTCAAAATCGTGGGCCTCGGAGTCTCTTACCGTTCTATTGCAGATGGTGGTGGTCCCCTTGTTTAAATTTATTTTTTGATCCAGGTCCACCAATCCGTCTTCCAGCAAGGCCATTAAAGAGGGTATTTTAAAAAGTGACCCGGGCTCTATTAAAGAACCAACTGCGTGATTGTAATTCTCTATGTATCCACCCACCTGTCTGTCCAAATTGGACATGGCCACAATCTCCCCCGTTTCGGTCTTCATAACCACCGCCACTCCAAATTGCGCTTCGTGCCTGACGAGGGCATCCTTAAGCACGTGGTGCACCACATCCTGTATGTCTGTATTAAGGGTAGTAATCACATCAGCCCCTCTCAACGGAGCCAGTGAGGAAATATCGTCCACCGGTTTCCAATTGGAACCTGAAATTCTCTGAACCATGCGAATCCCGGTTTCTCCTTTTAAGTATTCGTCAAAGGCACCCTCTATTCCCACATTGGCAGCGTTTTCTCTGTCCAGACCTATGGTTCTGGCTGCAAGAGACCTGAATGGTTTTATTCTTCTGCTTTTTCTCTCAAGAATCAAACCACCTCTATTTTGCCCCCACCTGAGTATGGGAAAGTTTCTCACCATATTCATTTCTTCGAAGGTGGCATTTCGCTTGAGCAGCAGATATCGTTCTCCCGCTTTCCTTCGCTGGATCAAGAAATTTCTATATTGTACCGGGCTTTTTGATCGGTCTATATTTTGAGAGAGATACCATCCCAGAGAGTCCACATGCGCGAAAAACAACTCATCTGTCATGGCCTGGGTATTGAGGTCCATGCGGATATCGAACAATTGAACTGAAGTTGCCAAGGGAAGGCCGTTGGCGCTGAGTATATCGCCGCGATCTCCTTCTGCCTCCACCGTCTTCAAATACAACCTATCAGATTTGGTGCGCCATTCGGCACCTTCAATAAAACTGACCTTAATCAATTGGAAAGCAATGCAGAAGGCAAAAATGACAAAACCCAGTGCCACTAAATAAACTCTAAGAAGAAGAATTTTTCTGGAGTCCATTATTTTTTATTCCTTTTGCGTGCATCTATAATAATCGGCGGCCTGGAGGACCATTTGAGGTCCATTGGCGCAACTCGTTCAGCAATTTGAGAGCGCGTAGAAGAATACATCCAGTTAGAACTCACGGATGTGTACTCCCACTTCAATTCAGTGAGTTGGTTTTGCAACTTCTGAATTTCACGCACCTTTTTCTCTGCCTGATGAGCCGAAAAAATGTAAACAGCACAAAGGAATATGGCTAAATAAATGTAGGGAAGACGACTGTACCAGGATTTGGCCTCAGTCCAACTGGAACCGAAGAATTTTTTCTTCGCCTCTTTTTCCATAGTCGTAGTTACATTTTCATATTTCATAATCTCTCTGCGATTCTTAGTTTAGCACTCCTCGACCTCGGATTTTTTGCAATCTCCTCAGGCTTTGGAACTATTGGTTTCTTGTTAATTCTCTTAAATGGGGTAAAAATCACCCCGTATGCATCTTTTTCTATGCGCCCGTCTGTATTTCCGGAGCGAATTACGTTTTTTACTATTCTGTCTTCCAGGGAGTGATAACTGATTATCACCAGCCTTCCTCCCGATTTTAAATGAGTAATACTGTCTGTCATCACCTCTTCAAGCGCCACCAATTCCTCATTTACGGCAATCCTCAAAGCTTGAAAAACCTGGGAAAGATACCTGGGCCTCGATCCTCTGATTACCGGATTTATCATTTTGACCAAATCATCCGTGGTATTCAGAGGCATGGATTTTCTCGCTTCCACTATTTTTTCTGCCAAGGTTTTCGAATTTCGAACCTCCCCGTATTGGCTGAACACATCCTGTAGCGCATCCTTTTCCGACTCTCTCAACCAATCCCCGGCGTTCCTGGCAATTCCCGCGTTCATCCTCATGTCCAATGGCCCTGAAAATCTGTGGGAAAACCCCCTTTCCGGAACATCGATCTGGTGAGAAGAAACCCCGAGGTCGGCTAAAATTCCATCCACTTTTTCCAGATCAAAATACCTGAGAAAGCGAGAAAGAAATCTAAAATTGGAATCTACCAGTTGAAATCGCTCGTCCTTGGGAGTATTGAGAACAGCATCTTTATCCTGATCAAACCCCAGAAGGCGGCCCTTCGGTCCCAATCGATCTAAAATCGCCCGGGAATGGCCTCCTCCGCCAAATGTCAGATCGACATACACTCCATCCGGCTCGATGTCCAATCCACTCAAACTCTCCTCCAACAAAACCGGATTGTGGTATTCCATTACTCATTGTCCTCTTTTTCAAAACTAGTCCCTCCCAAAACCTCTTCAGCCAGGTCAGAAAGATCTGTAGGCTCTTCTGCCAACAGCTTGTTGTAATTTTCAGGAGACCATATTTCAATCCGGTCGTTGAGCGGGGATATAATTACCTCGTTTTCGATTCCGGCGAACTCCAACTGACGCTTACTGAGCAACAGCCGATCGGCACTGTCCAGGGAAACCAGCGTGGCGCCCCTGAAAAAATACCGAAGAAATTGGCGCTCCTTCTTATTGTAGACATTCAAATTTTCAACCTCTTTTACAATTTTATCCCAGGTTGCTTTTTCGTAGAGCATGAGACATTTCTCAAACCCCCTATGTACGACAAAGTCATAGGAACCCTTCCCATCCATCTGTCTTATCAACTGAGATGGAAGGCGCATTCGCCCTTTTGAATCGAGCTTACAATCGTACTCACCGAAGTATGGCATTTCCCACTTTGTCTATCAAATATGATTCAAATGTAATCTGAATTCCCACATTTTACCACATTTTCCCCAAAATATTTGAAGGATTTCTAAAACAAATCGGGAATTAGCCCGTAAAAGCCAGAAGTGTAATCAAATTAGTTACATATTAAACTTTTTTTGATTATAAAAACAGATCGGCATCAATTTTGCAATGTAAATCCGGTTGTTGTCCAAACTGTGATCTTCGCCCTACCTATATATATATCTTTATTTCAATTTTTTATACATCAATAAATATACTAAATAGTGATTTCTAATAATACGTATCCGGGTGGGAATTTTAGTCGCTCAATCGACCCCAAATGGGATTCCAAGTGGATAAAATGCACCTAAAGTGATATTGTAAGTACTGTTTTGGGGGAAATCACCTCGCCCGTGGGAAGGTGGTGGGAAGAAATGGGAGGTTTAATATCTACTTTTCAAGTTCTCAATTACAAATTAACTATATATTATTGGTTTTTCTTAACTATAATCTAAATAAATTCAGTTGGTAAATATCGAAAGGAGTGGGGGTTTTATTCTTTAAAGAGAACTCCTATAAGGAGTGCGCGGAGAATGGTTTATCGCAGAAGGGCGGAGGGAATTGAAAATTTCACCCGGTGGAATAAGGAGAAGCCTTCCATGAAGTAGATTCCACTGGTTAAACTCCATCTTTGCCACGCCAAGGGCGTGATAAACCCGGTGGGATAAGGCGGAGCCTTCTGCAAAGCAGATTCCACTGGATAATCTTTGCGAAAACTTTGCGTGATTTGCGTCTCAGCGGTGAGTCATTCTCTCCACCATCATGGTGGGGACAGGTGCGCACTCCCGCCATGTCCTCCGTTCCTCTCAACCAAAAAACTAAAGCTTTCCTATCAATTTAAGCCACCGGAGTTTAATAACACCAAAAATGGCCTCGCCGACGATGGCTTTACTCATTTTGGAGGAGCCCTCAATTCTATCAGAAAATGTAATGGGAATTTCAGCGAGCGAAAAACCTTTGCTTTTGGCTTTGTACTTCATTTCTATTTGGAAGGCGTAACCTATGAATTCAATATTGTCGAGGTTTAAGCTCTCGAGCACCTTGCGGTGGTAACAGATAAAACCCGCCGTGGGATCCTTCACCGGCATCCAGGTAATCATGCGCACGTATACCGAAGCCCCGTAGGATAGAAACAACCTGAGGAACGGCCAATTTTTCACCTTCCCTCCCCTCACGTACCTGGACCCGATGGCCACGTCTGCCTTTCCAGATTTCACCACTTCCAACATTCTCGGGAGGTCGCTCGGGTTGTGGGAAAAGTCAGCATCCATTTCAAAGATGTACTGATATCCCTTTTCCAGTCCCCATTTAAAACCCTCTATGTAGGCAGTACCGAGGCCGAGTTTTCCGGAGCGCTGGAGCAAAAAAAGGCGGCCGGACCGATCTGATTGAAGGTCTTTCACCATTTCTGCTGTTCCGTCAGGGGAATTGTCGTCCACCACCAGTACGTCGAAGGGGCCTGTCTGCTCTAAAGTGGCATTCAGCACTTTTAAAATATTTTCACTTTCGTTGTAAGTGGGTATTATGACAAGTGACGTACTCAAGTTTCAGTTTTAATACATTAAATGAAAAGCCTTAGACTCAGACATTACTGTGTGCCGCGTAAAAGCGATTTGCATTACATCTTCCCTTGCAGCAGGTGGTTCGATAAAAATTCAAACAGATCAAGTTGCAAATATAATATATGTCTCAAAATATAATAGGAGTTTCATATTATTAACCTGAGTTCGATTATTATCACGAAGCATAATCCATAGAAACTTCCTTAGATAAGTGTTAAGTTAAGTATACTTTTGCCGGCCCAAGTCTTGGCCTTTTATCCCTTTTCAGCGTTGTGGCAGGAAAATTCAATTATTAAAACCAGCAATTAATATTATTTTTCACACAAAGGTCTCAAAGAACTTACCCCGGATTATTCATGAGGGTTTCGTTGTTAAAGGCTAGAGACCGATAGAAATGGGGGCTTGTGAAGATTTTTTTCCGCAGGCGTAGCCTTCGCTACGGAGAGGACAGAAAGTCGATCAAGTACACATTTATGAAGGTATATAGCCTTGTAATAGAAGCCTTCATGAATGATCCGGGTTAAACCCGGGTGTTTTATTAACCATATGACCCTATAGGTAAATGGGCTTGCAATAGAAGCCTTCATGAAATTCGGGCTAAAAAAGACTCAAATACCCGAAGTGAATCTTGGCTCTCCTAAAGTCTACGGGGACCTCCTGTCGGCTACCCAGCGCAACTGATAAACTGAAAATCCCGGCTGCGGTATCAAAGGTCATACCTCCTCCAAACCCCATCAACCAGTCGCTGGACAGCTGAGCATTTATACTTTTGTTTTCTATATAGCCCAAGTCAAAAAAAGTGAAAAAATAAGATCTCCTCCCGGTGAGCAAACGGTATTCAAGAGTCGATAGGGCGTAAGCAGAGGCAAAAACACTTTCCTCGTCAAAGCCCCTCAACAGTTTGTTTCCCCCAATCCGGTAAAGTTCGTTGAAGAGAATCTGTTCGTCGCTATAAATTACAGCGGTATTGAGTTCGGCCTTCAGAGTCATAATTGACCCTATTGGAAAAAACCTATTGAGGGTAAGTCCTAGATTGAAAACAGTGGTTTGAAGGGAAATACTGTCGTAAAGAGCATCAAAATCGATGGATTCGTTGCTGAGATTTAAAATCTGTTCGTTCTTTTTTATTTTTCTCTGACCTATGCTGAGATCGGTTATCAGCGACCATCCGGAGGTGGGGTTCAAGCGAAAATCGTGGCGATTGAGTTGATATGCGAGTCCAATTCCCGTGCGGGAATAATCCAATCTGTCGGGCAAGGCCTCAGTTGCAAGAAGAGATTCTTCATCTATACTCAGCAGGGTTGAACGCCTATTGTCGAGAAAGAGGCGGATCGAACTGCTCCCGCTAAACATGTACTCCAAACCGCCGTAAAAACCAAGGTCCAAAAATAGGGAATCCCTCCGGGAGAGTTCAAAACGAGTATCCAAACCAAAGGGCAAATCGAGAAAATAGGGATAAGTAAAGGCGAGTTCCAAATCTTGGGTCTGGGGCCTCAACCGCTGAAAATCGAGAAAAATACGCTCCCCGAGTCCCAATTGATTGAAGAACTCCCCGGTAATATTACCCGTAATGACCAGGCGTTGATCCAGTTCGTCCCCCGGTAAAAAACCCAGTACCAAATCAATTCTGCTGGCATTCAATGACTCCAATTCCAGCACAACCAATGCCCGATTTTCCTTAAACCTCACTGTGGGATCTGACAGGAGCCCCACAAAAGGCAACTCTTCCAGTCTGTTTTTCAGTGAATATACGTGCTGGGCGTTGTAAGGGGTCCCCGGCTTTACATCCAGGTAAGAAGCCAGGTAATAAGGAGCGATATCCAGATTACCGCTCACCTCTACCCCGTCGAAGTAAATCAGGGGTCCTGGATCCAGCGACAATTTACCAAGTATTACAGAATCCACGACCTCAAAACGGTCCAATTTGACCGCGGCAAAAGGGTGCCCGTTTTGCTCAGCCACCTCGATCAGCACCCGGTATAAGGTTAATAAATCGTCTCTGGAAATGGTATTTCCTTCGAAAAACTCGCCCCTGAGACCGGCGGCATTAATCCACCTCTGAGGGATGTCCCCCATTTCAATTTTAGCCCAACGGTACTGTGCTCCCAGATAGAGAAACACTTCCCAAATGGAGTCTTTTTTTACGAGTTGATCGATGGAAGCTGCCAGGTGTCCTTCCGCCCTCTTATCCATTAGCCAGGAGTTGAGCGAAAGCATGGCCTTCCCCTCGTCATTTGCACGTGTTGGAAAATCTTCCAAAAGTTGAGATTCAGCCTCCGTATGCAACTCAAAATATATCGTTTGAGACTGCAATCCATTAAGGCACATTACAGTCCATATCACTAATCCAAATATTCTCAAGGATGGGGGTAGTCGAGACGGGAAAATGGAATGAGGCGAAGTCAAGATTGCATTTTTATTTTACCACAGTTAGAAAACGGAAGTAATATATGAAAAGTACGTGTACATAGCCAGAGGCTAATAAAAAACCTGTTCCCTCTCATTTTAGTAGCTTACCGAAAATAAATACTGCCCTTTAGAGACGTCATGAGGTTTTTG
>JAGTVA010000135.1 GCA_018224445.1 Saprospiraceae bacterium
AAGCATCATGGACACAGCCTTTACTTCCGACTGCTCAGCAATAGGGTAGATCAATTTGAACCGGGAAAGGAGAAAACAGCTAGAAAAAGAACCAGTCTGATGTCATTCATAAGTTAATTCATTTCTCCATTCTTTTCTAGAGGAACGGTAAAAACTCGCAGGCTTTCCACTTCTGTTGTATTGATACCTGATGGTACAGTTAGTTATGCTAGGGAAGTATACACCTGAAATAGGGTCCAGATGATTTATTGTAATCTCTCTGACGAAATTATTGCGGGATAAGTTTTCCGGGAAAACAAAAAAATTAGACTGGTCATTTCTGAAATTGACCTTATTGTCGTAGGCGAAGATCCTCGTTGTAGTTTTGACACCCAGGGTATTATACCATTCTTCTTTGACAATATTGCCGTTTTGCCATTCGTAATAGATGTCCCGCACTGTGTATCTACTGCTATTTTCTATATCCACAGAATCACTGAAAATAGTCTCCTTTCGGTATAGCTCTCCTGTATCATCGTAGTAATATTTGGTTCGATGCCTGTCTGGCTCTTCAAAAGTCACTCCACCGTCGGATGATACATACTCGATAAATTCCACCAATCTGCCTTCTTCATCATATTCAAAGGTGGTCTTGGATTGGGTCTGATTATCGGGTAGGTGATTAATAGTCCAGGCTTGCGACAATCGCCCGGTTTGATTGTAGGTATAAAACCTGGTGCCTTCCGCTGTTACATGGCGAAAATGGGTCTTAATTACCTGATTTTGGTCATCGTAGATATAATCCGAAACAAATTGTTCCTTTGATTGGTAATAGCCAACAACCCTCACCAGTCGGTCCCCATCGTTATCGATTCCGGCAAAATCATCGTCTTTCTGGCATCCGGCAGCGAGGAGAAGGGTGAGGCTAAATAAAAGTAAAAATCTCCGGTTTGAACACACGTTAAAATACATTTTGGTTAAATTACTCACCAATTTTTTTTTAAAGATACATAAATTAGCCATAAAAAAACAAAAAGGTTGGGACTGATGATTTTCTTGACCCACATATAATAATTTCATTCTTTTACTCTGCTGCGATCCAACAGACAAAATACAATAGCCAAAGGCCATTTCAATCCGCCTCCGCTTTATGATTTTCGCGAAAAAACATACAAACCATAAATCTATCCACCAATAAACCAATATCAAAGAATGCCAAAAAGTAACCTAAAAATAATTACCTTCATATTTTTTTCCAGCCCTATGATGAGAGGCAAGAATAAAACGAAATAGGTATATTGGTGTTAGGAGAAAAAGAAACATTCTTTTATAAATACAATAGGGATGGTGTGGAATGGGAAGTTGAACGATTAAGAATTGATCTGACCATGAAGAACTTGCTTAATCAATTGATTTGTTGTTACTTATAGTAAGAAAGTCCAACCGATATATTTTCCATTTACCGTCAGCCACTCACAGAATTTTTAATATAGAAAAAAACCACATGATCAAAGAAATACATTTAAAGCCGGGCAAAGAAGCAGCTCTTAAAATGCGGCACCCGTGGGTGTTTTCGGGAGCACTGAAAGGTGGATCCGAATCCGCAGGAGATGGGGAATTGGTTAGAGTAATGGATTCCGGAGGGAAAATTCGGGGAGTCGGGCATTTTCAGCAATCGTCCATAGCGGTGAGAATGCTCAGCTTTACCGACGAAGTGATCGACCGGGCTTTTTATACAGTGAAACTGAGAGAAGCCTGGAATTACAGACAGCAGGCCGGATTTTCTTACGGACCTGCCAACAATTGTTTCAGGTGGATCAATGCGGAGGGCGACGGATTGCCGGGTCTGGTAGTAGATCGCTACGGATCGTTGGTAGTGGTACAGTTTCACTCAGTGGGTATGTACCTTCAATACGCTGAAATTGTAGAGGCCATTAAAGAGGTTTTTCCCGGGGAGATTGATGCGGTGTACTTGATGCCCGTTCAACAGATAGGCGACAAGCTAAAATCTGTGGAAGAGGGTTTTGCCATGGGAAACCAAAAGGAGTTCGAGGTCTGCGAGAATGGAATGAAGTATTTTATCAATCCGGATAAAGGACAAAAAACCGGGTTTTTCCTCGATCAGCGAGACAATAGGGCCTGGGTGAAACAGTGGTCAAAAGGGAAAAAAGTATTGAATGGATTTTGCTATACCGGTGGGTTTTCCGTTGCTGCAATACAGGGTGGAGCCGAGAAGGTAGACAGTGTGGATGCCTCCGCTTACGCTACAGAGCAGTGTGCAAGACATATTGAGCTGAACGGTGGAAAATCAATTCCGGGCAATGTAATTACTGAGGACGTGATGAAATACCTGCAGACCACACCGGAGAAATACGATCTAATGATATTAGATCCGCCCGCTTTTGCCAAAAGCAGAAAGAAGTCTCACAATGCTGTTCAGGCCTATAAGAGATTAAATGCCCTGGGATTGAAAAAGATCGAAGACGGCGGAATGTTGGTCACTTTTTCGTGTTCACAGGTAATCGATGAAAAATTGTTTGAGGATACGATCAGAGCTGCGGGAATGGAGGTAGACAGGGAAGTGAGAATCCTAAAAAAGCTCGGACCCGGCATCGACCACCCGGTCAACCTGTTTCACAGGGAGGGGCACTACCTCAAAGGTCTTGCTCTTTATGTGGGGGCGAGGTATTAATTCAAATTCACACTCATTTCACCTTCGGTTTCGAGATCGACATCTATATTTTCTTTTAGTGTAGTCGCCAGGGTCATTCCCACATAATCCACTTTTACCGGGAAATTCTTGTGTTTTCTGTCGATGAGGACACCTACCTGTATGCGCCTGGGGAGGGTTTGCATTACCGCGGAAAAACCGTAAAACAAGGTGCGTCCGGTATTGGCTACATCGTCTGTTATGAGCACCGATTGGTTTTCCAGTTCGGAAATGGGTATGTCGATTTCAATATTGGCTTCAAGCGGGTTTGCGGGATTGAGTCTGATGTTTCCCTGGACCACTTCGAGCAGGGCAATTTTTCTGAGCTCTATTTTGATAAGTTCGGCAAGTCGCCTGCCGTTGTTGTTGATGCCCAGCAGATAGAGTTTTTTATAACTCAGATTGCTCTCCACTATCTGATAGGCCAATCGTTTAATCTTCTGTTGAATTTGCTGGTGATTTAGTATCTTCATAGATCAAAATTTTCCGTACAATTTAATACCTCTGCAACCTATTGTAAAAGTTCGTGATTATTTCCGGGTCAACTCCTTCTTTTGGGTTAATAATTAAGGTAGTGCAATCAGTCCAGGTGTAATTTTTGACAGCGCTACCGCAGTTTTATCAGTTGGTAAAAACCTGAGTTCGATTATTCTAACTCGCATAAACAAAAAAAATTAAAATTTTATAAATTTAGTAAAACCAAAATTGTATAGATGTACCCTATTTTTAACCCCTTTTAGTCTTTTGAAAACAAACTATTCATAGAATTCCTCCCTATTCGTCGTTGCTTTTCCTTGATTTAGCCCACTAAATCTTCGAAAAAGTGGCCTAGTATAGGGAGTTTTCTATGAATTATGCATCGCGATATTAATTGAACTCAGGTTATATAAGAAAGTCCAAAGCTAATAAATTTTATTTTATACAATTACATTTCCAAAGATAGACCTATATTAGCAAACGAAAAATTAATCACCGAATATGGAAATTGCGCAGATTGCCTTTATTATACTGCTGCTGATCACTTTTTTTTGGTCTTACAAAAAATACAGCGAATTGGTTCGCGCCATTTTTTTAGCCAGACCGGTTGAAATTAAAGGACCGGTATCAGCCAGATTGAGGAATATGTTTTTAGTAGCATTTGGTCAAAAGAAAATGTTTAAGCGTTTTCTTCCCGCCCTTTTTCACTTGTTTATTTATGTGGCGTTTTTAATTACTCAGATTAAATTGATTGAGATAATTATTGACGGAATTTCCGGATCTCACCGCATTTTGGCTGAGCCACTGGGCGGCTTGTATACTTTTGTAGTGAGTTCCATTGAGGTGTTGTCCGTGCTGGCTTTTGTAGCTACCGTTATATTTTTATGGAGGCGCAATCTGCTAAAATTACCTCGGTTTAAAACCGCAGAGATGACTACCTGGCCCCGATTGGATGCCAACATCATTCTGTGGGCAGAGATGGTACTGATATTTGGGATATTCGCTTACAACGGTGCCGATACCGTCTTGCAGTCCAGAGATTTTCCCGGTTATCCCGACACTGGAAACCTGGCTGTCAGCTCCTGGTTTGGCCCCACCTTGTTCGGAGGTATGGAAACGAGCTCTTTATTGATGTGGGAGCGTTTGGGCTGGTGGGTTCACATCCTTGCCGTATTTGGATTTATCGTGTACCTGCCATATTCCAAGCACCTGCACATATTTTTTGCTTTTCCCAATACCTATTTTGCCAAATTAAAGCCGCGGGGAGAAATGGAGAATATGCCCGAAATTATGAACGAAGTAAAATCTATGATGGGACTGACTCAGGAAGAGGAACAGTCTGTGGACATGGAAGAGATTCCCGAATTTGGGTCAAAGGATATTTTTGACCTGGACCGAATCAATTTGCTCGGTGCGTATTCTTGTACAGAATGTGGTCGTTGTACTGCTGTCTGCCCCGCCCACATAACCGGAAAAAAGTTGTCTCCGCGAAAAATAGTAATGGACATCAGAGATAGGGCCGAGGAGGTGGTGGCTAAACTAAAATCAGGCAATCCCGAATACATTCGGGAGGACCTCAGGGACAAGGAAAAGAAATTAACCGCCAAAAATTTCGACGACGGGAAAAGCCTCTTCGATTACATCAGCCCTGAAGAACTTCACGCCTGTACCACCTGTAACGCTTGTGTAGAAGCGTGTCCGGTGATGATCGACCCGCTGGAGCCCATACTCAAGATGCGCAGATACGAAATATTGACCCAGTCGGCCGGACCGTCGGATTGGATGCCGATGTTTACCAGTTTGGAAAACAACGGATCTCCCTGGCAGATGAGCGAAGCCAGGGATGCGTGGAAAGAGGATTTGGAAGAGTGAATGGCAATAGAGGTGGGCGAAAAAAACTTATATAAAAATTGAGGTTAAAAGATAAAGTATGAGTGAAAAAAAATTAAAAGTATTGACCATGGCCGAATGGGCGGAGGAGGGCAAGACCCCTGAAATCCTTTTTTGGGTGGGCTGTGCCGGGAGTTTTGATTCCCGGGCTCAAAAAATAACCCAGTCTTTTTGTAAAATACTTTATCACGCGGGAATTGAATTTGGAATATTGGGTACGGAGGAGAGTTGTACCGGAGATCCGGCAAGAAGGGCGGGCAATGAGTTTGTTTTTCAAATGTTGGCCCTCCAGAATATAGAGACTTTAAATGCCTATCAAATTGAGAAAATAGTCACGGCTTGTCCGCATTGTTTCAATACCATAAAAAACGAGTATCCCGCACTGGGTGGCAATTACGAAGTAATTCACCATACCCAGCTTCTCAGGGATTTGATAGAGGCGGGCAAAATTAAGGTTACGGAGGGGAATGCCGCCACCAAACTAACATACCACGATTCCTGTTATATGGGAAGAGTCAACGGGGAATACGAAGCTCCCCGGCAGGTAATCGATTCCCTGAAAATGGATTTCAAGGAAATGAAGCGGTCCCGTAAAAACGGCCTTTGCTGTGGCGCGGGTGGGGCCCAGATGTTTAAAGAGGACGAACCCGGAGACAAAAGAGTGAATATTGAGCGAATTGAAGAGGCACTCGGTACGGATTCTGAGGTAATTTTAGCCAATTGCCCATTTTGTATCACCATGCTTTCTGATGGCCTCAAGGCAAAAGACAAACAAGACGATGTGATGGTTTACGACTTATCGGAACTCATCGTCCAGAATAACAGTTGGTAAATTATATGCTCAAGTCCTAATGAAAATTAGGGAAAACGTTCTATGATATTGAGTCAAAAGTTAGAAGTCGAAAGTCGAAAGTCGAAAGTCGAAAGTCAAAAGTCGAAAGTCAAAAGTCGAAAGTCGAAAGTCGAAAGTCGAAAGTCGAAAGTCGAAAGTCGAAAGTCGAAAGTCGAAAGTCGAAAGTCGAAAGTCGAAAGTCGAAAGTCGAAAGTCGAAAGTCGA
>JAGTVA010000136.1 GCA_018224445.1 Saprospiraceae bacterium
ATTACGGCCCTTTTACACCGGGAGGGAGTAAATGTGGTGAGAATAGGCCATCTCTCGAGGATCGATAACGAATTGGTGGATTGCAGCCTGGAGTCCAAAGTCTTTTCCCGCGATGAGGCCAAGCAGATAAAAAAAGTGAGATTGCAGGCTGAGGAATACCGTCGTCAGGCGGGACAGTACAAAAGGAGTTTTGGACCCGAGGAGAGAAATGCGCGTCGGGACTTGTACAGAGAGGCGAGGGAATTAAGTGATTGGGCCCGGGAAATAGAGGACCGCATTATTGAGCAGGTGATCGACGGGGCAGAAGTGATAAGTTGTACCCTGAGTGGAGCCGATGGGCGCTACCTGAGAGGCCGGAAATTTAAAGTGTGCATAATAGACGAGGCCTCCCAGGCTTTACAGGGAGCCTGCTGGTTGGCCATGATCAAGGCAGATCGAGTGGTGCTCGCCGGGGATCCCTACCAGCTTCCACCGACGGTTAAGTCTCACGAAGCCGATAAAAAGGGATTGAGCAGTACCCTGCTCGACATTGCAGTGGAGAAGTTTCCAAAATTGTCGCTCCTCAACATCCAATACCGGATGAACAACCGGATCATGGAATTTTCTAACCAGTGGTTTTACGGAGGGGCCCTGAAAGCACACGAAGAAGTGGCCGGCCACATGTTGGATACAGCGAGCGACGCCCGGTCCGTAATTGAGTTTATCGATACAGCGGGTTGTGGCTTTGAAGAAAAACAACCCCCGGAAAGCAGGAGTTATTTCAATAAAGACGAATATCTCATTTTACGGGAACACCTGGACCCCTTGTTGCATCAGGCCTTTTTGGAGTCTCCCACCGTGGGGATTTTGTCTCCCTATTCTGCACAGGTCAGGTTTATGAGAGAATCTATGGAGGAGGAGCAAGACTTGCCCTTTCCCGTTTCGATCAAGACCATCGACAGTTTTCAGGGCCAGGAAAAGGACATTATTTACATCTCTTTGGTCAGGTCAAATGACCGGGGAGAAATCGGATTTTTAAAAGATTATCGCCGAATGAATGTGGCCATGACGCGCGCCAGAAAAAAACTGGTGATAGTGGGAAATTCTGCTACTGTAGGTGGAGACCCGTTTTACGGAAAATTGCTTGAATACATTGAAACGACGGGAACTTATCGCTCCGCCTGGGAGTATCTGGGGTAATGTAAAAACAATGAATCTAATTGAAATTCGGCCTACTGTGCTGAGTTGCCGTTGAGGGGATATAAGAACATATCCGCAACCGGCAACTCGCCCTTGTCGTTGGGACTATTTGACAAAAGAGTGACCAGAATTGTTTTCTTTTCCTTCTGCTCTGTGGATTGTAGCACCTCTGTACGGATGGCGATTGATTTGTATTTTTTGGTAAAGGTGTTTTCTAGTAGGTGAGCTTCGTTGAATTCCTCCAATCGTACAAGCATTTCCACGTCTGCTTCTTTCAAAGTCATACTTTGGTTTAAATCGAGTTTTTGCAGTTCCATAGGGAGCTCTCTGTGATTATAAGATCCCGGTTCTTTTAAATCTTTACACTCTGAACCATTGATAAATTGTAAATCTTGAATTTTATTGGAGGTGGTTTTGTCGCCCTCGGTATGGTATTCCCAAATGCTGACAGAAAATACATAACAATTACAAGTTCCCATTTGCCACGCCCTGTCTATCTCCGAGAGATAGGAGGTATTTGCTTGGCCAAAACCCGTTGACAAATTAAGAACTCCAAAAAGTGCCAATAAAAGGATAAAGGGATATCGGAGCATAAAATGTATTTTAATGGATAAACCCCAAAACAGGGAGTTTAGTATTTGATTTTCAATATTTATTGCTGTGCTTAGCTAATCTGCTTAAGCTCACCGGGTGTAATAAAAAAAGCCAGTCACTTTTCCGGAAAGGTGACTGGCTTCTAAAATCCCATGAAAATTATCTCGTGTTGTGTAGAAAAAAGAAAAAAATGGTTAATCAAGTGAGTGCCTCCTTAAGGCCTCCGCCTCATTAACCATTTTTTAATCCCATGAACATATCCAAAATTTAATCTCATAAAAATTTTGTGATAACACAACTATAAATAAAGGGGGTCTCAATCCCCGAAAACGTAATCTTTTTTTTAATGGGAGCACAAACTTTTTTTTGGTAAGTTAATAAAGAGTGGCGCTCGTTTGCACCACTCTTTATTAGTTTGTTTAATCCCATGAACATATCCGAATTTTTAAATTCGACTGTCAAATACTTTCTTTGACACTACAATAATCCGACAATTCTTTAGGCCCAACAAATACAAAAAAAGCCTATTGTTACATATGATAAAAAAAGATGTTAAAAAATTATATTATATAAGAAATTGATATAAAGTAATTTAAAATATTTATCACTTTTAAATTAGAATTTATTGTGAAAAAAAATAATTATTTTTGATGTTTTTTCTTCGAATTATTTTTAAAATAATAGGGAAAATTACGCTCCGTACACCCACATAACTCACCATTTTGGACTACGAACAGATAATTATTAAGTTTTAAGATAATATTGATTTTTTTCAGATAAAATTTTTGGACTTGACTACACCGCATTTCTTTCTGTGTGATCGCAGGTATAAAAAATCCATCCGAAATCACTATTTTTGCGATAAATAAAAGATAATAATGCTGAGCAATTTAAGCATTCAGAATTACGCCATTATAGAGCAGATCGATTTTCGTCCCGGCAATGGGCTGAATGTGATCACAGGGGAGACCGGAGCGGGAAAATCCATACTTCTCGGTGCTCTCGGTTTGATACTGGGCAATCGGGCAGACATGGGTGTGTTGAAGAAGGCCGATAAAAAGTGCGTAATCGAAGCCGTGTTTCAAATTGAAGCCTACAACCTCCGTCCATTTTTTGAGGAGCGGGACCTGGATTACTATCCCGAGTTAATTGTGCGGAGGGAGATTCTTCCTGCTGGCAAATCCCGCGCTTTTATCAATGACACCCCAGCGCGATTGTCTGACCTCAGTGATTTAGCTTCCCATCTGGTGGACCTCCATCAGCAATTCTCCAGTTTGGATATTTATCAAAAAAACTATCAACTGGAGCTTCTCGACGCTATGGCCGAAAACCAAAAAATAAAACAAAACTACCAAGCGGCATATAGTCAATGGGTGAAGACGGGAACAGAATTGGAAAATCTGCGGATTACAGAGCGAGAGGCCAATAAAGAATTCGACTTTTTGCAGTTTCAGTTCAGTGAACTGGAAGAAGCTGAATTGGAAGCCGGAGAACTCGAGGGCCTGGAAGACGAACTGTCGCTATTGGAAAATTTTGGCGACATCAAAAGCGCTTTGGTTAAAATGGTAGGAGTACTCGAAGAAAACCAGTCCAGCATCAACGAACAACTCCAGGAATTGAGTCGTGAAATTGGAGGACTGGCTCAGGTGAATTCATCCTGTAAGGGCCTTTCCGACCGATTGGAAGCAGCCTATATTGAACTGCAGGATGTGGCACAAGAGGCCACCAGCCTCAACGAGGATTTAGAGTTTGACCCGGACAGAATGGAACTCCTCACCAATCGCCTCGACAACCTGTATCGCCTCCAGAAAAAACACGGATTAGAAACAGTGGAGGAACTCATTGATCTCAAGGAAGAGCTGGACCAAAAACTGCAGGAGTTCGGCTCACTGAGCGACAAAATAGAGAAGTTGGAGAAGAGGGAAACAGAACTCCGGAAAACGGCTGTGGAAATTGCGGCACGCCTGACCGAGAGCCGAAAATCAGCAGCGCAAACCATTCAAAAACTCTGCGGCAAAATGCTGGGAGAACTCTCCATGCCACACGCGGTTTTAAATATTGAACTCACCGGCATGGATGAGCCCGGGAGTGAAGGCATGGACGAAGTGAAATTTTTGTTTTCTGCCAACAAGGGAATGGAATTCAAAGATCTCAGGCGGGTGGCTTCGGGAGGAGAGGTCTCGCGACTCAATCTCGCCATCAAATCCATCATTGCCGGCAAAATGCATTTGCCCACTTTGATATTTGATGAAATAGACTCCGGAGTCAGTGGGGACGTGGCTCTGAAAATGGGGAGAATTCTTCAGAAAACCGCGGAGAATCACCAGATTATTGTAATTACGCATTCCCCTCAAGTAGCTGCCCGGGGAATGAAGCATTTTTTTATTCATAAAACTACTTTAAAGGACAGCACTCAAACCCAATTGAAAATTTTAGAAGATCAAAACAGGATCAACCACATTGCGGTGATGCTGAGTTCCGACCCACCTACTGCGGCAGCTATTGAAAATGCAAAAGAATTAATCAATTTAAACTAAGTACTATTATGGCCTACAATTTATTAAAGGGAAAGAGAGGAATTATTTTTGGTGCACTCGACGAGCAATCCATAGCCTGGAAAGTAGCAGAGCACTGTGTAGCAGAAGGTGCGAGTATCGCACTCACCAATGCTCCTGTGGCGATGCGATTTGGAAAAATACAGGAATTGGGAGAAAAACTCAATGCCGAGATAATTCCAGCCGACGCCACGAGCACGGATGACCTGAATGCGCTTATCGAACAGTCTGTAGAGGTGTTGGGCGGGAAAATAGATTTTGTTCTGCACTCCATTGGCATGTCGTTGAATGTGCGCAAAAAAAGGGAGTACACCAATCTCAAACACGATTGGATGTTGAAGACCCTCGACATATCGGCTGTTTCATTTCACAAACTCATGCAATGCCTGATGGAAAAAGACGCCATGAACGAGTGGGGGTCTGTATTGGCCCTGAGCTATATTGCTGCGCAGCGCGTTTTTCCGGATTACAGTGAAATGGCCGAGGCCAAGGCTTTATTGGAATCTATTGGACGGAGCTTCGGATATCATTTTGGGGTAAAGAAAAAGGTGAGGGTGAATACGATTTCTCAATCTCCCACCTGGACTACTGCCGGAAGCGGTGTCAAGGGATTCCAACAGTTTTTTGACTACGCAGATGAGATGTCCCCTTTGGGAAATGCCACCGCTGAGGAGTGCGCAGACTACTGCGTGATGCTGTTTTCCGATTTGACCAAAAAGGTGACGATGCAAAATCTTTTCCACGACGGAGGGTACTCGTCCATGGGTATTAACCCGGCGGCAATGAAAATTGATTAAGCAGTCTATGAATGCGATATCTAACGAGACAAGCAGGAGGAAGAATTAATTTTTTAGCCGGCAGTCAATTTCTCGGAGAATATTTAAACACAGGAATGGCCACGTCATAATCTTTTGAGGGCTATTCAGTTTAGTAATTAAAAATGCGGGTTTTGTTAAACCTGCATTTTTCACTAGTGGAACAATGGAAAAAAAATTGGTAAAACAGCGATATTGGCAATACCCAATACAGGTAAAATGTAGCCGCAGGCTTCTTTTTCAATTGGGGCAGATATTTCTCTTTGTGCTGCTTGCCACCTCCATCTCCGCTCAGCGCAACACCAATACCCCGGACCCCGAGGGATTTTCTCAAGACCGTGGACAAGATACCACCCAAACTACCGGCCGCCTGGTAGCCGAAGAAAGAGACTCTCAATTCGTTAATTATTTTATTTTTGACCGCCCTTACAGGCAATTCAATTTGTTGGAGGGGGACTTTGAGGAGAGCGACCTCCATTTTGATCCTGCGCGCAGCGGACCATGGGAGTACGCCAGAACCGGGCACCTTGGCTCGCCTGCCAGACCTATGATATTGGAGGTCGATGATCAAATCGGCTTCAGAACCGGTATTGAGGACTACAAATTGTATTGGAAAAAAATACAGGATCAGAGGTATTACAAACAGGCCAGAGCCTATTCTGATCTGATGTTCACCCAGGGGGGAGATCAGGAACAAAGCACCACACGAGCTATGTTCTCCAACAGCTTTGAAGACGGGTTTAACTTTTCTTTGGATTACCACAGAATCAATCATTTGGGGGCGTACAGCAGGCAGCGGAATTTCTCAACCTTTATATCCGCTTCGGCTTCTCATCACAGCGAAGACGGAAAATGGCACAATTTTGGAACCTTTATATCCAATGCCGTTTTTGCATTTGAAAACGGGGGCATTGCATCGGACACCTTGTTTGAAGACGGATTCTTTGAAGATGACCGTACGCTCATTCCGGTCAAGCTGGACAATGCCGAAAGTCGTCAACAGCAAAGGGCTGTTTACTTTTCCAATTATAGGTTGATCGGTGAGGCCCGTATTTTTGGTGTCGAATTGCCCTTTTACCTCAATCATTACATGTCCTTTGGAAATCGGTTTTATCGCTTCAGCGACAGCAGCCCCGATTCTGAATACTACGGCGATTTTTTTACAGTGTCTCGCGGATTTAGGCGGTTTATGGAGGTTGGGTCGGCTGAGCAAAGAGCGGGTATTGCCATTGGCCGAATTTTTGACTTCGAGACTGTAATACGGAGAAACTACTTAAATGTGAACCTGCTGTGGGCATCCCATCGGGTGAGGTTTGATCCCCTGGAGTTCAGAGTCAGGCAGTGGTTTCTTTCCGCGGACCTCGGAATCAGTCCGGGGGAGTATTTATTTGTGGAGGGAAGCGGCAAACTGGGATTGGGCGACGACGGTGGGGATGCTCTTTTGGATGCCCGTGCCATCCTGCAAATAGGAAGCGACCTAAGGCTTTTTGGAATCGGAAAATTTGTCCGGCGATCTCCCGGTTTGATTGAAAATAGGTTCCCGGGCATTGAAGGGAGCGTATATGAGAATGATTTACCGAGGTTTACCCATTCTGTTCTAGGGGGAGGGGTGGAATGGGACCCTCTGAAACTGCGGGCTACCTTTAAACAACACCTTATTTTCAATTTGCCCTATTTCGATGAAAATGGGATGAGCAATTACGTGGGCGAGGCGGTGGCTATTCCCCAGTTATTGGTTCAATTTAAGCCTGATTTAGGTGCTGTGATTTCTCACACCTATTTTGCCTGGCAACAACAAAGTCTGCGGGAATTGGCCATTCCCTCTATATACCTAAAGCAGAGATTGGCTGTTGCGGCCAGTATTTTCGATGACGCACTGGATTTTCAGATTGGGGCCGACGGTGTATTTTTCAGTGATTACGATGCAAAAACCTACTTTCCTGTTTTGGGAAACTTCATTCTCACAGATCGTCGCATAGCGGGGACCTTCAGGGCAGATCCGTTTGTCGCATTTAAGATTCAGTCCTTTAAGGTCATATTGAGGTTTGAAAATATTGGATTTCTTTTTACGGATCGAATCGACTATCATTTCGACAGCTATCCTCTTCCGGATGTGCAGGGAAGGATTACCATCAGGTGGGAATTGAATGATTAATACAAACTTCCGTGAGGGGCAATGCAGTGTTTATGGAAATTGTCTTAAAAGGGATATCCGATAGCGATATTGTACACAATATTTTCCCTCCTCCATTCTTTTTTCCCGATGCTAAAGTTATCGACCCACCGATTGCCCTCTTCCAACCAGGGCTTCCTGAGCGGGGTAGCGATGTCAAGCCTGATGACAAAAAGGTCGATATCCAGTCGAAAGCCAAAACCGGCACCTACAGCCAATTCTCTCACCCAATCTGAGGAGAACTGTCCACCCGGCAGAGTTTCATTGTCATTGGCTAACCAAATGTTGCCGCCGTCTGCGAACAGGGCTCCCTTCAAATATGAAATCAGAGGGAATCGGTATTCGATATTCGCCTCTACCCGTATGTCTCCTGCCTGATCGAAAAAGGATCGGTCATTCAGGTCCTGAGGTTGATAGGTTCCCGGCCCCAGAGAGCGTATCCTAAAAGCCCGCACACTGTTGGGGCCACCCGAAAAATACTGTTTGATGTAGGGCAGGGAAAGTGATTCTCCCTGTGGTAAACCCAGGCCACCAAATACTCTGGCTACGAACTGGGATTCTTTTCCGAGTGAAATATAATGTCTCATATCCAGGTCAAATCGCAGATATTGAGCGAATTCATTTCCAAAAATTTTCTGCTGTTCACTTACCTCAAAGGTACGGTTCATAAAATGGGCAAAATTTCCGGCGGCATCGGCTCTGAATTGGACAAATTGGTGGTGTTTCTTGTCGCGGGTAGATTTATTGTGGAATGTGAAATTATATTCTATTCCGGGTATAAATTGTTGCTGGAAGCTTCTCTGAAGGAAGGGGTTGCTCATCAATACTTCTTCAAATTGCTCAGAGGTTTGAGAAAGCCGGGTATAAGAAATGGAGACGGGCTTTATTTCGTGATGTGCATACCTGCTCCCGTTCCAACTGTATCCAAAACTAAAAACGGCAGATCGCAGTTCATAATTATTCAATCTACTGAGAATAGAGTAGGATAGTTTTATCCTGGTTCTGGGTACCCCGTAATGGATGTTATCCCTCCATTTAATGGGAGCGATGATGCGCGGGAATGAGAGCTCCCCGTACACTCCTATTTCAAAGGCGCTGAGACCTGTTTGACGTCCGCCTGCAACCTGGGTTTCATAGCCTAGCTTCATGCCCAACTGGAATTGCTCGCCCCCCTTAAATGCATTTCGATCCCGGTATTCACCTGTCATTACCGGCCCCATAAAATTATTGGATTTGGAGATGGCCTGCAATTCTGCCCTCAGACTGATTTTACTGACCGGACTTAAATAAATGTGAGATTCCAAATAATTGTAATCCAGTGTATCGGGTGGGGAATAGGATGGCTTTCGGTGTCGGATGTTCACAAATCCAAAAGCGCCGATAGCGAAGAGTCTTTGCCGGGTTATATCGCTTTGCGACTTCCGGTATAACTCTCCCTTATCGAATAAAATATAGTCGTCCAATCTCCCGGGTTTGAATTGATGGGTGGAACTGATCACCTGATAGTTGTCCATGTGGACGGTATCCCGGGCGGAGGGGGATTCGGAGGGTAGAGCCTGGTCAGGATATACAAAAATATCCGAAATTTTGTAAGGTTGGAGGGCTTCTTCCGGTACATTGGGTTTGATCTGCAGATACAAATTAAATTGCCGGTCTCCAAGAGCGGTATCCATGCTGAACAAAAGGTAGTCACCAGTAAAATAGTAGTAACCGTGTTCCATTAAATAATCGCTGATTCGGTTCCGCTCCCTTCGAAGGGATGTCAGGTTGTAACGCATTCCTTCCTGTAGCAGGGACTGGGTCATGGATTCTTCAGCCAAATTGCTCAATTGAGTGGGCATCCCCTCAATTTGATAGTTTTTAAGGTGATAGGGTTCCTCGGATTGGATTTTAAATGAAATCCGGGCTTTTTTTCTCTTTGAGGTGTCTGTTTCAAAATGAATTTCAGAATTGAAAAAGCCCTTATTCTCCATTCTGTTGAGAATGACTTGTCCGTTCCTCTCCAGATTTACATCACTGAGATATACGGGTTCTTCTCCGAATCTTTTATTGAGAAAGCGGTTGATGAAATTGCTCTTTTCGCTGTTGGCGCGATAATGCCACCTCAGGTACGGCCTGCCTCCGAGGATGCTGGTATTGGGTTGGGGTCGAATAATGTCGACCAATTCGGACTCGATCTCTTTGATGTCCCTGACTGAAGATTCGGTTTCCACAGAAACATCTACCCCGGTAAATAACCGCTCCTCCTCCGGAATATATTTTTTTACTCCACAGGATGATAAAATACCGAGCAATAATAAAAATATGGCGTATTTAATCATTTTCTTTTTTCTTCTCTTTACCGGAAAACAATTCTGCTAAACTGTTGAAATCCCTGTGAAACAAAAGGGAAAACCCGGTGATGATTACCTGGCCTTCAATTACACCCTCGTACTGGTTTTGACGAAAACCCCTCAACCTCCAACTCCCGTCTTCTGTCAATCGGTATTCGACACTTACATCGCCCAAAATATCAGTTGCGCGCTGCCTTTCTTCGGTTTCACTTCCCTCCAGATCGACCTGCCCCCCCACTTCCACGGTCAAGCGCTCATCAAGTAAAGAACGCCTTAGTCTGACATTGAGTTGCGTCCGTTCTTCCGGAGTTCCGGTTTGATAATCGGTAAAACTCTCAAGGTCGAAATCGAGGTCTACACCCCTTATATATCGTTCGGAAAGGGAATTGAGCTGGCCAGACAAGATGCTACTCGCACTGGACCTGGCCATTCCTTCAGCATCAAATCCGCGGGATTCTTCAGCGGCCAGTCCGGGTGGCAGGAACCGACCCAATACCAACAGAGAGAAAACCTGGGTATTCATCTCTGATTCCATCGTATTGAGTTGTCTGATTCGATTGTATACGTTTCCCCCCAGGGCAGGCTGTGCACTCTCTGGCATATCCAATTTAAAGGCCAGATTCGGACGAAGTATGGTCCCTTTTAGGTCAAGAATGACATCAAAAGGCAATTCTTGCCGGTATTGAGTCCGAGTAATATCGTCAGCACCTGCCAACTGGTCGGCCATTAAATCCAATGCCGAAGCCCTCACACGGTGTATTGCAGTAATTTCCATTTCAGCTTCCATGGGAGGACCAGTCCAGATTAACCTGCTGCCGGACTGGAGGTCGAATCTTCGCCTGACAATTTCGTACAACCGCATTTCGTAAAACCCGCGGTTCAATTCGTAAATACCCGAAAGGGACATTCTACCCTGGGCATCCATGTCGAAACTCAGATTGGCTTCCCCGGCTACTTCCAATTGGTCTCCCGCCCTTTCGTCTATTATAATTCTAAAAATTACAGACGGATCGATCCGAATGACGGCTTCCATATCCACACCGGTAAAGAGGGGAGTTAAATCTTCTTCCTCATCCTCATCCACTATGACCCGACCATCCACTCTCCGCTCAATTTTCACTACTCCTTCCCGCTCTTCAATTTGAATTTGACTCTCCGGAATGATGGTAGTAATTTCTGATCCGCTCTTCAGATCCACTCTTGCATTGACTTGAGGTCGATTTAAATTACCCCTAAGGTCAATATCCAGATCGGCTATGGCTTTTCCAAAAAATAAATCATTGTCCTGACGAGTGGATTCTATAAAAGTAAAGTTGCGGCTGTTGATTTTGAGGGCAAAAGCCGGATTGGTGAGATTTTCAATATCAATTCGCCCATCGATTTCTGTGGGGTTTCCGGCATTGTCGCGGATTAAAAATTTATTAAAAACAATATCTGCCTGGCTGAAGTCCACTCGTTCCGAAGGTATGGTAAAAACCGATCCGGTTTCGGTCATTTCAAACTTTACATCGTCAAAATCTATATGCCCCTTGTAATCGATTTGATCGAGGCTCCCGGTGGTGACGACTTCTCCCCTGAGGGTTCCCTCACTGTTTCGAATAGTTCCCTCCATAAATCTTTCCAGCATAGTGAAATTCATACTGTTTAAATCGATATCTGCATCGTAAGTCATACCTACTTCTTCATCCAAATGGATATTGGCCACTCCCGTCATATCCAGGTCACCTCCTGAAATTATGGTTTCAATGGTATAGTGATTTCCGGAGGGGTTCTCTACTTTTGCTTTTAGTTCGCCCAGCGGAATTTCCAGGGCGACAAAATCCTGGACTTCCAAATCGAGAAGCAGGATGGGAGAGTCAAATATTTCATCAGCCTCTATAAATCCGTTCATGGTTCCACCGGCTAAGTTTTCATCGGGATTGAGAAAGGCCATTAATCCCTCCAGCGAAATGTCGTTAAAAAGAACCTTCAGATAATCTTTTTTCCTTCCTTCGTGGGAGAGCAATTGTAGGCTGTGGTTGTTTCTGGACACCTTGAAATCGTGTATTTCCAAATATTCCGGAGCCCATAAAATGCGGTTTTCAGGACTAATTTTCCAGGATAAATTATTGAAAATAAGATCATTGGGTTCGACGTGAACGTAGAATGAATCGGCTGTATTTCTCACCTGCAATCCCATCAGGATCAATTGATCAGAAGTATCCGCCTGGAGATCAACGATGCTGAAAAGGGTGGAGTCTGCGAAATATCCCGAAAAGCGGGTGGTTTTGATATTTGCAGGACCGGACAACAGATTGTCAAATCCGGTTACAAACCTCAAGCTGTCGTGATTGGATTGGATTTCTCCATAAAGACCGAAGATTTCTGTTCCATTGATTAAAATATAGGGGGCCTGCATATCTCCTGTGATGGATTTGGTGGCTTGTCGGTATTTGACCTGAAGATGAATTTCTTCCATCTCCTCCAGTCCCGGGATTATTATTTCCTGCAGGAAATCAGTCTTGGGCACGTGAATCACCAGATCGGTTTCCAACCCCTCAAAAATGACGGTATCCTGAATCTCGGGATTCCAGTAACTGTGTATATGTGACCACAGCCCATCCATAACGTTGTCCGGTGAGGTATTGGCTACCAGGTTTGCACGGATCAATTCAGATTGGATATTTACTAAACTCGTACTTGAGTTAAAGAAAATTGAGGCTACCAAAGAATCTACCAGGTAGTCTTCCTCTTCTTTGGTTACCTTAATGGAATCCAATCGAAATCTTCCATCGAAAATCCCTTTATTTCCGCTTCCGGAAGCCTTTATTTTAGCTGATGCCAAAAGTTCGCCCTCGTCTATTTCCATTTCTTTTAAGTCCAGGTGATATACATAACCGGAAACATCAAAGGAATAAGCGGTACTGTCCAGATGTCCAAGACCCATCATCTGCATTTTCGCTATTTCACTATCAATATTGATATCAAATTGTAAATTTTTATCGACCACAATAGCATGCAATTTCAATGGACTGTATTTATTACCCTGGTACAACAGTTCGGAAAATGACAGGTCAACCTGAGTTGCGATTTGATCGAGTTCAAATCCCTGGCCTTCAATGTCGATTTGGCCGACCATCCTTTCGGGACCCAGGCTGTCGATATAAAATGCAGCGTCCAGTTCTTCAATGACAATAGCCGCCCGGTATACCGGTAGAGTTTTGAGGTCTGAAATTTCGCCATCGATCTGCAGTTTACCTCTCGGAATGGTGGCAGAGAGATTACCGTCAAAATGGTTGGTGCTGCCCGATAGGTTTCCGACTAAAAACAAGGTAGTCGGAATTTTGTAGGTAGTGTCGGGAGGTATAAATATCTCGAGGTCCCGGCCAACGGTATTCAAATACACATAGGGCAATTGGTAACTGAGTTTATCCGGATCGGTGAGATGACGGACTTGTCCATTGAGTCTGATGCGGGTATTGGTAGCGAATTGTGCAGCAAAGGTTTGTATTTCCAGCTTGTCGGTAGTGCCGCTGAGTTTGGTATTTATACGTACAGGGTATTTCAAGATGGGCCCCAACACACTGTCGCTGAGCAGGGAGGGATCTATCCGTGCAATATCAAGGGGAGAAAGGTATAATTGTGGAATGTCAAGTTGTATAGTCCCTTCCTCGGGTTGGTTGATAAACTCTGCGATGCCGGGGTAACTTAAATTCACTTTGCCTTCCAGCTTGGAATCCGAGCTGTGTAAAAACAAGTTTTCCAGATCCATGAGATTATCGGTAACCAGGAGGTCAAATTCCAGTTTGACAAGTTCCAGACCGGAATGTTCTCTTGCGGTCAGGGTGTGAATTTGAGTTTTAAGTTCTTTATTTTGTAGCACAAAACCGGGAATGAGAATCGAGTCGATTTGAAGGTCCAGGTCTGCAGGATTAAATTGCCCTGGAGTGGGGGAGATGCCTTTATCTCTGATGGTTATACGTTGGTCCAAAAAGGTCATTTCGCCCGTTTGAATAACCCAATTGGGCCATTGGAATTCAGAGGGAATGGTATCCTCAGGTTGGACTTGACTGGAGTGAGAAACCATATTGAATTCGACCCCTGTAGTGATGGATTGTTCTGCCAACAGATAATGGGTGAGAGATTCCTCTGAGATGGAGTAGAGTTCAATGCCTTGAGAGCGGTGTTCAACGAGAAAAAGCTGTAGTGCGCTGTCGTTAAGGGAGTCCACCATCGAAAAGCTTATATTCTTCAAGTGAAGCAAATCTATTTTTAATGGAAAAAGTTCACCACTCCCCGCCTCCTCCTCAGCCAGGGCAGATTCACTGAGTCTCAATTCCGACGGATTTCGCTGCAGAAAATCAAAAACCAAACCGTCTAAAATAATGGATCGAAATTCTAAATTGAATTCGTCTGTTTTAAAGGGATTGACATCTATTTTCAGTTGATTGAGGTCAACATTGATATCCATGCCTTCGTAATGGTCCACATAGGTGAGGTCAAAATTTCTAAAATCGAGCAGGGAAAGGTCGATGGTCCAGACAGGTCCGGGTTTTTTATCAATCGGGGGATCTTGTTCATCGTTGTCGAAGGCCCCAATCAGAAAATCAAAATTAAATACCCCATCCTCAGTTCTTTTTACATTGGAGGTCAATCCGTTCCATTCAAAATGCCTGAAAGAGAGTGTATTGTTAAATAGTGGGCTGATGCGAAAACCCAATTCCAATGACTCGGAATACATTAAGGTATCTGAACTGATGTCTTCCATATACAGACCTTCAAGCCACAGCCTTCCCTTGAAAGTGAGATGCAGTTTATCAATTGAAAAGGAGGTTCCTGTAGTTTCCGATACGTAATCAGTAGCCTTGTTGACTATCCATTGTTGTACAGAAGGAGTTCTGATGAGAAATACAAGAAGTACAAAAAGCAAAATCAGAGA
>JAGTVA010000137.1 GCA_018224445.1 Saprospiraceae bacterium
GGGATGATCAATAGGTGTCGGGATTTAAGGCGCTCAGACAGCTAAAGCCTCTTGACTAATTCATTGAGTAGGACTTTTATTTTCTGTTTTTCTAATATCGGACTATACATGAAGGGGGGGGCTCGCCAACCCGCCCGCTGTTAGGCCTGCCCGCCCTCTTCGAGGTTCGCTCATTTCCAGATCCACTGGATCTGCACCCTCCGGGATCATTCCCTCACTCACTTGGAGGTCCCCCGGAGCAGTCCCGCCCGCTTCGCGGTTCCTTCACTCCGGTGTCGCCTGTGGACACCGCCCCTGATGGGATCGTTCAGTCACCCTGTCGGGATCGTTCGTTCATTCGAAAAATTATCAAAATGCCAATCCGGTGTGTGATTGGGGTGACGTTACACTAGGGTCTGAAATACCATAAGCCCTGATAAGTTATGGAAGCAGTAAAAGTATATTTTAATCTGATGAAGAAAAAATTTTGTAATTAATGGATTATTTGCGTTTTAATAATATTTACTATACAATTATATAATTTATAAATTACTTATATTGAACGATTTATCAACTGAGAAAATTAAGTAATAAATAATATGTACGGTCGGCATTTTGCTTTTGCTCAAAATAAAGGATTTCCCAGGTTAACCCGGAAAATCTCCACCTACCCAATAATTAATTATTTGAATTCTGAACAGGTATCAACCCATTGCCTGCTATTTTGTTAAACTCACAGCAAATGAATTCAATCCGGAGGATCACCCACCGAATTGAATATCTAAATTAGCAAGATGGAAAATAAGATTAATTTCAAAGAATTCGGAACTGGAGAGCCGGTTGTAATCCTGCATGGGTTGTTGGGCATGTTGGACAATTGGCAAACTTTTGCCCGAAAGCTTTCAGAAAACTATCGGGTATACACCATAGACCTTCGGAATCACGGGCGTTCTTTTCACTCTCCTGAAATGAGCTACGCCCTGATGGCCGAGGATTTGAATTCGTTTTTAATAGCCCGGGAAGTCAATCGCACTCACCTATTGGGACACTCCATGGGTGGAAAGGTAGCCATGCAATTCGCATTGAAATATCCGGAAAAAGTGGACAAGCTCCTGGTGGCAGACATCGCACCTCACTCTTATCCCGGAGGCCACGAAGCCATTATAGAGGCTTTGTTGTCGGCCAAACCGAGGGAGGCTGAGGAGAGAGCTGATATTGAAAATCACCTCTTGAAGTTTATTCCCAGTCGCAAAATCGTTCTTTTTTTAATGAAAAACCTATCCAGATCCAAACAGGGTGGATTTCAGTGGAAGGCCAATATTCCATACATAGCAAAGAATTATAAACATATACTCGCCGGCATTGAGAGCGATAAAAAATTTCGTGGCAACACCCTCTTTCTAAAGGGAGAAAACTCGGATTACATTACTGAGAAAAGTGAAACAAGCATCAAAAATTACTTCCCCCAATCCAAAATAGTGGAAATCCCCAAAGCGGGGCACTGGATACACGCAGAAGCTCAGGAAGCTACGCTGGAAGCAACCCGTAATTTTTTACGGAAAAAATAATGCGGCTGAAATGATTTAACCCCTGTATGGCCTATGTCCTGGCAGTTGAGACGTCAGGAGTTTATCGCACTCAATACAATAGACTAAGCCCGTCAGTAGTTAAATTGCCAGTATCCAATTTACGGGTATTGAAAAAGTGACATTTAAATCAAGAACAAATAGTATATATATATGAAATATAAGGTAGGATTTGGTTTGATATTTATTTCTATGGCCTTGCTTTTTTACTCCTTCAGCAAGCAGGTTTCTTCTTATTTTGAGTTGACCAAAAACCTGGAAATTTTCAGCAATGTGTACAAGGAAGTCAACGCCAATTACATGGAAGAGCTCGATCACGGTTTCCTTATGAAAAAGGGAATAGACGCCATGTTGGAGACATTGGATCCCTATACGGTATTTATTTCTGAAAATCAGGTAGAGCGTTCCCGCTATATGGCAGAGGGGCGATACGATGGCGTGGGAATGGAAATCGACCAAATAGATGGAGATATTACCGTCACTTTTGTATACAGTGATTTTGGGGCTCATGAAGTCGGAATTATGGCGGGGGATGTGATTGAAAAAATAGAGGGCCGCTCTCTGAGGGGTTTTGACAAGGAGGATGTCACTGTTTTCATGCGGGGTGCTTCAGGGACGCGACTGAATATGGAAATCTACCGCCCGGTAGAGGATAAGCGATTTAATGTGGATGTGGAGAGACAAGATGTGAGTGTTCCCAATGTTCCCTATTCCGGCATGGTGGATAATGGCATAGCCTATGTAGCCCTGAGCACTTTTACTCCTATGTCCGCTCTCAACATATTAAATAAGCTCAAGGAATTGAAAGAGGAACACGGAGAATTCAAGGGAATTGTACTGGATTTGAGAAACAACGGAGGAGGCCTTTTATCGGAGGCGATTAATGTCTCTAATCTATTTCTTCCCGGCGATAAACTGGTGGTATCGACAAAGGGAAAACTCGAGGAATGGAATCGAACCTTTGAGACGCGCGGATCGGCCTTTGACCTGGAAGTACCCCTTGTGGTATTGATCAACGATAAATCGGCTTCGGCTTCAGAAATTGTCTCGGGAGTGATGCAGGATTACGATCGCGGAGTACTTATCGGCAGGAGGACTTATGGCAAAGGCCTTGTACAGAATGTAAGGACCTTGAGTTACAATACACAGATGAGGATAACCACCTCGGAGTATTTTATTCCCAGCGGCAGGGGAATTCAAAATGTAAAATACGAAGATGGGAAGCCGGTATCGATACCCGATTCACTCAGGGGCGTTTTTCACACTGGCAACGGCAGGGAAGTACTGGATGGAGGAGGAGTGGCTCCCGATATAGAAATAAAGGAGCCACCGGTTCCGGAGGTAATTGTCGCATTGGAAGAACAGCACCTCTTGTTTAAATACGCAACTGAATACAGGTCTAAAAAAGACTCCATTGCCGAACCCGGAGCGTACAGTTTTGATCAGTACAGCGATTTTATCGCTTTTGTGGAAAAACACAATTTTGAATTTGAACTGGAATCCGAGCAGTTGTTGGACGACCTGATTCACAGCGCAGAAGCAGGACTTTACAGCAAAGATATTGAACCGCAAATCGAGAGGATTCGCAATTCGCTGGATAAAAAGAAAGCGTCCGCTTTGATGGATCACCGTGAGGCCATCACGAGGTTACTCGAAGAGGAAATCGTATCCAGGTACTATTTTGAGAAGGGAAAAACCCGTCAAAATCTATTGAAGGGTCCTGAAATTCAGGAAGCCATTCGATTGTTGAACAACGAAAAGAGATACCACAGTATATTAGAAGGTGAATAATGAATACAAAAACATCTGTTTCGTCTGTTTCCCCCACCATATTGTGTTTGGAAACTGCCGGGCTGAGTTGTTCCGTTTGCCTGGCCAATGATAAGGGAGTCCTGTACGAGAGAGTGGAATCCGCTCCGTACAAGCACAGCGAGATACTCGCTCCCTTCGTAGATGAGATCTTAAAAGAAGCCGGACTAAAGGTTTCTGATCTGTCCGCAATTGTTATTAATAAAGGCCCCGGCAGCTACACCGGACTCAGGGTTGGATTTTCCCTGATAAAAGCACTTGCTTTTAGCTGCGGGGTTCCCATGATAGGAATTAGCGGGCTGGAGGGATTGGCGTGGACTGCTTCAGAAAAAACTGAATTTGATCTGTGTATACCTATGCTGGATGCGAGACGTATGGAGGTCTATCTGGCCATATACGACAGCCAACTGAAAACTGTAGAAGAACCGAGGCCTCAGATATTGAATGAAACTTATTTCAGCCATTCTCGGTTTATGGAAAAAAATGTATTGCTTACCGGAAATGGAATTGAAAAACTGAGTTCATTTAGCCTCCCGGCAAATATTAGCCTGACCGAAGGCCATCTTAAAGCTTCAAATTTGATAGCGCCCGGCCTGAAGGCACTTATAGGCCAAAAAACGGAGAATACAGCGTATTTTGAACCCATGTATTTGAAAGAAGCCCGAATTACCACCTCCAATAAAACTCATACCTAAAAAAAAACGTTATAGTTTACACGGCTGAAAAACAATATACTACAGATATTTTTTTAGCTAAATTTAAAGTTTTTTTAATTCAAAACTATTATTGGTACAGTTTTAGCTATATGTAATGTGTTTCTGTAATACATTATAAAACCATTTTGAAATGAGAAAAGATAAAAACGAAAATGTAACTCTTAGAAAGGGGGAAAAAGACATTCATTTAAATTACGCAGACTTGCGTAAAGCTGTACTGGTATTGCGCGCTGTCAACCACAAGTTGCGTCAACGGGTCATCGACCTGCTTGAAGAGAGCGAATCGCTAACCGTAACCGATATTTATATCAAGTTGCGACTGGAACAATCTGTAGCTTCTCAGCATCTGGCTATTTTGCGAAGAGCCGGAGTTGTTGCCACAGAAAGAGAGGGAAAATTCATCTATTACAGCCTCGATCGAAACCGATTATCGCAAATCAGTAGACTGGTTGAAGAATTAGCAGGGTAATGTATTACTTTAGACACCTGTAGGTAAATTCACTGATTTACAATAATATATAAATTTTTTTTAAAGAAATTTTATTTTCTAAGCCTTTGATATTCAATTGGGTATATCAAAGGCTTATTTTATACCTAAAAATTTTTTAATTTTTTCTTTGTCAAATTAAAGAATATCCTCATATTTGTCTTTGTAAGGTCATTATATTATCAAAATAAGGAAACGTATGAGAAAGACAAAGGTTACTTTCGACAATGAAAGTCTGCAGGTCTCTTCAGAAATCTTGAGAGCGTTGGCTCATCCACTGCGACTAAAAATTTTAGAGTTTATTGACAAATTCGATACGATTAATGTCAATAAGATTTACAACACTCTAAATTTAGAGCAGTCTATTACATCTCAACATCTTAGAATTATGCGAAATGCGGGAATTCTGCAAGCAGAAAAAGATGGAAAGTATGTACACTACAGTATTGACTACGAAATTATCTCAAGAGCAGAAGGAGCCATCAATAATTTTTTAAGAAATTAGTGATTATCGATTGAAAAAGTACACATATCAAGGTTGGAAAATAAAAAAAAGTAAAAAAGTAAAGGTCCCATCCCATAATTTTCCTTCCAACCTAACTCCACTACTCCTCCTCTTCTCTTTGCTTCTTGGCTAATATCGAACTTCCATCCTGGAAAAAACTCCGGTGGAAAAGCAAAATACTAATTACTCCCGTAGTAATTGCAGTATCGGCCAGGTTAAATACGGGTTTGAAAAACTGAAACCTACTCCCTCCCAAGACGGGAATCCATTCCGGCCAATGTGTGTCGATGAGTGGGAAATACAGCATATCTACTACCTTTCCCATCAGAAAAGGCGCATAGCCACCCTCTTCCGGAAACCACTCTGCCACGGGTCCAAAATACGGAGATTCTGAAAAAATCATTCCATAAAAAGCGCTGTCGATAATATTTCCAACTGCACCGGCAAATATTAAACCCAAACTTATCAAAAGAGATAGCGATTGCCCGGATTGAAACAATCTGTAAAGCAATAAACCTATAAAGGTAACCGCTCCAATGCGGAAGAGGCTTAAAAACAACTTCCCCTTCGCACCGCCAAAGGCAAATCCAAATGCCATCCCCTCGTTCTCAACGAAGTGAATTCTCGCCCATTCAAGCCCCAATATTCCAAATTCTTCGCCGTAATTCATTTGGGTTTTTACCCAAATTTTCAATACCTGATCCAGAAGGATAACTATAGTTATCACCCCAATAAGCCAATACGCTTTGCTTTTATTTGTCAATTCTTCCTGATTTAAATATTTTTAGACCCCTGTCCTGAAAGTGCTAGTCCCTTTTTTGCTTGGCTTCTATACTCAAGGTGGCATGAGGGACTGCCTTTAGTCGCTCCTTAGAAATGAGTTTCCCGGTCTCTCTGCAAACCCCGTACACTTTATTGTTGATCCTGTGCCTGGCGTTCTGCAAATGAGTGATGTACTTCTTGGTCCTCAAAATCAACAAATTGAGCCGCTCTGTCTCCGTTGTCCCCACGCCGTCATCCAGCCCCTTCACCTTGGCCTCACCCTGGTCGGTAAAATCATCCAACTGGTTCAGGTAAAAGTCCAACTGTTTTTTAGCCTGTTCTAACTTATTCACAATAAGTTCATCAAATTCCGCTAACTCCGCATCTGAATACCTGGTCTTCTCTTTCTTCTCGCTCATAGTTAATTTATGTCTTTGGTAATATGGATTGCAAAAATAACAGGAATTCAGTAAATTTTATTATTTAAACTGATTTAAGACCTGATTACTAAGACCGAGCAAATACTCCCTGACATATATTCAATTTTTCATCTTATTTGGATTAATTCCAAATAGGTGTATCTTTACGCCAAATTGTGGATGCTGCCCACTTCTATTTTTAAAAGAAACCGGTGTATAGCTTCATTCTAAAATGGGAGGAATAGAAAATCCGACAATATTTTCGATTGTATAACCATATAAATATCGTTTTGACATGAAAAGTAATTTGTTGTATTCAGTTTTAGCAACTCTTTTAATCACTGCATTCTACTCTTGTGGGGGAAGCGGTGACTTATCGGAGGTAAACGTATATTCCCACCGGCACTATCCGGTGGACCAGGAAATTTTTAAAAATTTCTCCAATTTGACCGGAATAAAAGTTAATGTAGTCAGCGCCAGTGCCGATGAATTGATTACCAAGCTTGAGCTGGAGGGGAATCGGTCTCCCGCTGACTTGTTAATCACTGTGGATGCGGGCAGGTTGGAAAAAGCCAAAGCAGCGGGTTTGCTGCAAAAGGTAAACAGTATCACATTAAGCGATCGCATACCGCCCAGATTCAGGGATCCTGAGAACTTTTGGTTCGCCTTCACCTATCGGGCAAGGGCAATTGCCTATGCTCCTGATAGGGTCGATGCAGAGGAGGTGAGTACCTATGAGGACCTGGCCAGTCCCCTCTTAAAAAACAGAGTGGTAATGCGCTCTTCAGAACACACTTACAACCAGTCGTTGATGGCTTCCCTTTTAGCACATTGGGGGCCTGAAAAAAGCGCTGAATGGTGTGAGGCTTTAGCTGAAAATTTCTCCAGAAGTCCCAGGGGAAACGACAGGGATCAATTAAAAGCTATTGCAGCCGGACAGGGAGACGTCACCATTTGCAACACTTATTATGTAGCTAAACTGGCTGAGTCACCAATAAAGGAGGAAAGGGAGGTGGTCGACAAAATTAAAATTATCTTCCCCAATCAGGAAGACAGGGGAGCTCATATCAATATCAGCGGAGTGGGCTTGACCAAACACGCCCCGAACAAAGAAAATGCCATCAGTTTAATGGAATACCTGATTTCGTCAGAAGTCCAGGAAAAATTCTCCGTAGAAAATCACGAATACCCTGTGATTGATGGGGTAAAACGCTCTTCTTATCTGGAGGAATGGGGTAGTTTTAAAATCGATAGTCTTCCCCTGGGAAAACTGGGGGAATACAATGACGAAGCCGTTAGAATTATTGACCAATGCGGATGGAGGTGATCGATAAAAAAAAACAAATATCGAATATCAAGCGCGGTCTGTATTGGCGATTGTTCAGGGTAGTTAATCCCTGGACCATATTTGCCTTTTTGTGTGCCATCTTGATAGCCACCCCGTTAATTTCGATTTTTTATTACTTGATGGGCGGACCATCGGATACCTGGCATCACCTTGCAGACACTGTTCTCGCGGAATACATACTCAACTCATTAATTCTGGTAATCGGTGTTTCTGTATTTACCTTTATCATAGGGGTATCCACCGCCTGGCTGGTATCTACCAATACTTTTTACGGCAGGAAATTTTTTGAATGGGCGCTTATACTACCCCTCGCTGTTCCCACCTACATTGTAGCTATTGCTTATGCGGGTATTTTTGACTACACCGGTCCGTTGCAGCAATTGGGCAGATGGGTGGGTCTTGATATCGGTCCCGGTTTTTTTGAGATTGTAAATATACAGGGGGTAATGGTTATCATGAGTTTTGTGTTATACCCCTACGTCTACGTGCTTGCTAGAGCCTGGTTTGCCAACCAATCTTCCTCCTTACTGGAGGCCGGCAGGATGTTGGGAAGTAACCCCACCCGCACCTTTTTAACCCTTGCCCTGCCGGTGGCAAGACCCGCTATTGTAGCCGGACTGACTTTAGTTATTATGGAGGTATTAAACGACTACGGTGCAGTGAAGTACTTTGGAGTAAATACCCTCACCACCGGTATCTTTCGCTCCTGGTTTTCCCTGGGCGATATTTCCGCAGCCATATATATGTGTGCGGTACTCATGGCGGTGGTCTTTCTCATACTCGGTTTGGAAAAATGGCAGCGCGGAAAAGCAAAGTACGACGAAAACAGATCAGGAAGCAAGCCGCTGCAAAGGTACAACCCGAGTAAAGGTCGAAAAATACTCATTACCCTATGGTGTTTCATCCCGCTTCTAATAGGGTTTATTTTACCGGTCTTACAGCTCATTAATTGGTGGTGGGTATCGGACACCAGTATAGTGGACCCTTCCTTTACAAAATTGGTCAGCAACAGTTTTGTATTGGCTGCCATTACTTCTGTACTCGGTGTTTCGGTAGCCCTGTTACTCATATACTCCATTAAGTTGTACCCGTTTTGGCTTATGCGCATATTGGGCAAGTTTTCTACCCTGGGGTATTCCATTCCCGGAGCGGTCATAGCAGTGGGGATTATGATTCCCCTTTTGTATTTTGACAATGCGTTGGTCAATTACCTTGAAGCCCATTGGGGCAACGGTATGGGTCTTATTTTAAGCGGCACTTTACTGGGATTGGTCTTCGCCTATATCGTCCGGTTTCTGGCTGTGGGATATTATCCGGTAGAAGCCTCCTTCAGAAAGACTTCCGATTATTTTTTAGGTGCTTCGAGGGTGCTGGGAGTTCCCCCCGGCAAAACCCTGAGAAAAATATATCTCCCACTTATTAAAACTGGTATTTTTAGCGGAGCGTTATTGTTGTTTGTAGATGTGTTAAAGGAATTGCCACTGACCTTAATTATGCGTCCTTTTAACTTTAACACACTGGCTACCAGGGCATTTGAACTGGCCAGCGATGAAATGGTTACAGAGGCCGCAGCACCTGCTCTGGTGATTATTCTCACCGGAATTGTGCCCATTATCTTGTTGAGTAAACTCGTATCTCGAAAAAATTAAGATGGAACCAATATTAAAAATAAGAAACATAACTAAAAAATTCTCTAACCAATCCGGGGAGGCTCTGAAGGACATTTCCCTGGACGTTTTCAAAGGTGAGATGTTGGCACTTATCGGGGAGAGTGGAAGTGGAAAAACCACCCTACTCAGACTCATTGCCGGGTTGGAATCTCCCACTCGAGGCACCATTGAGCTAAATGGAAGGCAGGTGGTGGGGGACAATACCTTTATTCCTCCCGAAAAAAGAAAAATTGGAATGGTCTTCCAGGAATACGCCCTCTTTCCCCATATGAATGTGGAGCAAAATATAAATTACGGCCTTCACCAAATGGATAAAGCATCTGCCCGCAAGCGCTTATTTGAAGTGCTGGAATGGGTGAATATGGCAGATCTAGCCAATCGCTATTCCCATGAATTGTCCGGAGGACAGCAGCAAAGAGCAGCCCTCGCAAGGGCTCTGGCTCCCAGCCCCAGTATCCTGTTGTTGGATGAACCCTTTAGTCACCTCGACGGAGTACTGAAAGACCAAATGCGCGAAGAATTACATACCATCCTCAAAAACAGCGGCACTACCGCGCTTTTCGTGACTCACGATACCATGGATGCGCTGTCGGTTTCCGACCGAATTGCTCTGTTGCAGGAAGGCGTTCTTCAACAGGTGGGGAAACCGAGAGACCTCTACGAAAAACCCACCAATTTATACACTGCAGGGTTTTTGGGAAAAATCAATCACATCAGGGGATATTGCACCAAAACAGGAATTCTCACTGACTTTGGTACTTTTCCAGTAAAAAGGAATTTTCTGGAAGGGGAGGAAGTGCTGATTACTATACGTCCGGAACACATTCAACTGGCCGACAAAGATCGATCAGAGCTCAAGGGAGTATTGTATCACAGTTCTTATCAGGGAGACCACCTATTGGTTCACCTTCGACCATCAGTCAGTAAGAGCCGACACAGCATTATCTTAAAACTTCCCGCATCTAACAAGGTAAAAATTGGCGATGTGGTCGGATTTAAGGTGAATCCCGATTTTACCAACGTGTTCCCCGGAAAATAAATTTTTACCTTTTACCCCGCACTCCAAATTCAACTTCCTCATAATAAAGAAAATTCAGGTATCCTTTTTTTTCTCAACGCATATGATTATCATTACCTTTTATTTTTATCATTATGTGGAATTTAATTTATTGCAAAGAAGATGAAGAGGTTGTAAAAAAAGAAATACTTCCCGTATTTGAGGGGCAAAAGGTTGAACTCCTCGAAGTAGAAAGCAAAGACGAATGGACTTCCATTCGGAAAGAAGAGTCTGTAATTTGTTATTTACCCGATTCAGCGCTCAAAGAAGTACTTCTCTCTGCCGGGAATAAAGAATGGAAACTGGGAATACTCCCTCATCCTAAAATGCAATACGCATTAGAGGCCCTGAGCATTAAACCTTCCCTTGAAGCCACTCTGGACGAAATACTTGAAAATAAAATTCAGCAAAAGTGCGATTTGTTTTACTGCAACGAGGAGCTGATTTTTAAATCTGTCCGTATGGGTAACTTCGCGCTCATCGATAGTGTTGAGGGTCACAAGAGTCCCTGGAGCCAGGTGGTCAGTATCTTTAAAACCATCTGGAACCTCAGAAATGCCCGGCACCAACAAGTAAAAGTCACGGTAGGTGAGGATTTTAACCTGAACACTTCTGCCCTGGGTGTAATTGCTGTGGATCACGCTAAACGGTCCATTATGACCTCGAGCTTTTCAGGTTCCAGCCTTCGTTTTCAAAACAAAGACGGTAAATTACACCTGTTGATTGTCTCCCCGGAATCACTTCTGGAAATGTGGAGGTTTTTGATAATGAGTTTGTTTTCCTTTGCCCTAAAAAAACCGGGTAGACCCAAATTTATTGGTTACATCCGATGCGATGAGATCGAGATTCGGGAAATAGGAAAAAATGGCTTTGTCATTGACGGGCAAAAACAACAGGCTGAAGAATTGAAACTCAGCGTCCATCAAGGAGCTATTCAATTGCTTCAAAAAAGCAGCGTCGAGACTACTAAAGAAGAAAGTCCAGATACCAGCAACCAATTTAAAGTGGAGGGACTGCCACAGGGAGAAAAAAGGGACGCCTTAATCCGAAAGCCCATTACTTTACTGCCGAGGGCTTCCACAGAGGACTTTAAAGACCTCTTTACGGTACTCCGAAACAACTCTAAACTCACCACACCATATTTGGTTATGATGACTATCGCTTCCATTATAGCGACTTTCGGATTGTATCACAACTCTACTCCCGTAATTATAGGAGCCATGATTTTAACCCCCCTGATGTCACCGATTGTAGCTTTTTCCATGGCAATAATCAGATTTGATGTATCTATGATAACCTCCAGCATGCGGACCATTTTGATGGGTACGGGAGTTTCCATTTTATTCGCAGCACTGGTCAGTCTGATGATCCCCATGCGAATAATCACTCCGGAGATCGATGTCAGACTCACTCCCAATTTACTGGACCTTGGGATTGCAGTAGCTTCAGGGGTAGCGGGAGCCTATGCCCACGCCAAGGAAGAAATAGCCAAAACGCTTGCGGGAGTAGCTATAGCAGTCGCGCTTATCCCTCCACTGGCAGTAGCCGGAATAGGGATTGGATGGATGGATTGGACGGTCTTTTCCGGAGCTTTATTACTTTACCTAACCAACCTCGCAGGAATTGTTTTATTTGGCGGAGTCACTTTTATATTACTCGGTTTCGCTCCCTTCAAACAAGCCAAAAAAGGTTTAATAGCTTCTCTAATAGTAACTTCTATTCTCGCCATTCCGCTCGCCTTTTCTTTTAATCACATTATGAATGAAGCCGCCATCACCCGGAGTTTAGAGGGCCTGATTATTTCAGAACTCACTATCAGAGATGTGAAAGTGCGACGTGGAGAGGAAAAAACCATAGTTTCACTGAGGCTTCTTGCGGAGGAGTCCATTTCCGATGAACAAATCAGAGAGTTAAAGAAAAAAATTGAAGAGCGAATCAACCAACCGATCAAACTTGAAGTGAGTACCAATTTGGAGTTTTAGTCCGGATAATTTAGAATCATTTCTACAGTCTATTCTGAAACCCTCATGAACTTTTTTAATCAAAAACCCTTAAACCCTTAACTAGCCAAAAGATGGACTAAATAAAGTACAGTATGAAGTGGTTAAGTATTTTTTTTCAAAAAAAGGATACCTCAATATGGAACCCTACAACAAAAAACTCCCTGAAAACTATATCGACAGGGAGGAATTTATCTCCTGGTCAACAGAATCCGAAGAATTGACCGGGCTGTTGTCTTCTTTAAAAACCGAATATCACAATTACAAAGCTGAGCACGAAAACCACGGGCAATGGGTCGATTTTTTGGATAGTTCCGGTGCCAACGGCATAATGATGCACCCCGCAAAGTACCCCGATGAAATAAAAAATTGGCACTTTGTAGCCGAATTCCTTAAAGACAGAGTGTTGAGTTGGGGGTATAAATTGTACTCATCCAACAAGCGGTTTAAAGCCGATTTATCCGGTACCACCCATTTTCGACACTACTTGAAACCTCCGGTAAAAAATGTATTGAGCCCCCCTGTGGATCAATTATTTGGAAATGTAACTATAGAGCTAACGGAGCGAAATGCCGATATAGAAACCCTCAAAATTCAGATTCAGCATTACAGCGACAGAAACTATCAACCTCCGCGGGATATCGAAGACCTCTATTACAGTATTTTTGATAAAGACTGATTACCCCTACTCATCAATCCCGCATGCATCGCACAGAAAATCCCATTCCCTTACTTTGATTGGCTCTGATAACTTCACTGTTGTTATAGCTCATTCTTCTGGTCCATGCCGACGTGTCGTTTAACTCGGTATGGTTCCAGAATGTAGCTGTCCGTCTGATCCATTGGTACTGGCCCCCGGTCAAGCGGTGTCCCCCCGGAATAGCCGAGAAACCGCTTTCATTGGTAGCCCCTTCGTTGGGATCCTGCCACAATCCAGTTCCCACTTCAATTATTCCGGTGGTTTTCAATTTTCCTCCCGCCTCAAACCTACCACCTAGATATTCGACCAATACCTCCCAGTCTGAATCCGTGGGAACCCGCCACCCTTCAGGACACAGCCCTCTGAAATTCCTCGCTGCATACCAATTGTACAAAAATCCGTAATCGTCAATATACATACTGTCGTTATCGTAATAGCTGTATGCTGAAGAGGAAGTCTGAAACCATACAGAATCGTTCAGAACCAGTGGAATCGTATCTCCGTTTCTAAATCGGGTGGTCCGCAGATTTTCTGCCATCCATTCCTGATTGCCTATGATTACCGTTTCGTAGGAATTTCCATCGATGTCCGAGACCAATAGGTCCGGTGTGGAAAACTCAATTTGATTGCCGTAATGGGTGCCGTTTTCATTCGTAGCATATGCACGGACATAAAAAGTAGTGTTATCTTTTAAACCCGTCACGACAGATACATAATCACCCAGTCCATCGCCGTCATCAGTAAAATTATTAACAAGGGTTGGATTGGGTTCGTTGTCCCATACCACCCCTCTGGCAGTTACAGTTCCCCCACCGTCGTGAGTTACCGTTGAATTTACGGTAGCGTGAAGCGCTGTAATATTTACCACTGAATTTGTTTCAACCAGAGGCGCACATCCTCCCCAGGTGGGTACTCCGTCACAAAAATACAGTATATTTGCGTGGTTTCCCGCATTGACCATTTCCCACTCTTCACCGTCCCAGTACATCATGTCTCCGACTTGGTTTCCCACCGGTAGTTCTTCGTCTGATCCGCTCTCTAATGCATAGAGGGCATAGGGCACACTCAGTAATTGCTGAACACCACTTATCGTGTATTGGGTACCACCCTCTACGTCCGTTTCCGTCTTGATAAAATAAGGGCCCTCGGACCAGTTTATATCAGCAAAATCTCCCAGAACAGCGTTGCCGTTTCCAATAACCAAGCTCACCAATCCATTGTCGTTGGTGGTGGGTAAATGAGTTTCTACATACACTTCCTCTCCTTCTTCACTTCCCTGCAGAATAGTAATTTGCATTCCTACCTCGGTATTGGTCACCAGTGCATTGTCCATGTCACGCACCACTGCCTGATAACTCATACCCTCAGGAGACTGAGCAACTGCTTCCGTTGAAAAAGTAAAAGTTACAGTGAGCAACAAAAATAATCCTCCAATAACAGGTGCTACTGCGTTTTCCAAAACCCTATTAATTCCGTTCATAACTTTTAAGTTTTTATGATTCAATTTAATCGGTCTATCCTATTCAAATAAAAATTATAGGGTAAATTTAATGAAATTTTAATTGCCATCCTATTGTTGGGTAGAGATTATTATCGAATAAAATGCTGTTTTAAATACCAGAGTAGGATTATCGCTTAAATTAAAGTTTCAAGTTTCGCAGTCCCATTGCGAAGAACGAACGATTTGTTTTCCTCGTGCTATTTAATTCCATGTATCTTTACACACTTAGACTGTATTTTTTTTTTTTAAATTTTAATTCTCTATTTCTTTTGTCTTGAAACAAA
>JAGTVA010000138.1 GCA_018224445.1 Saprospiraceae bacterium
AAAGGATTCCTGAAAAGTAGAGATGTAGAAATACCTGTAAAAAATTACTATACTGGCCACTACTGCCAGAATTATCAAAATATTTAAATACAAATCTTGTTGGGACACTCCCAGCACATTTCCAAATAGAAAGTCATTCAAATCCAGGTGCACCCCTTCATTCCGCGAAAGGATTGAAATGCCGATTACTCCAATTGCAAACATCACTGTGAATATAATGCCAATGGCGGCATCGTTTTTGGTAGGAAGCTTCTGTTGTATCCAGGTGATGGCTGCAGCAGCGATTAGACCTGCCAACACTGCCCCTGCAAAAAATCCGGATAAATGGTAGGTGCCAAAAATCAAAAAAGCCAGGACAACTCCGGGTAAAATGGCGTGAGAAAGGGCATCCCCGATTAGGGCCATATTCCGCAAAACAATAAATACTCCCAATACCCCACAAGTGATGCCAACAATGACAGAGGCCAACATTGCTCGAATAATCCAGGGGTATTGTAAATATTCAATAAGCTCCACCATAGGTCAATCCTAATCCAATTTAAATGAAGTTAACTGAGGCAAAAGTAAAAATTAGATTAAACTAAAGTTTATTTTTATTCCTACTTTTATTTAAAAAGAACTTTCAATAGCCAGAGAAATTTCATGGGCTGCAGGTAAGGGACGTTGGCGTTATAAGTTTTATACTTAATGTTTTATTCGGACAACCTCCCAAAAGACGAACCTGTTTCTTTATTGCTGTTGTGCACTCCTGTAGTAGTTATTCAAAATTTTCTCGTAAAAATTTTTACCTGCTTCACTCAATTTGTGAGAATAAGTGGGTTGTCCATTTTCTTTAAATACGATATAGGAACAATCCTCCAGAAAGTAAATGAGTGCATCAGCTAATATTTCTCCATTTCCGAGAAATATCATTTCTGCTGTAGGTTGGCATTGATCTGGTACTGTTGCTGTTTCTTCCTGAATAAAGTTGAGAGTTTGTCTAATGGAGGGAATCTCATTTTGTGTAAAACTAATGGGATAATTCCTGAAGATATATTGAATGTTGTCGCATTGAGTTGAGAGTGCCTCTATGGTTTCCTGGGGCAGTGCCGGCAATTCATGTTGGATTTCGGTATTTTCAGTTTGGGTATCTGAGGATGCTGTTTCACTGCCACAAGCGGTTACCAACAACCCTAAAATCATTAAAAAAAGATAGTGTAGATTTTTCATATGTGATAAGAAATTCTAAAGGTTAAAAAGCTTTCCAATAAGGAATTGGTGCGAATATCGGTATTTTTTTTGGTATTAAAAAGTAAAGAGATGGAACGGGTATATCTGAGATGGACCGAAAAGGACCGATTGAGAAATACCGCGGTACCCAGTAACCAGCTGAAATTGTATTTTGAAAATTCCCGCAAAACTTCTGCCGAGTCTCCATGGGGATTGATATCAAGATTGCTTATCTTACTCTCGAGCAGTCTTCCTGCCGACAATCCAACGATATATCTCATTCTGTAAAAACCGGAGTCTTCCATGTTGGGATCGAACCAATCCCTGTAGGCCACATAAACAGGGATATCCACATATTTTAGTGAAATGCCACCAGAGGGCGATCCTGGGAAAATTTTAAATTGTCCTGCCGAACCCCGCTCGTTGTAAAGCAGCTCCATATTCCACTCCCATTGGCTTTGGGTGGTGAGATTCAATCCGAGGCCTGCATGTAATCCCGGACGGTTTAAACCAGAAAGCCCATCTCCTCTGATTTGCGAATAGTTGAGCCCGCTGGTAATGCGAGCATTAAAAGTTTGCGTATGAGTTTGATTGACCTCCAGAAATATGGAAATCAAACTCAGCAACCCCAGGAAGAGATTTTTATTTATAGACTTCAAGTTCGTGTAGGGGATAAATTTTTATAAAAAATATTCGTAAGTACAAATCTATTTAATAATTTCACCACAGAATTATTCGACAAAAATAATTATTGGTTTACTTATTTTACTATGAAACTGAAGAAACTGGAGGATGTTTTAAAGACAAAGGGCTATAAAATAATTTATGCAAAGGGGAACTTCAATTCAGGTTATTGCAGGGTGGGGGATTCCAACGTTATTTTAGTGAATAAGTTTTTTGATACAAAAGGAAGAATTTTGTGCTTGTACGAAATTCTCAACGATTTGGATAGTGAGGCAATAGATTAAAAACTACAATATGTTCGAGTTGACTTTTCTCGGTACAGGTACTTCCCAGGGAGTGCCGGTGATAGGTTGCGATTGTGATGTTTGTAAATCAGAAAATTCCAGGGATAAGCGTCTGAGGACTTCGGCTCTGATTCGGACACCCGATCAAACCCTGGTCATAGACGTGGGGCCCGATTTTCGACAGCAGATGTTGAGAGAAAAAGTAGAGAACATTGATGCGGTGCTGCTCACTCACGAGCACAACGATCACATTATTGGACTGGACGACGTGAGGCCTTATAATTTTATGCAGCGCAAAGGCATAGATATATACGGTACCGAAAGAGTGATGAAGGAGGTTAAACTGAGGTTTCCCTATGTTTTCGATGCCAATCCATATCCAGGGGCACCCTCTGTAGATATCCACCTGATCAAACCCTTTGAAGAATTTTTTGTAAAAAACATGAAAATTCTTTCGCTTCCGGTATTGCACGGAAGTTGGCCTGTCATGGCTTTTAAAATGGGGCCAGTTGTATACATCACCGATGCGAGGTATATTGAAGATGAGGTTATTGATGCCGTTAAGGGATGTGAAGTTCTCGTTTTAAATACACTCAGAAAGAAGTCGCACCACTCCCACCTAAGCCTGGAGCAGGGAATTGAAATGTCTCAGAAAATTGGTGCCAAATCCACTTATTTTACACACATTTCACATACGATGGGCTCGCATGAGGTGGTGACCAGGGAACTCCCGGATAATATTCACCTGGCTTACGATGGATTGAAAGTTTCCCTTTAATGCCGGGAAATTATTGGTCTTTCCGTTTTGCGATGTTTTGCTCAGTTTCTTACAAAATAAACTTTATTTGTCCTTAAAGCATTAATAACATTAGTAAAAAGGTGAGTAAACAATACCACATCACCGCTGTCGTTTTTTTAGTACCTTGACGTATGAATTTTAATAAATACATATTATACCTATTAACTTCCTGCACCTTTGTATTTTTACTGTGCATAGGTAGCAATTTGAATGCCCAGCAGTCCCCTCATTTCAGTTTGTCCCCCAGCAATAAATTTCAATTCAATGCGGCCGTTTCTGCCTTCGATAATTCTATGGTGATATCCGGGGTACACAGAGACCAGTGGAACAACATCCCCGGTGGTCCAAATACTCAATTGATCAATGCCCATATGCCTCTTGAAGTTGGAATGAATGCGGTGGGCTTTCAATTTGTAAATGACGCAATAGGAATCGAAAAAACACTTTCGTTTTCCTTCAGCTATGCACATTTAATAACCACCGGTTACGGCCCCCTGTCTTTGGCGGTTCAATTGGGGGGTGAGCAGAAGACATTTGATCAATCCAGACTCCGGACACCGGGAGGTAATTACAACGAGGAAATTCCCAACCACAACGATCCTATCCTGGGAAACAGTGATCTGAGTAGTTGGCTGCCCACACTGGGTCTGTCGGCCTGGTATTCTCGCGGTAACATGGATCTTGGATTGTCGGTTAAGCAACTTACCTCAGGAGGACATTTCTCAGGAGAACCTTTCTCTTACAGTATGCAACCTGAAGTTTCTGTTTATGGAGACTATTTTTTACCAATTGATGAGAGTTGGGCTGTGATTCCCTCTATACATATATACACGGACCTTAAACAAGTCCAGAATTTTGTCCACGGATTGGTGGGGTATGAGAATCAATATTTCGGAGGACTGGGATTGAGGGGATTGGGCACGAGGACTTTTGACGCCATTGCAATTATGGCAGGGGTCAGGTTAAACGACAGATTTACGGTGTATTACAATTACGATTTGGGTGTTTCCAATATATATCGACCCAACAATCAGACCCATGAATTTATGGTGGTGTATCGCTCATTGAGGTGGACCGGACACAGTAAAAAACCTCCTGTGATTTACAATCCGCGCTTTTTGGAGTAGGCCTGTTGTAAATAAATACTTGAGAAGGCCATTCGCAAAATAGTCAATTGGCATACTAATCTGGCATATTGATAATTTATAATTATGTTAATTTATTTCCTATTTGTAGGTTAATTCAATCAAATAACCGAAATTAGCAAAATACTTAATATTTCGAGGCGTTCCATTTATAGTTTTAGAGCGTTAAAAAATCTTAAAGTTTTCATAAATAAAAAACATAAGTTACAGATAACAGAGGATGCCCTCTATATTTACAAAACGTTTACAAGCCTAACAGTTAATTTTAATCGAAAGGAAAATTATTAATGAATATGACTCGCATTTTTTTATACCCAGGAATTATTGCACTCGCCCTTTTAATAGCGGGGTGTGGATCAAGCTTTGACGGACAATTGAGGGGAGTAGAGGACAGGCCTACCTGGACGGGAATCAATCCCTATGGAATGGTGTATGTTCCATCTGGAACTCTTCACATAGGGCAATCTGATGAAGATATTTTTAATACCTATATACAGAGGAACATGACGGTGTCTATACCGGGGTTTTATATGGACGACTCTGAAGTTACCAATAACGAATATCGTCAATTTGTTTACTGGGTGCGAGATTCGATTGCTCATACGCTTTTGGATCATTTTTACGTAGATGCGCAGGGAGAGGAGAGATTGGATTGGGAATTTGAAATCGATTGGAACGACGAAATGTTGGAACCAATGTTTGTACCTGCTTCTCAGACCGTTAACAGAAGGAGAGCTTACGATGTGTCCATGTTTAATTACGAGTACAGATGGATTGACTGGCAAAGAGCAGCACACGACAGGAATGCTGGATTGAATGACTTAGTGCATATGGAGACCATTAATATATACCCGGATACTTTGGTTTGGATCAGAGATTTCGCATATTCTTACAATGAGCCAATGACGAGAAACTATTTTTCTCATCCCGCATTCGACGACTACCCGGTAGTGGGTGTGAATTGGAAGATGGCTAAAGCTTTTTCTCATTGGAGAACCTTAATGTGGGATGCCTTTAGGCCGGATGAACCCAATTCAGAAGATTTTCGTTTGCCCACGGAATTTGAGTGGGAATACGCAGCGAGAGGAGGAAGAGATTTGGCTCCCTACCCATGGGGCGCCTATAATCTGAGGAATGCAAAGGGATGTTTAATGGGGAACTTTAAGCCCGGAAGAGGAAACTATATTGAGGATGGTGGAATGTATACAGTGGATGCCTATATGTATTTTCCCAACGACTACGGTCTATACAATATGGTGGGCAACGCGGCAGAGTGGACCGAATCAGCCTATTTTGAAAATGCGTATTCCTTTATCCACGATTTAAGCCCGGATGTAAAATACGACGCTCAACCCGACGATCCCGAAGCATACAAGAGAAAAGTGGTGCGTGGAGGATCCTGGAAAGATATAGGATTCTACCTTCAAAACAGTACGCGTACCTTTGAGTATCAGGATACCACAAAATCTTATATTGGCTTCCGAAATGTATTGACTTTCTTGGGAAGATCTATAGATGATTTCTAATTCAAAGGAGATATTTATTATTTTTTTTACAACTAAATTATCGAATTTTTTTCCGATGTTGTGGTGAAAAGGTGTTCACAACAAAGTTCGGAATTGTTTATAAACTATTTTTTTAATCTTAATCAAAACTGTTAAATAATGGCATTCTATAAGTCTAATTGGTTTAAGTACTTCAAAAATTTGATTATTGGATTAGGTGCAGCAGCTGTAATGTTGGGAGCACTTTACAAAATCATGGCATGGCCTGGTGGTGACCTTATGTTGACCATCGGTCTATCTGTGGAAGCTTTCATATTCGCCTTTTTGGGAATATTGCCTCCGCAACAAGATTATTACTGGGAAAAATTATATCCCGGACTAGACAACTATCACTCCAACCTCTCACCTTTGGTACAATCTTCTGCTGGTGGAAGAGCACTGGATGGAGAAGTGGTTGAAAAGCAACTGGGAGGCATGCTTGGTGAATTGGAATCTATCTCTAAAAACATGGGATCATTGAAAGCACTGCAGGAAGTGGATTTCTCCAAAACCAAGGATCAGATCAAAACGATGGGTAATTTCTACGATAAGATGAATGAGGCAATGATGCACATTTCAGAAACAGTAGAAGATACGAAAACCTACAAAGAGCAGATTGCTGCCGTCAATAAGAACCTCAGTTCTCTCAATGGCGTGTATGGAAATATTTTGAACGCAATGGGTGGTCCAAGAAACTAAATTAACGACCCTCATTTACGAATGTAGATTATTGTTTTGAACTGAATTTTTTAATACAAAAATAAAATAACATGTCCATACCTAAGGAACCGCGGCAGTTGATGATCACGATTATGTATTTGGTCCTCACTGCAATGTTGGCACTCAATGTGTCCGCGGAAGTTTTTAATGCCTTTAAATTGGTTGACGAGTCACTGGTGGCCTCAAATGTTCAGTTGCATCAGGAAAATCAAGTCATACCAAACCGAATCGAGCAACTCGCCGAGAGAGATCCGGTGAACTTCAGCAAGTATGTGGAATTGGCTCCTCAAGTCAGACAATATTCTGATGAGCTGGTTGCTTATTTGAATGATATAGTTGAACAGATGATCCAAGAAGCCGGTGGCTGGGATGAAAAGGATGGCAAAAAAGTCATTCACCACCCAAAGCACATTGATGCAGCAACAAGAGTATTGGTTACGAGCGATGAGGGAGCCAAATTGCTTCAGAGGCTCATGGATGCAGAAGAAGAATTTAGGTCATTTATTCCCGAGGAAGATTTGGAGCAATATCCCTTTGATGGTGTTGCCATATCCATGAATCCGGATGTATACAAAGATGCCGATACTCCAAGAGAAAGTTGGGAGGATTTTATGTTTAGCAGAATGCCACTTCAGGCTGTACTTCCGATATTTAGAAAGTACATCAACGACGTGAGATTAACTGAAAACAATGTGTTGAATTACTACCTCAACAGAATCGGAGGAGAGGAAATAATCTTCGATGACTTTAGGGTGGTAGCTGCACCTTCAAGTTCGTACATTATCCGCGGGGAAACCTATGAAGCGGATTTGTTCCTGAGTGCTGCTTCTACCAATGTAGACAACATGGAGGTATTTGTCAACGGCAGGCCCGTTCCGATCGATGATGAAGGCAATGCAAAATTCAGAATGAATCCATCAGATATAGGTAAAGGTACTTATACTGCCGAGATTCAGTTGACCAATCCGGCGACTGATGAAGTTAAATCTTATACCGGTACATTTGAATACGAGGTTGGTCTTCGTTCGGCCAACGTATCAGCCGATAAAATGAACGTTTTTTACATCGGTGTGGATAACCCCATTTCAGTATCCGCTGCAGGTATTCCTACCGCTCAACTGAGTGTAAGCGGACAAGGAGCGGGAATAAAACTCAACGAAGTTGCAGGCAGTGGCAAAAGCAAATACAACGTTACCGTCAGCCAGCCCGGGGATGCATCAGTCATCGTTTCAGGTGGTGGTTTGGAACCTACCCCATTTAACTTCAGAGTTCGTAGAATTCCGGATCCTGTAGCTAGATTGGGTAATGAAAGAACCAGTTCACTCGGAGATGGACAGTTCAGAGCCCAAAGAGGAGTAATTGCCCATTTGGACAATTTTGATTTTGAGGCCCGTTGTAACATAGAGGGATTTACATTAACTCGTATTGAGAGAAGGCAAGACCCCATTCAGGCAATAAACAGAGGAGGTACGTTTGATGGAGATGCCAAACGATTAGTCGATCAGGCCTCTCCCGGAGACAGGTACTTCTTCACCAATGTACGTGCCAGATGTCCTGGAGACGCAGCCTCTCGACCAATTAATGATTTAGTATTTACAATCAGATAAAATTTTTGTTATGTTGAATAACTTTTTTCGATATTCATTACTTGTTATATTTGCCGCGAGCTATGCATGCCTAGGTTTTGCACAACAACCGGGTGATATAATAACCGAATCTTCTGCACCGGTGGAAGAGCACTTTCTCGATGGAGTAGTTGAGAGGACCAACATGCATGAATCGCAGATTTTGGATTATCCCCCTATGAGGGAAGCAGATGTTCCTTGGGAACGAACTATTTGGAGAGTAATCGATGTTCGGGAGAAGATCAATGCCCCATTTATCAATCCAATTAGACCTTTGGTTTCTATCTTAATAGATGGTGCCGAAAGCGGTGAATTGACCGTGTTTGACAACGATGAATTTTTGAATGCATTGAGTCCCGAGGATGTGAGTGCTCAGTTATTTAGAATTGACACCAATAGAGTTATTGATCCGGAAACCTATGAAGAGGATATTGTGATTACAGAAAGTACTGTTGATCCATTGTCTATCCAAAGGTATCGAATTAAGGAAGTTTGGTATTTCAATAGCAACACTTCGAGACTGGGCGTTAGGATTCTTGGACTATCACCTCTGAGAGATGTATACAGCGAACAAACCGGCGAATTTATGTTTGAAATTCCTATGTTTTGGGTGTATTATCCCCAGGCGCGAGAATTATTGGGACGAGAACGAGCATTTGTGACCGGAAACGATGCCGCTCCTATGACGTGGTATGATCTCATGGAAATGAGACGGTTTTCCAGTTATGTGTTTAAAGCAAGTAATGTTTACGATGAAAGAATCAGCGCTTTTTTCGAAGATCCCATTGATCAGTTAATCGAGTCTCAAAAAATAGAAGACGAGTTATTTAATTTCGAAATGGATTTCTGGTCGTATTGATATATGTTTGGTTAAAAAAAATAGCCCGGTTTCGATAAGAAATTGGGCTATTTTTTTTTAATGCAGTTCCTTTGTGAAATGATCTCTAGTACAAATAGCGTTAAGAGAAAATGTAATTATTGATATATAAGGCACACTGTAGTCTACCAGGTATTGAATTTATTTATATCCATTTACCTTAAATTAACTCGTTAAATCTTCAAGAAAAGTCTAGCCTGGGGAGTTTTTGAATTATGCTTCGGAATAATATTCGAACTCAGGTTCATTGGTTTAGCTCCGCACTAATTATATGATTCCTCGGTAGGATTCTCTTTCGCCTTAAAAAGCTGTCTGAATCTTTTATTGTCCAAGAAAATGGCGGAGGCAATGACTACCAAATAAGATATGACTGTAATCCACAGGTTTTCTTCATAGGGTATGGTTTGATAAGTAGAATAACTAAGTATTATTATTCCACTCCACACCACGGGGAATTTCCAGTCGGAGATGGATGCTAAAAAGACCAGAGGTAGAATGTACCAGGGGTGAACCGTGGTCTGGAATAAAAAATACAGGGAAAGAGCGATTACCATACCGTCAATGACGTTTCTTTTTTCCAGTTTCATTTTTCTCCAATAAATCAAATAGATCAAGTAAAAGAGTAAAAAAAATAGAGAACAAAATGGACCTATTACCTCTATCCAGTTGTAGCCCTGGCTTTTAATCCCTATGAATTTTACGATGTTGTAAATAGATGCATTGAATTCAAAGGTCTGATAATACAACTTAATACTTTCCCAGTAATTCAGGTAAGAACCCTTAAATATAAGGGGAATAAACAGCAGTGCGGTCGTCACAATAGCTGCTAAAGAAAAACTAAACCACTGTTTGAAATTGCGCGCCAATGCCATTAGGGGTACAAGGATAATGGGTATAATTTTAACTCCGGCTGCTAAGCCCATCATGATCCCGGTTCTTATTCCTCTTTTTCCGGTATAGTAGAGCAGGGCCAGAGCCAGGAAAAACACAGCCACTCCCTCCAGGTGAAGATTACCTGAAATCTCCAATAATACCAAAGGATTAAAAGCGTAAATGGCTACCATTCCCGGGTATTTTTTCAATCGCCTCAATAGCGGCACTAATACAAAAAGCAGTACAATATCAAATGAGACTATAAGTACCTTGATCCAAAAGGCAGCTCCTCCGCTGTGACCTCTTCCCATGGCAGTGCCAGTTGAAAAAATGAGTTGTGAAAACGGCGTATAGACGCTGTAGTACTCTTTAGAATTGAGGTGGGGGTACAAATCAGTATCTAAAAAAGTCGGTTTATCCCCCTCGGAATTCACCCATTCTTCAGGAGTTTTCTCATATGGGTTTTCAACGGACAGTACCAATTGTCCGTCCCACACATAGCGGTAAAAGTCGTCTGTTAGATTGGGGGTAGCCGGTATGATCAGCAACCTGGTAATCACTGCTACTAAGAGCAGACTTTTCAGCCTTATGCGATTCTGCGGGTGGATGATTAACCAATAGCAGATAAAGACGATCGAATAGTTAAACAGGATTAGATAAAACTGATCTTTTTGCGGTAAGTAGGCTAAAAGAATAATCCCAAGTGCCCATACCAGGTAGAGGAGTCGACTGATTCTTTTGTTTTTTATTGTTGCCATTTAAAATGCCTAAAAGAAAAATAACTAATGGTGGCAAATCCTATTGCTAGTAGAGAATGATATATCACTAGGGCGTATTGGTCTATGGCTATTCCATAGATTACCGCTCCTGTGAATAACAGTGCTAATATAGCCTCAAAATAGGTAGTTAATGGAATTTTATTGGTTGTATAATTACCTTTTTTGAAGGAATCACTTGACTTTTCAATATTGAACTTGGGTGTTCTGATAAAGGCTGTTCGCTTTCCAAGGTATCCGTGTACTACAGCCAGGCTGTTGTGTAACGACATCCCCATTGAAAGGGAGAGGAAAGTAATAAATAAAAAGACGAAAGTTATAAATCCATAAATCCCCTTTTTGCCCCTGTAATAGGGATTTAATCTATTTCCAATGTAGTACACCGCTATTAAAGACAATAATCCGAGGAAGAAAACGGACAGATATATTCGATTCACATTAAATATTTCTATGTAGTAAATTGCCGGCAAACTCAACAAGGCAGACAAAAAGATAAATAAAAAGACAGTGCTTCCCAATAAGTGAACCGTGCCGTGAAATTTATTGACGATTGATTCATCGGACCTCCAGAGTTTGGGCAGGATTTTAGCTGCGGTTTCTGCCCCTCCCTTCATCCATCGATATTGCTGTGCTTTAAATGCGTTCATTTCAGCCGGTAGTTCTGCCGGGCTTTCTACTTGTTCCAAATAGGTGATTTTCCATCCTTTCAATTGCGCCCGGTAACTCAAATCGAGGTCCTCTGTCAAGGTGTCGGCCTTCCATCCTCCTGCATCTGTTATGGTTATCCGCCTCCATACCCCCGCTGTGCCATTAAATTGAAGGAAATATCCACCCGTACTCCGACCGGTTTGTTCAACTGAAAAGTGGACATTCAGTTGAAAAGCCTGGAGTCTGGTAATGAGGGAGTAAAATTCATTGAGGTGGGTCCACCTTGTTTGTACTATTCCAACTTTCGACCGATTGAAATACGGAATAGTGTTTTTTAAAAACATGGGATGGGGTATGAAGTCGGCATCAAAGATGGCAATAAATTCCCCTTTGGCCAGTGATAAACCGTATTGCAAGGCACCGGCCTTGAACCCTTTTCTGTCCTTCCTGCGGATGTGAGTGATATTGAATCCCTCTTCTCTGTAGAAGCTGACTTTTTTATGGGCTAGTTGAGTAGTTTCATCCGTTGAATCATCCAATACTTGTATTTCTAATTTGGATATTGGATAAGAGATAGCGCAAACTACATCTATCAATCTTTCAACAACGTATAGTTCATTGAAAATGGGCAATTGAATAGTTACAAACGGAAGGTTTTTTTCTTCAATATTAGCGACTTTTGGTGGAGGCAATCCGTGCTTCTTTTTATACTTCCAGCTGAGTTGCAGCTGAATAATACAATATAGTGTTATATAGCTGAGCATAAGATAGAAAAGGACCAGGGTGATACATCCGACGATTGAGGTCATGCTAACGGTATTTATATATGGTGTATAAAATTTTCCAACCCGCACCCAGGGTTCCCCTCACAGTGCCAGATACTTTGGAAATGCCAATTCTCTTTTTGTAATCCACGGGCATCTCCAGGCAATTCAATTTCATTTTTGCTGCTTTTACCTGCATTTCCACTGTCCAGCCATAGGTTTTGTCTGACATATTCATAGATAGTAAGCAACTGTATTTTATTGCTCGGAAAGGACCTAAGTCGGTAAATCGGTAACCGTAAATCCAGTGAATGAGTCGAGTTGCAATCCAGTTGCCGAATACCTGCTGAGGAGTCATCGATCCCGCCTCTCTTTCTCCAAGCGCTCTGGACCCTATTACCAAATCTATATCCTCCTCGATTAGAGGTTTAATCAGTCGATCCATTTGTTGGGGATAATCGGAGTAATCTGCATCCAGAAATACGACAATGTCGGGTTTAGGTAAGTCACTTTCTGCTATGTATTTCAGGCATTTTAAACAGGCATAACCGTAGCCGGGCCTTGGTTCGGAAACCACTATTGCCCCCATTTTTTGTGCGATTCGAGCTGTTTTATCTGAACTGTTGTTGTCGCAGACTATTACCCGCCTCACCCATTTAGCCGGTATGTCTTTCAATACCTTACCAATTGCATTTTGTTCATTAAATGCAGGAATGACCACGTCGACCAAAATAGAGCTTTTTTTTATGGATTATTTGAAAACCTAAAGATAGGTTTTATGCATTAACCTGTTTAACTTTGACGTTTTATTGATCAAAACCTTACCATTGAAAAATATCTTATCGATAACTTTAATGCTCCTTTTTATGCAACCGGTAAAACTATTGGTATTTCTGGGGTTTACTGTATTGCTGTTTTTGGGTTCTTGTCAGAAGGAGGAATTTACCGACTCCATGGATGCCGATATTACTTTTTCCACAGATACTTTGAGATTTGATACGGTATTCACCGAAAGAGCTACCATTACTCGATTTTTTAAAATATACAATAAAAACGACAAAGCAGTAAAGATCAAAGATATACACCTGGAGGAGGCCAATAGTTTTTTTAGGTTTAATATTGACGGTTTTGATCAAAGCGAGGTGGACGAGGTGATTGTATGGGCAAATGACAGTATATATGTCTTTGTGGAGGCAACCATTGACCCGGACCTACCCGTTTCTTCCAGTCCTTTTATTATTGAGGATAAATTGGTATTTAATGTCAATGGAAATATTGGACGGGTAGTTATTGAGGCTTTTGGACAAAATGCCAATTACGTTCCTGCCAGAGATGCTACAGGAGGAATTGTCCTGTTGAGTTGCGGTGGTGGAACTGTAGTTTGGGACGATCCTAAACCCTATGTTATTTTTGGAGTTTTGGTGATTGAGGACTGTACCCTTATCTGGCCTGCCGGAACCAGTGTTCACGTTCACGGTGGGATTGCAAGAGAGGAGGACCAAGTGTACAACGATGGGTTGATTTATGTGGGGAACAATGGTCAATTGAGGTCCGAAGGGGTAGAAGACAATCCAGTCATTGTTCAAGGGGATCGACTGGAGCCTGGCTTTGCTGAAAGCCGCGGACAGTGGTCTGGAATCAGGCTGGCATCGAATTCAGGGCCTCATCATTTTCAATACACAGAAATTAAAA
>JAGTVA010000139.1 GCA_018224445.1 Saprospiraceae bacterium
ACCGCCAGATTTAATGAAATGGATGATTTTTGCCCGGTGGAATGCAATTTTTAGAATTCTTGGAATTGGACTTATCGTTTCGGTTCCAATGCATTTTATTTTTAGCCAGGCAGACACCACCGGCCTGATAAACGAAATTGTTCCCGATTCTATAGATATTGCTGTTGAGTACGCTGCGCTGGGTGACCTCTATGGAAAAAATGGTTTTTACAGCAGTGCGGTAGAATACCTTGAACTTGCCGCAGCTTACAATCTGGACGACCCTCAATTGCTTTTGAAAATGGCCCGCTATAATTTTGAAATCGGCAATTTTCACAGAGCGGATTCCCTTATTACACACCTCGGAGATTCCCTGAATTGGTACGATCCCCTTATGGACAAATTGAGAGCATCTATCACTCATTTCAACTACGAGTTTGACGAGGCTATAAAGTGGTATAAAAAATATCTGGTACAATTGAATACTCCCTCTGAAAGAAGGGAAGTGGCAGCCCTTATTCAAAGAGCTGCCAACGGACTTAAACTGCCCGGCAGAAGAATCGATTTGTTGGTCGAAAACATGGGGCCAAGGGTCAATACCGAGGAAGATGAAATCCGGCCGCTTTTTTCCCCAAATATCAGAGAGCGTATATATTTTTCTTCCAACAGGGAGGGATCGACTGGAATAAGGGTCAACGACAATTGGATACCCGACAGTCTTTTGGGCCGGTTTCCCATGGATATGTACCAGGCTGAATTGATTGCGGGCCGGTTTGGTGATGTAAAATCGCTCAATCCCGGCCTGAGTTCGCCCCTGAACGATATAGTGCTGGATTTTTCAAATGGGGGAAGTGTGGTGTACCACTTCAGGGGATTTTCAAGGGAAATTGGCCGCATCTTTGTAGATACCTTTGGGGTGGATATGAAAAGCAAATCAGATCCCCGGTTTCACTCTCCCTTTGTTCCCGAGTTGGGTGATCAGGGCCTTTCTTTTGTCAACGATTCCATCGTGGTTTTCTCCAGCAACCGGCCGGGAGGTTACGGTGGCTACGACTTGTATATGGCGTTGTTTAGAAATGGAGGCTGGAGCGAACCGGTCAATTTGGGGCCCGCAGTAAACAGTCCTTACGACGAGATTGATCCATTTGTAACTCACGGTGGGAAGGAGTTATTCTTTTCCTCCAACAGGACCTCAAATATGGGGGGTGTAGACGTATACCACTCCAATTTTAACAGTCGCATCAGGGAGTGGATGGAAGCAGAGAGTATTGGTCTGCCACTTAATTCGGCGGGAAGTGACCGGTATTTTAGAATTTCCAATGACGGCAAAACCTGTATGTTTTCATCCGATAGAAAGGGCGGACACGGCGGGTACGATATATACCTCGCCTATTTTAGGTCCGAGTGGAAAGACCAGTTTGAACCCTTTTCCAAAGCCGTGCTCAATCGCTTTTTTCCAGCACCTGAAAAAGTGGAACCCACCTCCTTTCTCCTTTCCCCGGACAGTTTGCTGAGCAGTTATTTAGAAAAAGTGGATACCCTGGAGGAAATTTCGGTTGAGGAGACAGTAGTCGATACGATTTTAACTGAGGGAGTTAAAAGAGAAGTTGATCCGGGAATATTCAAGGAGCTTACCCAACCTTTTTACTACGACGAAAAAGAAGTGGTGATTTACGATGAGAATATCAACAGAATTGAAGCTCTTGCAACTTTCCTCCAATTTCAAACAGATTATACCGTTCAATTAGAGGCGTTTTCTTCCAATGGGGAACCCATTCATCGGGATTTGTTTTTTTCTGTAAAAAAGGCGGAGGAAATAGCTCACGCCCTCATCGATTACGGGGTGAGTCCCGAGAGGATTACTGTAGTCGGTCGCGGTTCTTCACACCCACTTGCAATAAAATCGATTGGGGGTGCACCGCATTACAGGGGGCAGCAAATCAATCGGAGAATTGAAGTATTATTGAGTGACGGAGGCCGTATATACCGAAGTGATGTCTCTGATGGGGAGCCCGATTTTATTGAATATCCCTCTCCCGAATACGCCCAGTTTCTCGAGGCCATTTCAGGAGTGTACTTTAAAGTGCAAACGGCTGCGTCCAAAACCATGTATTCAGGTGATGAATTAAACGCACATCCTTTTCCAAAAGTAGAGAGAATTATGGATTCAGAATTTTATCGATACACAGTGGGCCTGGAAAAATCGCTTGAAAAAATCAGAAGTTTTAACAAAGAGTTGGAACTTGAGGGCTTAGAGGGTATCTTTGTAGTTCCTTTCATGGAGGGTAAGCGGTTGACGACTCAGGAGATTCACGACCTTAAAGATGAGTTTATCCAATTAAAAAACTTTAAGTAACACAATATGAAACGATTAGACTTTTTTTCTGAGAGCCTCCGCAATCTCAAGGAAGTGGGAACGGTAACCAGAAGCTCCAGGTATTTATGTCGCAATGTCGCCAATCAAATAGCATTCGATTATGCAGATGTAATTGTAGAGCTGGGTGCGGGAGATGGGGTTATAACCAGAGAGATTCTCAAGCGAATGAAACCTGAAGGAAAGTTAATTGTACTGGAAATAAATGAGGTCTTAGCTGAGGATCTACATAAAATAAAAGATCCGAGGTTCTCTTATTACCAAAGGTCAGCGGAGGAATTGACGGCCATCTTGTCTGAAAACAAAATTGATAAAGTTGATTACGTAGTTTCTGCCCTCCCCTTTACGGTTATGCCCAAAGAAGTGACTAAAAATATAGTTGTGCAGTGTAAAAACTGCCTGAGACTGAATGGGAAATTTATTCAGGTACATTACTCACTGGTCAAAAAGGGCTTTTATAAAATGATCTTTGGGAATGTAAAAGTAAATTTTGTATTCAAGAATCTACCCCCTGCATTTATTCTGGTGAGTGAATTAAGAGAAGAGGATTGAGGTAATCTGTAAGTGATTTTTACCAGTGCCGGAAAAGGATTCTTCCCTTTTTGAAAAAACATAAAAATATCCGCCGCCTCCTGCGCCACACAACTTAAAAAAATACTCCTCCCGGTCCAGGCCCGTCTTCCATATTTTGCGAACG
>JAGTVA010000140.1 GCA_018224445.1 Saprospiraceae bacterium
ACCTCCAAGTGAGTGAGGGAATGGTTCCGCAGGATGGAGATCCGGGGGATCTCCAAATGACCGAACCTCGAAGAGGGCGGGAAGGCCTTATAGCGGGTGGGTTGGCAAATTTCTCGTCGGCAGTTTTAGGTACAGTAAAAAATTTAAACAGATGAAATTTATCAATTATTTGGAGACCATTTCGGGGATAAGTGTTTTTCCCTTTATTTCGCTGACCATATTTTTTCTCTTTTTTACGGGAGTCATCATTTATGCCTTTGCGATAAGGGGAGAGACCATAGATGAACTGAAGCAATTACCATTACAAAATAATAAAGAAGATGACGATGCTGAAATTCTATAAAACCACCGGGAGATTACTTTTTGCCTTTTCAGCCATTTTAATCCCCACACTGGCTATGGCGGCGGAAAACCATGGCGACAAAGGCGGAATTAAGGGATTCGCCTCTCAGTTACAGGCTGCAGAGTTATTACTAATAGGCGTTGCACTCCTGCTTTTTATCGTGATTATTGCCTTGGGGAATATGGTGAAAAGGATGGCGTACCACAGGTATATTTCGGATATCCGATCGGGATCCAAAATACTATTAGTATTGGTGATAACCGGGTGGGCCTTGATGGGGTTTCCGGTAGAGCTCATTGCCGAAGCAGCCCAAAATGAAGGCAGTTCACTGCCTCTTGCCAATATCCAGACCACGGTGACCATGATGATCCTTCTCACTGTTATCGCCATTGAAGTGATTGTTATTTTTATTCTTCTGAGAAGTTTAAAAATGCTGATGGGTGAAGGATTACAGAGCGATAAGGCCATGGTGGCAGGAGCGACGGGTTCTGTTTGGGGGACTCTGTGGGCCCAGTTGAACCGATCCGTTGATGTCGAAAAGGAAGAGGATATTTTGTTGGATCACGATTACGACGGCATTCAGGAACTGGACAACGATCTTCCACCGTGGTGGAAATGGGGGTTTTACATTACCATAGTCTTTTCGGTTATTTACCTGGCGAGATACCATGTTTTTGAAACAGCGCCACTTCAGATAGAGGAGTACGAAATAGCGATGGCGAGGGCTGAAGCCGACCTTGAGCTCAGGCGTGCTGAGTCACCCGATATTAGCGAAGAAACCGTAATTTTTCTCGATGATGAATCCGATCTGGCTGAGGGGAAAAGAATTTTCACTACCAACTGTTCAGTTTGTCACGGCCAACTGGGAGAAGGGGGAATTGGCCCCAATTTTACGGATGATTATTGGATTCACGGAGGAACTATTAAAGATATCTTTAGAATTACCAAAAACGGTGTTATCGAAAAAGGAATGACCCCCTGGCGGGATATCCTCTCTCCACTGCAAATGGCTCAGGTGGCCAGTTACATAAAAACCCTGAGAGCCACAGATCCACCCAATCAAAAAGATCCGGAGGGCGAATTGTATATTCCTGATGAACCGGAAATTGAAGAAGAAATGTTAGAGGAAATCGAAGAAGAGGAAGAGGTGGTCATTCCCATCGAAACAGAAAAATAAAATTGGAGTCCCTTTAAATGAGGCTTCGCAATTAATACATGAAGAGAGAAAACCAAAAAAATCCCGAATCCTTTCGGGACAGTGTAGCTACTATTGACGAATCGGGCAGAAGGAACTGGATTTATCCGACCCAACCTTTCGGCAGGTTCTACAATTATCGCAAATACGTTTCTTATTTGCTGCTGGCTATTTTATTTGTGACTCCTTTTATCAGAGTCAATGGGAGGCCCTTGTTTTTATTCGATATCCTTGAGGGAAGGTTCATCCTGTTCGGTAAAATTTTCTGGCCACAGGATTTTTTTATTTTTGGCTTAACAATGCTCACCTTAATCGTATTATTGGTGTTGTTTACCGTTGCTTTTGGGCGAATATTTTGCGGATGGATTTGCCCCCAAACCATTTTTATGGAAATGGTTTTCCGAAGGATTGAATACTGGCTGGAGGGCTCCGCTTCCAAAATCAGACTCAGGGATCAGGCACCCTGGAATTGGGAAAAAATTCGAATTCGGGTGAGTAAATGGGTGATTTTCTTCGGGCTCTCATTTATCATCAGCAATATTTTACTCGCCTATATCATTGGTACCGACAAGCTATACAATATTGTAACGGCTCCGGTAAGTCAACACCTGACCGGGTTTATAGCCATGATGGTTTTCACCGGTGTATTTTTCTTTATTTACCTCTGGTTCAGGGAACAAATCTGTATAGTGGTTTGCCCTTATGGCCGCTTACAGGGTGTAATGCTGGACCGAAACTCCATAGTAGTGGCTTACGACTATGAGCGTGGAGAACCCCGTGGCAAAGTGTCTAAAAAAGAAACCGAAAACCTGGGAGACTGCATAGACTGCCACCTGTGTGTAAAAGTATGTCCGACGGGCATAGACATAAGAAACGGGACACAGATGGAATGCGTCAATTGTACGGCCTGTATCGATGCGTGCGATAGCATCATGGATAAAGTAAACAGGCCTCGTGGACTGATCAGGTACGCATCAGAAGAAAATATAGCCCATAAAAAACCATTCCGGTTTTCCGCCCGATTAAAGGCTTATTCTGTGGCCCTTTTTGCACTGACAGCCATGTTGTTCTTTATCCTTTTGTCCAGGCCCGATGTGGAGACCAGAGTAATGAGAGTTTCAGGCCAATTGTATCACATTCAAGAGGAAGAAGGGACCATCAGTAACCTCTTTAATCTTCACCTGGTCAACAAAACTTTCAGCGATATACCCATAGAAATTGAACTCCTCGACAGAGAGGGCCGCATTGAAATCATAGGAGACAAAGACCTTACCGTAAAAGGGGAGAGTAGTACACAGGCAACTTTTTTCATATACCTTCCCCGCGAACAACTTGACAGGAGATCTACCTCTTTGAAAATCGGTATTTTTTCAGAAGGCGAACAAGTGGGAACTACAAAGACCAATTTTTTAAGTCCAGTTAACTAAAACAAAATTATTATGAGTTGGGGATATAAGATACTTATACTTTACCTCGGATTTGTGACCATCATACTCACCATGGTTTTCAGTGCCTTCAATTACGAAGTGCAAATGGTAGCCTCGGATTATTACGAGAGGGAAATGTATCAGCAGGATATAATTGACGGGAACTTCAATTTGATTAAAATTGAAGAAAAAACACAGATTGAAACAGGAGACCAGGGGGTTAAAATCACCCTGCCTGAAATACTTTCGGGAGAGAGTAAGTCCGGGGAACTGTGGCTCTACCATATCATGCGAAAAGACAGGGATTATCAAATAAAGTTTGAAGATCACCTGGAAAACTATTTCCATATTCCACCGGACAAAATCTCGCAAGGGAATTACATCCTGAAATTGCGTTGGACCCAGGAGGATACACCTTATTATTTAGAAGAGAGAATTCAAATTCGGTGATTGGAGAAATTATCATAGCGGGGATGTTGATGGGACTTGCCTCGGGACTTCATTGTCTGGGGATGTGCGGTCCCCTGGTGGCCAGTTTTCCACCTACGGGTATAAATCAACCCGTATGGATGGATCCCTATCACCCTGCGCGAATTGCGGTATATGGATTACTTGGTGTTTTTTCGGGAATTTTAGGCACGCTTGTCTCTTTTGCAGGTTTGCACCTTTTCGCGGGTTTTGTATTCCTCCTTCTGTTGATCACGGCCTTGTTGTTTGTCTTCAAAAAAAATTTAAACCCCGGATTCACCTCTCATTCCTTTTTTACCGGGTGGTGGATAAAAGGCTTATCCAAAGGGGGATTTACAGCTAGGGTATCTCTGGGAGCTATCAACGGATTACTGCCCTGTGGAATGGTGTATTTTGCACTGGCCACCTCAATGGCCTGGGGAAGTATAAGCGGATCTGTAACTTATATGGTGGCCTTCGGGCTGGGGACATTGCCTTTTCTATTGATGATTCCAATTCTGGGAAAGATGATCCCGGTTGCATCCAGAAGGAAACTCAAACCCCTTCAACCCATACTCTTTTTAGCTAGTATTCTTCTGGTACTGTGGAGAGTCGTCATCGCGCCTATGGAATTGCATTTGTTGCTGCCGTGGATGGACTCCGCTACCATGTGCTCATAGCCCTAATATTGAAGAAGTTTTCTCTCTTGAAGGAGCCCGGGAAATCAAAAGTAATGGAAAGTATCGGTGCTCCTTCTTATTTTCCTGTGGTCGAAGAAGAGCACCATTTACCGATGACATATCCGAGAAAAACCATTACCAAACTCAACAGGTTATTTGCCAAAATATTAACTAATGCAAGTTTAATCTGTCCCGCTTTGAACAAACTTAAGGTTTCCACACTATAGGCAGAAAAGGTAGTAAATCCCCCCAACACTCCCATGATTAGAAAAGCTTTTATTTCCGGTTTTAAATCTTTTGCGTCCCACATTCCCCAAATAAATCCAATCATCAGGGAACCCACGGCATTGACAATCAGCGTCCCAAACGGAAACTGCAATCCCCAGAATTTAATGCTGAGAAGGGTTATTAAATACCTTCCCAGAGTTCCCATTGCTCCTCCGAGCATTAACCAAATTAAATACATCATAAATTCAGGTACTAAGCGTTCAATGGCAAATTCAGATAATTACTGATATTTTATCGCCACAATTATAAGAAATAAACTGAACTTCTGTTTTTTGATAGCTGTATAACATTACATGGAATAGTTGTTTTATAACTGTCAAAAAATCAATTATCTTTGTAAATTGAAAAAATCCTCAACCGTGGTTAGAAATGTATTTGTAGTTGTAATTTTCGCAATTGTTTTTACTACCGCTTGTAATGAAAAAGAGAGTTACAACTGGAATCCCGAGGAAACTCAAGCAGTTCGCAAGGCGATGAAAGTGGTAACTGATGTCATGCTCAACGATGTCTTTGCTCCACCCGTAGCCAGCAGGGTGTATTTATACGCTTCTGTGGCCGCTTACGAAAGTGTGGTGCACACCTCAGAGGAATACCAATCATTGGCGGGTCAGCTCAGGGAATTGACACCGGGACCCAAACCGAATAGTGATCTGGAGTACGACTTTGAGGTTTCTGCTGCAATGGCCATTTTAAAAGTAGGAGAGGCATTGACTTTTGACAACAATCTGTTTCACCAGTTAAAACCCGCTGTTTTATTGGAAATTGAACAAAAAAACATACCCGATGAGGTCATAGTGAGATCCAGGGAATACGGCAGAGAGGTTGCAGCTCATATACTCGAGTGGTCCAAAGACGATTACTACGCCCAAACCCGCACCTATCCCAAATACACCCCCACGGGTGAAAGTGGAAATTGGGTACAGACGCCTCCGGGCTACTTCGATGCCATTGAGCCCGCATGGAGAAAAATTCGCCCGGTGGTCATTGATTCGGCCTCCCAGTTCGTACCCGGAGAACCCACGGAATTCAGTACAGATCCCAATAGCCAATTTTACAAGGAGTCCTATGCCGTGTATACCGCCTTGGATGAAGGGGATGAAATGGAAAAAAGAGAAATTGCGGGATTTTGGGATTGCAACCCTTTTGCCATAAAATCCATTGGCCACCTCATGGTGGGAGAGAAGAAGATATCCCCCGGGGGCCACTGGATGAATATCGCCTCACTGGCGTCCGAACAGTCCGGTGCTGATTTATTGAAAACTACTGAGGCATTTGCCATGACTTCCATTGCTCTTTTCGATGGGTTTATAGTTTGTTGGGATGAAAAATACAGGAGTAATCTGTTGCGGCCGGTAACCTACATCAACAGATATATTGATGAAAACTGGGTGCCCGTACTTCAATCACCCCCTTTTCCAGAGCACACCAGTGGCCACAGTGTAATTTCAACAGCTGCTTCCATTGCACTTACTTCGGTTTTTGACGATAATTTTGCATTTGACGATGTTACCCAGCTTGAATTCGGTCTACCGGTTCGGTCTTTTCAATCTTTCAGAGAGGCTTCTGCGGAAGCTGCTATATCCAGATTCTACGGTGGAATTCACTACATGCCCGCCATTGATTACGGAGTAGATCAGGGTGAAATGGTGGGGAATACCGTGGTGAATAGGGTTACCACAAGGAAATAAAACCAGATACCGATAACACGGGAATGTTTTTTTATACCAATTAAAAAAAAGACGATGCTCAAGAATATTCTACTTTTTACCGTCTGCCTTCTTCTTTTCTCGTGTGGAAATGATCAAAAGGACATCCCCCCTGCCGAACCCGATAAAGTTGTAGAGTCTACATTAGATGAAATTCCGGAGGACTATAAAAATCACCGCGGTTTTATACTCCTCGGCCCGGAAGAAACCGGAGTTTTTTTCGAGAACCAAATTACAGAGGATTACGACTATAACATCATCACTTATGAGTATCTCTATAACGGAGGTGGGGTAGCTGTCGGAGATATCAACAACAATGGCCTGCCCGATTTGTACTTTGTTTCGACTTTTGGAAAAAACAGCCTGTACCTCAATAAGGGGAACTATCAATTTGAAGACATTACCGATCAGGCGGGAGTCGGTGCACTCGGGGGATTCAAAACAGGAGTAACTATGGTGGATATCAATGGCGACGGATTGCTCGATATCTATGTTTGTCGAACCGGAAAAAATGAAGGGGACATCAAAAAAAACCTGCTGTTTATCAATAATGGAGATTTAACCTTCACGGAAAGTGCTTCCGAATACGGCCTGGACCTCGAATCCAACTCCAACCACGCCAATTTTTTCGATATGGATGGCGATGGAAATCTGGATATGTATTTGATGAATCACCCGCTCAATTTCCCGGAGGCAGTAACTACCAGATTGAGACAGACCGAAGACGGGGATATAATCAGACAAACTCACCCCCGAACACCCTACGAATCAGACCTCTTATTAAAAAATGAAAATGGAGTTTTTGTCGATGTTACTGAGAAAGCTGGCATAGCCAATTCCGCCTATGGCTTAAGTGTAATAATTTCAGATATTAACCTGGATGGATTGCCCGATATCTTTGTGGGAAACGATTACATCGAGCCCGACCACCTTTTTATCAATAACGGAGATGGAACCTTTACAGATAAGGGATTGGAGTATTTTAAACACATGAGTCAAAACAGTATGGGAGCCGATATAGCAGATTTTACCAACAATGGTTTGCCCGACATCATGGTACTGGATATGGTAGCCGAAGACCACGTCCGGTATAAAGAGCTCATGAATGTGATGACCGTTTCGAGGTACAACCTCATGACCACTTATGGATATGGAGAGCAGTTTGTGAAAAATGTCCTGCAAATGAACCGCGGCATCAACTCCAGGGACGAAATTGAGTTTAGCGAAATAGGCAGATTGTTAGGGGTTTCCAACACCGACTGGAGTTGGGGAGCCCTTTTTGCCGACTTTACGAACAACGGTTGGAAGGATTTATACGTGGCCAACGGTTACTTGAGGGATGTGACCAATTTGGATTATGCGGTGTACATTCGGGATTCCATTGAGAGAACAGGTGGATTGACTTCGTCGAGGTTTCCGGATATCAACGAATATCTAGACATGATCCCCAGCACTCCACTGCGTAATTACCTTTATTTAAACAGCGGAGACCTCAGCTTTTTTGACGTTACCCGTCAGTGGAAAATAGATCAACCCTCTTTTTCAAGTGGTTCAGCTTACGCCGACCTGAACGGCGATGGCAACCTCGACCTCATCGTAAGTAATATCAATGCCCCGGCGTTTATCAAGAGAAATTTGGGTGGCAATGGCAATTATCTGCAGGTTCAACTGGAAGGTCCGGGGAGTAACACCATGGGAATTGGTGCAAAAGCGTGGGCAACCACCGGGGATGAGGTTCAATACCTCGAGCTCAATGGAAACCGCGGATTTTTATCCACTTCAGAACACATGCTTCATTTTGGTTTGGGGAAACACACTCAGGTCGATGAATTGTTGATTGTATGGCCAGACCACACCTATCAAACGGTCACGGGAATAGATGCCAATCGCAGAATCAGTATTAAATACGATCCCCAGGGAAAGTATCAGTATCCAAATATTCAGTCTAAAGACCTGCTCTTTGCCGATCGCACGGAAAGAGTAGGCTTGAATTTCCTCCACGAGGAAAACCAATTCGTGGACTTTAACAGAGAGCGCTTATTGCCCCATAGATTGTCCCGCCTGGGTCCGGCTTTGGCTGCAGGAGATGTCAATGGCAATGGCCTGGATGATATTTATATCGGGGGCGCAGAGGGACAGGCAGGAATGCTGTTTATCCAACAGTCCGATGGGACTTTTTCTGAATCTCCACAAAGTGATTTTATCAGTGATATCGAAAAGGAAGATGTGGATGCGGTATTTTTTGACGCCAACGGAAATGGTTTTCTCGACCTTCTGATCCTGAGCGGTGGCTACGCCCACAATGTAAACAGTCCGCTTTACAACGACCGATTGTATTTCAACGACGGCAGCGGAAACTTTAGTAAAGATGAAAGCTATCCAAAAATCCCTACAAATTCAGGGCCGGTATTGGTGCACGACTTTGAAGGAGATGGTAGTAATTTGATATTCGTAGGAGGTAGAGCGCTCCCGCTCAACTATCCCGTATCACCGGTGAGTTACATCTTGAAGTTTGAAGACGGAAGATTTTTCAATATTACCAAACAAGTATTTCCGGATTTTGAACGGCTCGGGATGATTACAGACATCAAAGCCGAAGACCTCAATGGAAATGGTGTAGCAGAATTAATCGTAGCGGGAGAATGGATGCCCATTCAAGTATTTGCCTACGAGGACGGAAAATTCGTGAACCGAACCGGCGATTTTGGAATGGAAAATACTCATGGATGGTATAATGTGCTTCACATCGAGGACATCAACGGGGACGGAAATAAGGAAATCATAGCCGGCAACCTGGGATTAAATGCGCGATTCAGCGCTTCCAAAAAGGAACCCATGTTGATCATAGCCGATGATTTTGACAACAATGGAATGATCGATCCAATTATGTGCTATACCCGCGGTGGAAAAATATACCCCTACCCCGGAAGGGATTTATTGCTCGCGCAATTGCCGGGATTGCGAAAAAAATTCCCCAGGTTTATAAACTATTCGTCGGCCACTATTTACGATGTTTTCAGCCGGGAAGAGGTTGACCAAGCACTGACGCTAAAAGTCCACAATCTGCAGAGTACCATCTTTTACTTACAAGATGGAAAATACAACGGCAAACCCCTGCCTTTGGATGCGCAGGTGTCCGTTGTTTTTGACATAAAAGTCGACGATTTTAATGGCGACGGCATCGCGGATATATTGCTGGTGGGCAACCACAAGTGGGCGGAGGTGGAATCCGGTCCCTACGATGCATCCAAGGGTGTTTTGTTGCTGGGTGGAGAAAAAGGAAACTTTACATTTGTGGAAAACAAAGAACACGGACTCTGGGCGTCCTATGAAGCCAGAAAAATGGTGGAGGTGGCCAGGGCTGACGGCACCGCGCTTCTGATTATCGCCAACAGCGACGGGCCTCTACAGGTATTTGAAAGAAAAGTCAGCGGTCAACCTGAATTGTAGGAAACTAAACTCAATCATTTATTTATCGTCTACGGAAACCTCCTGAATATCAATTCTGGAAGAAAGTACAACAGTAAAAGTACCAATGCCGCAATAGAAGGGTATCGGTACCAAGGGCTAAAGTGAAGAATAGAATCTATCAGAATTTCTGTTTTTTCCAATTCATCAATAATCTGGTAAATTTCTTCCAGGGCACTTTGATTGTCCGCCCGAAAATACAGCCCTCCGGTCATAGAGGAAATCTCTCTCAACAATTCTTCATCTATTTCGACTCGCACATTTCCAAATATCAACGACCCGTCTCTGTTTCTGCTGATAGGAGCTCTGGCGAGTCCTCTGCTACCCACCCCAATGGTGTACACCCGGATTCCCATTTGACTGGCCATGCGCGCAGCCGTGATGGGCTCAATATAACCTGTATTATTTACTCCATCCGTCAGCAGAATGACCACACCCGAACCGGACGGAGTATCCGTCAACCGCGTCAATGCAGTGGCAAGGCCCATTCCTATGGCGGTGCCGTCTTCAATCATCCCACACTCCAACTCTCTTATTCTCTCCTTCAATAATGAGTGGTCAGTGGTCAGAGGGCTCTGAGTAAAACTCTCCCCTGCGAAGCCCACCACTCCAATCCTGTCCAGAGGCCTGCCCTCGATAAACTCAATCATTAATTCCTTGGATACCTCCAATCGATCAGGTTGGAAGTCTTTAGCAAGCATGGAACTGGACAAGTCCAACGAGACGACAATGTCCACCCCTTCCCCCTCCATGGTTATTTCCTCCTTGTAAATGCCCGGTTGGGCGAGGGCTAAAATAAGTAGTCCTACTGCGAGGTCAATTAAAATCCCCTTTGCATAAAAAAACTGAACCAAAAAACCCCGGTTAGTCTCACTTCTCCCCGGATTCAGGGGAAATTGCACTCCACTCTGCAAGCTACCTCCCCCCGAATGAAACCACTTGCGGTACAACCAATACCCCCACGGCAATGCCAGTAGTAAAAACAGGGGTTCCGATAAGGTTATTTGGGTCCATTCACTCATATCTACTCTTCTTCGTCCGCTTTATTTTTCGCTTTTTCAATGACAGTTTTTATCGAATTAAAGGCTCGCTGGTGAAAATTGGGGTCGGGGGTGCCTTTGGCGTATTTTATCCCCTCTATGGTGGCTATTATCGCAGCGTACTCCCCTGCCTGCTCTTCAGACAGGCCGATGCTGCCCAATTGGCTCGAGAGTTCAGTCCCGGTCATTTCCCGCGCCTTAATACCAAATTTGTCCTCTATCCAATTTCTAAAAATATAACTCAAACGGGTATAGTGAAGATCCATTTCTCCAGCTGCGATTAAATTTCTTTTTTCCAAATCTCTCAATTGCCTCAGGGCGTATTCATCGGGATCAATGAACGAGGATTCTCCCTCTCCTGAAAGCTCCTGTTTCTTTTTTCGAATGTAAAGCCCATAGGCAATCAAGGCTCCTATTATCACCAGGACTACAAGTGAAAAGATCCACCAATTCATCCCGTCGGGTTCGGTGATAATGGTTTTAATCGGGAGTAATTCGGGATGAAAATCCTCGGGAATGACCATGGCTATCCAGAGCGAATCGCTGTGCAGCGTGTCTCTTACCTCTTCGCCCATCACTACCGCTGTCACAGAGGGAATTACCACCCTTCCCGTATCGAAAACGGCGAAATGAATCTCCAGTTGATAGGTGTCTTCACTTTCCGATTGTTCCTCTCCGAGGAGTTCGAGATAATCCCGGTTTGCAAATTTCTCGTATTGCCACCTCAATTCGCTGATATCGTTTTGGATAGGGACGGAGTAGGTAACCACCCCTCGCTCGCCTATGAGCAATTTCTCCTGGCCGGGAACCGCCATCACGCCCGACTGGGCACCTGCATAACCCACCTGCAGTAAAAAGAACAGCATAAAAACAGCAAAGCGCATTTTGCTTATCATTTCTTTCTCCTTTTAAAATAGTTTTGCAATGCCGGCACATAGGGCTTTCCCACCTCGAATCTAAGAAAATCGGCTCCGGAAGAGTGAAACAGGTCTTTTGTTTCCTCCCAATGCTTTTTTTGTTCGAGCTCCAGGGTTGCTTTATTTTTGGAAAAAAGATTGCCGTAGAAAGTGCGGTAACCGGTTTCCAAATCCGACAATTGAACCAACCCCTTTACCGGGAATTTTTTTTCTGCAGGATCTTCCACCCAAATGCCCACCAGGTCGTATTTCAATGCCACCGGTTTGAGTTGGACAGAAAAGTCGAAAGATTGAAAATCTGAAATTAAAAAGCAAATGTTGGATTTGGTTTTCGTCTCCATCAAATAGGTGAGAATCCCGCCCAAATCGGTCTGACCCATCCTGGGTTGATCTGCCTTCATCATGGCGGAAAGAATATGCAGCAATTGGTTTCTCCCTTTTTTAGGAGGGATGAAAGTGATGTCGTTGGTGTCGAACATCAACAGTCCGATTTTGTCGTTGCTACTCACAGCTGAAAATGCTAAAACCGCGGCCAATTCCGTCGCCAATTCCCTTTTGGCCGAATTTTGGCTGCCAAAAAACATGGATGCGCTGTTGTCCAGTATCAGGAGCACGGAGGCTTCCCTTTCCTCCTCGAACATTTTCACATACGCACTACCGGTGCGGGCGGTCACATTCCAGTCTATATTTCTCACTTCATCCCCGTACTGATAGGGCCTTACTTCTGCAAAAGAAAGGCCACTTCCCTTGAAAGCGCTTTTGTAATCACCGATAAAATGCTGTTCGCTGATCCTCCGGACCTTAATTTCCAGCTTTCGCACTTTTTTTAATAAATCCTTTACTTCCCCTTGTTCCATTTCAATCCCTTTATTTCTTTAATTTGTAAACCATTTTCTGAATGGCCTCGGTATTTCCCTTATTCGATTCTCCATGTCTACAAAGTGATAGCTTCTCCCGTTTATAGGATCCAGAGGGGAAATGTATTGCCACCCTCCTTTTACCACCAGGAAGACTCCCTTTTTGGGATTGAGATCATTCACGGAAGCCGGAGAAATTAAACCCATTCCACTCAAATCGCTGTCCCAGAAAAATTTGTTTTTGTGAAGGTCGTATACAAAGGATTTCATTTTTTCACTTTCACTATCGTTAATCCATTCCATATAGCCGCTTATGAACAAATCATTTACCTCTGCTATTTCGGTCCAAATGTAATTCCTGTGGCTGAATTTCTCGTCTAAATAATTATTCCCGGATGAAGAGCCCCTCTCTAGAGCTCGAATAGCTTTTGCTATCCACCGAGCCGTCTGCTCTTCCAGAATCGAATTTACCAACGGGTTGAAATCGGGGACAACTGCATCAAAAACGAAGAACTTATTAAAGCCGTAAATCACATGGGCTCCGAATTCCTTTTCTTTAGTTACTCTGAATTCCTCCTCTCTCTCCGGATAAAAAAAAGTAATCTGCGAATCGGTGCCCTCTCTCGAAAGTTCGAGGTAAAAATCGTCGGTGGTCAGTTGACTCAATAAGCCCATTTTGCGACAGTCTATATCCAGGCATTCTCCCCGCAAATAAATCCTGGTAGATCGGTCTCCTCCAGTGGTATAGGTTCCGCTTACCGACCAGCCCGATTGACGGAACACGGTCAATCGATTTTCGCCGGGTGGACCGACAACGTTATAAACTTCCAACCACTTGTTGTCTGCGGCGCTGATGGAGTGGTCCTTATCTGAATTTCCCTGCTCTTTTTTCAGGTATACTTTTAAAGCTACATCGCCGTCGCTGTTCCTCCAACTGCCCTCCCAAAAACCCTCTTTTTTATCTAAAAAATAAAACCCGACAATGCGGGCATTTTCATCAAACTCTGTAAACAGCAATCTGCTGTCGATGACATCTACTGCGACAAATAAACTGTCGCTCGTCAGGGGAAAATGTACCATTCCGGTCAATTCGCCCGACGAATCTCGGGTGAAGGTAAAATGAAGGGGATAAATATCCTCCAGCCATCCGCTGTATTCACCGGGAGCAAGGGAAATATCTTCCTGCGACCACAAGGGACACAGAAAAAAATACATCGGCAAAAATACAAGGACAAGTATTCGCATTTCCGGTAGATTGGCTTAAAACCCCCAGTTAAACAACTTCGAGTTCTCTTAAAATTTCATCTATTATTTGTTCTACTCTGATCCCTTCTGCCTCAGCTTCATAGGTGATAGCTATTCGGTGACGCAACACATCTCTGGCCACATTTCGCACGTCGTCGGGAATGACAAATCCACGCCTGCGGATAAATGCCAGTGCCTTGGCTGCCTTTCCCAAAGAAATGGTGGCTCTGGGTGAGCTTCCGTAAGAGATCAGGGGTCTCAATTTTGACAGTTCGGGATATTTCTGCGGGTACCGGGTAGCGAAAACCAGATCGACTATGTAGTTCTCCACTTTTTCATCCATATAGATCTCTTCTACCAATGCCCTGCTTCTGAGAATGGTTTCCGGATTGGTTACCTGTGGAACTTTTGCACTCATGGAATCCCCTTTGAGATTTCTCCTCATTATTTCCAGCTCCTCGGTCCGATTGGGATAACCTATTTGCACCTTCAACATAAAACGGTCCATTTGGGCTTCGGGAAGGGGATAGGTTCCCTCCTGATCAATTGGATTTTGGGTGGCTAACACCAAAAAAGGAGTCTCTAGCCCAAAGGTGTGTGGCCCAATGGTAACCTGTCTTTCCTGCATGGCTTCAAGCAATGCACTCTGCACTTTGGCCGGGGATCGGTTGATCTCATCTGCGAGTATAAAATTGGCAAAAATGGGGCCCTTTTTGACTTCAAAATCCCTTTTGTCGGGATTGTATATCATGGTACCAATTACATCGGCAGGCAATAAATCGGGAGTAAACTGAATACGTTGAAATTTGCCTCCCACGGACGTAGAAAGAGTTTTGATCGCCAGTGTTTTGGCCAGCCCGGGCAGTCCCTCCAGCAAGATATGTCCACCGGTAAGCAAACCGATCAGCAGTCGTTCGACCATTTCGTTTTGGCCGACCAGAATTTTTCCGGCCGATTGCTTCAGCTCTTCGACCCATTTACTTTCAGCAAATATTCTCTCTTCTAACTTTTTAATTTCTTCACCTTGCAGAAATTCATTCATCGTTTAAAACTCTTTTTGAAAAAATACTAAGGTAATTCTTTTCACGAAAATGACGGTATTTGAAGGGTGCCCATTGCGGTTTTTAC
>JAGTVA010000141.1 GCA_018224445.1 Saprospiraceae bacterium
CAGGCCTCAGAAAATCCATTCCATCCCGTCAATGCACGTGCGGCTTCAGTAATGTCGTTTTGGGTGTAATTGTTGTCTCGTCCCAATGTAAATAATTCAAATAGCTCCCTGGCGTAATTTTCGTTGGGATCAAAGCGGGTGTTTTGCACTCCGTTTAAATAGATCAACATGGCAGGGTCTTTTCCCATTTCGTAAGTCAGATCCCGAAAGTTTCCAAGAGCGTACTTCTGGAGCAACCGGTGGTAGGAATACAGATAGGATGGGCAAAAATAGACGTCGATTTGCGTGACAAAGTGATTGTGCCAAAAAAGGGCCATTTTTTCTCTCAGACCATAATCCCACATGTCGGAAAGCCATTGACTTGCCCATTCCAGAATGTCTTGAACAGCTTCATTCTGATCGTTGTAATCGGCCAATACTTTGTCAGCCCAGTCAGGCTTGGCGGGCAGCGGGAGATCTACCGCCTGGTCCACAAGGAAATCAATTAAGCCATGGGGCGTACTCTGAAGGTACTGGTCGATTTCTTCAGGAGCAATTCCAAACCCTGTTCTTAAAAAGAGATGTTGAATTTTTCTTTGATCCCAGGGGTCGTCAATCGAGGGAGTGTACTGATTTAATCCTTTGGAAACACATTCATTGGCTATCATAGAGTGTGTATTTTAAATTATACATATAAACCGTCATTAAACAGGCTTAATGGGTTTCGCTTCAAAATTAATTTTTTTTTCACTTTTTACCGCAAAATGAATGTTAATTTTTTTAATTTCTCGGGAAGTACTGACGTTTTTGTTAGAGGAGTTTACAATTTTTAAATGTCTATTTGGCAATTTTCCTCAAGGGATTTTTTTATATCTTTGGTTCCCTAATCATCAAAAAAAAAACACAACCTATGTTGTTAGAAATTGAGGAGGACGGCAACTATGAACTGTTCAGAAACGGGAAAATTTCAGCTTCATTTAAAGTGGAAAATGACGAGATTATAGGTGCGCATAAAACCTATTACCCCGATGGCCAACTCAAAGAGTTAATCACTTTTACCCACAATTCAGTAATGCATGGTCTAAACGAAACCTATTATCCCAATGGGCAAATTCAATTCAGGGTGCACTACGACATGGATAATTCAGTTGGGGAGCACACCCAATGGTTTGAAAATGGAGCTGTTGATTTTGTGGCTAACCACGATAAAGAAGGGAGGTTGCACGGAAAATCTTTAAAATACTACGAAAACGGAAATCTCGCCGAGGAGCGAAATTACCACAAAGATAAACTCCATGGTGAGTTTACCTTTTATCGTGAAAACGGGGATTTTTGGAAACGGAGAACCTACCGCCACGGAAATTTAATCGAGACTGAACGCAAACCCTGAAGGGTGTTTGAATGCAAGGGGAGAGGTTCTGATCTTTTCCTTCCGGATTGCATACTGCCCATTGAGTCGGTAAAAGAGTCATCTTACAGGATCATTTCATCGCGCGATTGAAAGCGTTCCTCCTGGTTTGCCCTCGAAAAAAACAGGGTTTTGGGTCCGTTTGTAATCAGTAAATTGTCGGTCTGAAGGGCGAGATTGTAATTTTCGATCTGTTCCATGGTGACCAGAGAATCCAACCGTTTGTAGGATTTGCACTCTGCGAGTAAAAGAATACTACCGTCCCTGTTAAAAACAACCAGATCACACCTCTTTTTGGTGGAAAAAAGCTTGACCCCATGCTCTGAACTCATGCGTATAAGTGGGATCTCAAACTCTTGATGCAGGAAGCGAATGAGCAGCTGTCGCACAAATTCCTCGGGCTGCAGAATCAGGTATTTTTTTCTCAAGGGATCCCAGATGTATTCCGTCCTGTTTTCCTTTTTCAACTTGAGAAAATCAGTGAATCGATCGAGCCTGAGATCGAGGTACGGAAAAGTTTGATTGGAATTGCGATGTGCCAAATATTTTATAATTTTGATTTTCCGAAAGAGGTACGGATAAAAAGCAAAAATAACAAAAGCATGACAAACCGAATCATTGCCGGACACTTTCGCGAACTGGCAGACCTGATGGAACTGATGGAGGAAAATCCCTTTAAGATCAGAAGTTACCGCAACGCCTACCAAAAACTGAGGAATTACGAAGGGGAAGTCCTCAGCCTGAGTCAGGAGGAACTGGAAGGTATTCCCGGAATTGGAAAGGCCATCAGTGCCAAAATAATTGAATTGAAGGAGTCCGGCACCTTTGCTGCACTGGAGCGAATGAGGGACCTGGTGCCTGAAGGAGTAGCTGAAATGCTCAAAGTAAAAGGACTGGGACCCGGGAGGATTGGAAAACTCTGGAGGGGATTGCAAATCCAGTCGCCTGGAGAGTTGCTGTACGCCTGTGAGGAAAATCGGTTGCTCGAACTCAAGGGTTTCGGTAAAAAATCCCAGGAAGACATACGGAATAAAGTGCAGTACTACCTCAACCAAAGGGGAATGTTTTTTTATAGCGAATTGGAGGAACCCGCCAACAGGTTAGTGGCTTTTTTACAGAAAAAATTTCCCGCTGTAACAACGGAATTCACAGGCGACCTCAGGAGAAACGTCAATACCCTGAGTGAAATAGAACTGCTGACTACCATTGGTAAGGACGATTTATCTTCATTGAACAATGAGGAGATGAAAATTCAAAAAACCGGGGAAAATCAGATTCATTTTTTATTCGAAGATCAATTTCCCCTGACTCTTTATTCCATTTTGGAAAATGATTGGGCGGCGGAACAACTCCTTCGTACCGGACCCAAAGCTTTTTTAAATGATTACTTAAAAGGCCCTGAAAAGTATCGGATCCAGTCTTTAGACAGCGAAAAGAACATTTTTGCAGAGCTTAATAAACCCTTTGTTCTCCCGGAGCACCGGGATTGGATAGAACCAGACAAGGCGACCGGAATAGAAAAGGATGAGTTGGTCACCGAGGAGAAAATCCTGGGAGTCGTTCACGCACACAGCACCTACAGCGATGGAGCCCATTCACTGAAAAAAATGGCAGAGGCAACAGAAGAAAGAGGTTTCGAATATCTCGTAATTACAGATCATTCAGCCTATGCGAGTTATGCAGGAGGACTGTCGGAAGCCAGGGTGCGGGAACAGTGGAGGGAGATCGACTTATTGAACCAAAAACTCGCTCCCTTCAGGATTATGAAAGGCATAGAGGCGGATATTCTGCCGAACGGCAACATGGACTACAACGCGGAACTACTCAATGAATTTGAGGTGGTAATAGCTTCCGTGCATTCGGTTTTGAATATGGATGAAAAAAGAGCTACCGGACGTTTGATTCGAGCCATAGAAAATCCTCATACACATCTTTTAGGGCATCCGACTGGCAGGTTGTTGTTGTCCCGGCCGGGCTATCCGCTGAATGTTGAAAAAATTACTGACGCCTGCGCCGCCAATGGTATGGCCATAGAACTCAATGCCAATCCTCACAGACTGGATTTGGATTGGAGCTGGATTTGGAATGCCCAGGAAAAAGGGATTAAATTCAGTATCAACCCCGATGCGCATTCCATCGATGGTATAGGTGACATCAAGCATGGAGTCCGGGCCGCGCGCAAGGGGGGGATGTACGCGGATTCCTGTCTGAACACTCTTGGAGCAAATGATTTTTTAAAGGCGATATAAATTGCGTATAGTTGGGAAACCATTGGAGGACTTTTTACCAAGGATAAGATTTGAAATTATATATTATTTTATCGCTAGGGGCACTCTTAAAACAGATTATTTTATTATCATTGTTTAGGAACCATACCCATCAAGTCAGAGTTATGGATAAATTTGCAGGAGAATTTTTTTTTACAATAAGTGAGTCCACTCCGCGGAGAGAACTCATAATTAAAACGAACAAAAATGAATTTTAATACCCCCATCACGGCCGCTCAGCATATTTCACCGGGATCTTTTGAAGCTGAAAACCACTGGTATCCCAAAGCCCTTAATGCCACCCTCCACCCCATGGTCGATTTTTTTCTACACCTGAGTCCGGTGAGAATTATAGAGCGATACTGTCATCTTCACCCGGGTGTAGACAGGGATGCATTGGGAGAGTTACTGAGGCATAAACCCAGGTATTTTAAATGGGGCGGAGCGGATTTGATTAATGTGGCCACAGAAAAGGGAAAAAGGGAAATGGTCGTTATCGAAAATAACTCTTGTCCATCGGGCCAAAAATCCATGCCACTCATGAGCGATCACCAGGAGATGGGGTCTTACAAGGAACTTATTGAAAGGACGTTTTTGCCCATGTTAAAATCCAGATCCTGCCCCGCAGAGGGGGAGTTAGCTGTTATTTACGACAAAAATTTAATGGAGGCTTCGGGTTATGCTGCGGTGATTGCGGAACTAACCGGAGAACACGTACACCTGGTGGAGTTTAAAGACACTGAAGACAAAGCGGTGCAATTTGAAGAGGGAATGATGTATGTGTATGGAGAAGATAAAAACTGGCATACCATTCGCGCTGCATTCAGATATGTTACACAAAGGCCCTGGAACCGAATTCCAATGGTGACCAAAACCAAAATTCTCAATCCCATCATCGCCTGTCTCTCAGGGGGAAGGAATAAAATGGTTGCCGCCAAAGCCTACGATATATTCAACGCAGATTACGAGGAGGCGGGATTGCACATCAATACTCCTGAAACCATTTGGGACGTAACCAAGGAAGAGATACCCATTTATGTGAAAATGTTCGGGGGTCACGCGGTTGTTAAAATACCTTACTCCAATGCGGGACAGGGAGTTTTTACCATCACGGGTCAAAAGGAATTGGATGAATTTATGGCGGAAGATTATCCCTATAACCAATTCATCGTGCAATCGTTGATCGGTAATTACCACTGGACCTCCAAAGGAAAAAAAGGAAGACTGTACCACGTGGGTACCATGCCCAATTTAAAGGGTAAGAGCTATGTCTGCGATATACGATTGATGGTTTGCACGGGAAAAGACGGGATAAGTCCACTCTGTATGTACGGCCGTCGCGCGGCAAAACACCTTGAAGATCAACTGGCAGAGGGGAGCGATTCCTGGCCGATACTCGGTACCAATTTATCCATCAAAACCGGCGAGGGAACATGGGATACCGATTCCAACCGACTGATGCTGACAGACAGAAGAGACTTTAACAAACTGGGTATTGGATTAGACGATTTGATCGAGGGGTATATTCAAACCATTACCTCCATGATTGCCATCGACAACATGGCCAAATTGCTGATGACCAATAAAGACGGTTTTAAGGAAAAGCTGTTCCTCTCCCTGAATAACGATCGAAAATTAATCGAGGAAATTAAACAGGGTAGTCTTGCAGTGGGGAGTTAGCAGTAGGCAGTAGGCGGTATGCAGTTTGGAGTATTTGACAGCCGGAAGAATCATGAAACGGATTGAGTTTTTAGTTTCCAGTAATTGATAACTGGCAGGGGCGTGGGGAAGGTGGAGTAAATTGGAAGGAATAAAATTTAAACAGATGAAACGGTCTATGAGCGAACGTACCCGAAGGGTAAAGGTCCGGGGGACCTTTAAGAGAGTGAACCGCGATAGCGGGTGGGTTTGCTTTACTGCCGGAC
>JAGTVA010000142.1 GCA_018224445.1 Saprospiraceae bacterium
CCCGTCTTATTTCCCAAATAATTATTTTCGATCAGATGCTCCATGAAGTCGGGCAATTCCAATTCCTGCAGCATTTTGTCCTCCGGGCAATTATCACGCATTCCTTTAAGCACCTTGACCGCCACGTCCAGCCCCACGAGATCACCGAGTCTGAAAGTACCTGTTTTCGGTCGTCCCAGGCCGGGTCCGGTGAGTTTATCCACGGTGGCTATATCCAGTCCGAGTTCTTTGGTCAGCCGGAATATGTCTGACATAGCAAATACCCCTATTCGATTGGCAATAAAGGCGGGACTGTCCTTGCAGTGCACGGTTTCCTTACCCAGGTACCTATCGCCAAACTGCATAAAGAATTCGGTTACGCTCTCATCTGTGTCGGGTCCGGGAATGATTTCCAGCAGCCGAAGATACCGCGGGGGATTAAAAAAATGGGTGCCGAGAAAATGTTTCCTAAAATCATCTGTTCTCCCCTGCGACAACATGTGAATGGGAATGCCCGAAGTATTAGTAGTGACCAGACTACCTTTTTTACGGTGTTTCTCCACCTTTTCAAAAAGACCCTGTTTAATTGACAGGTCTTCAATGATGGCCTCCACTACCCAATCGCAATCGGAAATTTTACTGAGATGATCCTCAAAATTTCCCGTTTCAATATACTTTCTTAAATCTCGCGTATAAAGCGGTGCCGGCTTGGATTTTAACGCCTGGGATAGAGATTGGTCGGCCACTTTGTTCCTCACCAGCGGATCTTCCGATTCCTCATCCTCCGGCATCAGCCGGTCCAACATCAACACCTCAAATCCGCAATTGGAAAAATGACAGGCCAGGGCTGATCCCATAACTCCACTCCCCAATACGGCGATCTTTTTTACATTCATCTGTTTAAATTTTATTGAAAATGGGTTTTCCGGCATGTCAGGAAATCCCGCAACTTTTTTCCTATTATACAACCGGTTTGCCCCATGCAAGTTCAATGATAAAAATAATTTTTTATATGTGTTAACAAGAATGTAATATACAAAAAATTCCATTAATATTCCATTAAATTTGAAATATTTTTTACTTATAAAAAGTTCATTAGTTTTCGCCGGAGCGGGCGCTGATTAGAGGAAATCTAACTGTATTGTATTTTTTAGGAATTTGTTAAACCCTAAAAGCTACAAATTATAAAAAGATTTAATACCTTCGTGTTTATATATTATCTATTTTAACCATAAATCTGAATTTAGGCCTTATGAAAAATTTATTGTTCTTTTTAATCCAGGAGCCTGCCGAGGCAGAGGTTGAAACTCAAAGTTTGTTGGATTTAATTTTATTAGGAGGACCACTGGGTATTGCTATTGTGGGCATTTTAGTTATTTTGTCCATCATTGGAATATATATTTTTGTAGAGCGATACTTCACCATAAAACGCGCTTCCAAAGTCGATGAAACTTTTATAGACAACATCCGCGTCAGGGTGCAGTCCGGCAACATCAAAGAAGCCAAGTTGTTGTGCCAAACCAATGATTCGCCGGCCTCAAGAATGATAGAGAAGGGTCTGTTGCGAATAGGCAAACCGGTCAGGGACATCAATGCGGCCATCGAGAATGTGGGCAACCTGGAGGTATTTAAATTGGAAAAAAACTTATCCACTCTGGCGAGTATTGCCGGAGCAGCGCCCATGATTGGGTTTTTCGGTACGGTGACGGGTATGATCATTGCCTTTTACCGAATGGCCACTGAGCAAAATGTAACGCCGGATGTATTGGCGGGTGGAATCTATCAGGCACTTATTACGACCGCTGTGGGACTTTTTATCGGAATCTTAGCGTTTATTGGGTACAACCTCCTCGTGGCCAATGTAGAAAAAGTAGTTTTTAAAATGGAGCGCACCACCATGGAGTTTTTGGATTTATTGCAGGAGCCAACTGAATAAATATTTGAATCATGGGATTGAAAAAAAGGTCAAAAGTTTCAGCAGAATTCAGTATGTCGTCACTGACAGACATCATCTTTCTGTTGCTTATATTCTTTATGCTGACCTCTTCTCTGGTTCAAATCAATGTAGATTTGCCTGAATCAGATGCCAGGACGGTAGCTCCCACGGATGTGATTGTCTCACTCTATATTGATGGGAGAATCACACTCAACGGACAGCAGGTGCGCATGGGTGCACTGCAGAGTGCTGTGAGAAATGCCATTCAGGAGAGTGAAAACCAGCAAAATGCAACGGTGACTATTGTAGCTGAAAAAGGAGTAAACTGGAATGAAGTCATTGAAGTAACTCGAGTTGCCAACAGGCTGCAGGCGAGAGCAATTATTGCCACACAACCTAGAAAATCATAGCATGGGTATCAAAAAGAAAAATAAGGTTAATGCGCAATTTCAAATGTCGTCCCTGACGGACATCATCTTTCTGTTGCTCATTTTCTTTATGCTGACTTCGTCCCTTATCGTACCCAATGCCCTAAATTTAAAATTACCCGGTACTGAAACCAGGACAACGGTTACCTCAGAGCCCTCGCAAATTGAAATTACCCGAGCGGGGAGTATTATATACAACGGGGAAACCGTAAGTCTCAATCAGTTGCAAAGAGCCTTCAGAACACAGGCGGACAGTAGGAAAGGCGTCAGTCGATACACAGTAGCCGTAACCGTCCACCCCATGGCAAAAATCGAAAACGTAGTAGACGTTTTGGATTTGGCCCACCGAATGCGAGTCAATACCATTATGGTCGACCGAAATCAATAGGAGGATTCAACTTGCTTCAAAATGAGAGGATATGAATTCAGAGGAAAAAGAAAAGGAAGACAAAAAGAAGGGAATGTGGTTTAGCATAGGGTATGCTATCCTATTGCTGCTGATTCTCTTTCTACCTATTCTGTCCTACACCTATCCACCTCCCGGACAAGAAGGCATTTTGGTTAGTTTTGGTATGCCGGAAGTCGGAGAAGGAGATGATCTTCCAGATACGCAACAGGAAGAAATAGTCGAACCCACCCCGCCCGCCGAAGCTGAGCCCGACGAATCGGAAGTAGCAGAAACTACACCACCCGCACCCGACGACAATATTTTAACCTCAGACACGGAAGAAGAAATCCTGATTCGAGAGCAACAGGAACAGCAGAGACAAAAGGAAGACGCCGAACGCATCCGACAGGAACGCCTGGCCCGTGAGCGCAGAGAAGCCGAAGAGGCAGAGAAAAAAAAGGCCGAAGAAGCTCAGCGCAAACAAGAGGAGTACGAAGAGACCAAAAAGCAATTTGGAGATTTACTGGGAGGCGGGAGAGGGCAAACCGGCCAGTCGGGGAATCAGGGTGATTTAGATGGAGATCCCGATGCCACCAGATTGGAGGGCATTAGCACCGGAAGCGGAATGGTGGGTGGCGGCCTGGGCAACCGGGGGGTACTTTTTGAACCTTCCATCAGAGACAATTCTCAAAAAACGGGAAAGGTCGTGGTCCGGGTATGCGTAGATTCAAATGGCGAGGTGGTTTCTGCAGAATACACCCAAAGGGGATCGACAACTACAGATGGATACCTCCGCAGCAAAGCCATTGAGAGTGCGCAGCGATTTAAGTTTTCCCAATCCGATGTAGATAGGCAATGCGGAACCATAACCATTGATTTTCGCCTTCAGTAACCGGAGAGTGTCGGAATTAAATATCCTTTACTTTTTAAAACCTATTGTACTTCGGCTGAAGATCAGGTTGTCCTTTTTCATTTCCAATTCCCTGACATCCTCAATTTCAATTTGATCCGGAGTCAGGTTCTTCAGTTCATTTTCATTGAGTTTGGCCAACTTCAAATTGTACTTTTTGATCACATCGAGTATAATACTTCTCACCGTGCGGGCATTGCCGAAATATTTATCTCTGAGGTTGTAAATAAAAGCGAGGTATTGCTCAAGGTGATGCCTGGCCTCCAGACTGATGGTGAGCCCTTCGTCCTCGATCATTTTTTCGGCAATTAAAAACAATTCCTTTGGGGAATAATCTTCAAAACTGAGGGTTTTATCAAATCTGGAGTGAAGTCCAGGATTGGCCTTTAAAAAACTGTCCATATTGTCGGGATATCCCGCTGCAAAAACAAAAAATTCTCCTCTTCCGTCCTCCATCCGCTTCAAAATCGTCTGGATAACCTCACTTCCAAAATCGCCTCCTGTGAGAGTACTTCCGGTGAGAGAATAGGCCTCGTCGATAAACAGTACTCCCCCCTGAGCTTCATCTATTTTTTCTGCAGTCTTCAGGGCTGTTTGCCCTACATAACCGGCCACCAGGCCCTGTCGATCCGTCTCTACCATATGCCCTCGCTCCAGTATCCCCAAAGCTTTGTATATTTTGGTTAAAATTCGGGCCACCGTGGTTTTACCAGTACCCGGATTCCCTACGAACAAGGTATGCAAATACAATTTATTGAGTACATCCTTTCCCACACTTTGATAATAGCGAACCAATTCCACCAATTCGCGGATTTCCTTTTTGATGTTGACCATTCCTATCAACTCCTCTAACTCCCTCATTCCATCCTGTAGGAGCCGCTCATCAATGGGGATTTTGGGCCTTCTTTTTACATCTACCAGTTCGATATTTTGCACATCTTCTACCAATATGGTTTGCAGTTGGTCAATGGAGAAATCAAAAGCATTGTCCACTTTCATTATCCGAAGTCCCAGGTTTATTTTGGCTTTTTCAACCAAATCGTGTACAAACCTGGCGTTGCCAAATGACCGGTTTCGGTTTCGGAAAGCATCCACTATTATTTTGTCGATAACCCCACCGGCTTCCTCACTCAATATCACCTCTTTTTCCCCGGCTGCATATCTGGCTATTTTCTGCAATTCTCCGGGGAGGTAATCCTCAAATTTAAATATGTGCTTAAACCTGGATTTCAGCCCGGGATTGCTGTCCAGGAAATATTTCATTTCTTTGGGATAGCCGGCTACTATCACCGCAATATCCCCTTTTCCATTGGACATTTCTTTAACCAGTATCTCAATCACTTCTCTTCCGAAATCCTTACTGTCGTCGTTGGACCTGGCCAGGGCGTAAGCCTCGTCGATAAAAAGCACTCCTCCCCTCGCTTTCTCAATGGCCTCCTTGACTTTGGGAGCGGTTTGTCCTATGTATTCCCCAACGAGGTCAACCCGGTCGACTTCATACACGTGCCCTTTACTCAGCAAGCCCATTTTTCGGTAAAGTCTTCCCATCATCTTGGCCACAGTGGTTTTTCCGGTGCCGGGATTTCCAATAAATACGGAGTGGACATTGATGCTGCCTCTCTCCTTAAACCCCTTTTTCTTTCGCAGCTTAAGAAACCGAATATATCTCGCGTGATCCCTTACTTTCTTCTTTATTTCATCCAGGCCAATCAGGGCATCCATGTGTTCCATCACGTCATCGAAAGATCCATTGATGGCATCGGCGGGCTGAAACAGCCCTTGAGAACCCGGTATAGGAAATTGCACCATCCCCACCCCCTCTTCGTATTCGTCTCCAACCTCAAAGGGTAATATGGCTAACAACTGATCCAAAAACACCAACTCCAGGGTGTACTGTCCTTCTCTCCACGAACCGTTAACATTGGATCCCCAACCGGCGGTAATTCGCACCTGATCGTCTTCCTTTCTAATGGTTTTTAGGCGCACTACCTGCCCTTTCAACTCCCTGGCCTGATTGTAGAATTTCACGAACAATTCACACTGCCAGTCAAATTTCAAATTTTTGTTGTTGAAGATGAGATCCGCGTATATGTACCTCGTTTTATTTTTGTTGAATTTTTGGTAGTAGGATCGATTCTCCTCGGGAATATCGTCGAATTTGCCTTCGTACAGCTTCAGCGATTCGATTTCGAGATAGGGGTTGTTGCCGTGTTCGAAAGGCAAGCCGGCATCTTCGACGTAAAAATATTTCGTAGCCACTTTTACTCCGTCAAAATAGGCTTCCCAGAAATAGGTTCCCCTTTTCCAAAAAGCTCCCTTTTTCTTGTGTCCCCAACCTTCCCGGATATACACCACGGGGTCGTATTTGCTCACCTTTCTGCTGATGGACAGCATACACACCTCACTACCGTTTCCCTTGGTGCTGAAGCATTTCAAATCGACATTCAATTCCCAGTTTTCCCTGTCAAAAAGCTTGTTGTAAAAGCTCATTTCTGCATAGATATAGGAGGTGTCGTAGCGGTCAAAAACCTGTCTGTACTTCTTCTTGTTCTCAGCCAACCACTCCGTAGATGCGTAGAGTTTAAGTTCGTTGAACTTATAGGCGTTTATTGAAGGTTTTTCATTTGTGTTTGCCATAATTGGTAAAAATATTCCTTTATCCGGATTATTCATGAGGACTTCTATTTCAAGACTACATGTGTTATACTGAGCCTGCTGAAGCACCTTTATAACGAAACCCTCATGAATAATTGTTAAATATAGGACTTAGAAAACAAAGAAAAAAATAAACGCAAAATAAATATTTTATATTTTTTAAAATCGGAGCCCAAGACTGGTCCGGCTATTGGAAAGGGTCTATTTCAAAAATTTAGCGGTGAGGTTGTTTCTCTTTTTAAAAATATCCTGAAGTTTCCCCTGAAACATTATTTTTCCACCGTTTTTTCCACCACCGGGGCCGAGATCTACGATATAATCCGAGTGGAGAATAATGTCGGCCTGATGCTCTATTACCAATACCGTATTGCCCTTATCCACCAGTTCATGTAAAATATCCAGAAGGTTTCGAATGTCTTCAAAGTGCAGTCCTGTGGAGGGCTCATCCAAAATATAAAACGTATTACCGGTGCTTTTCCTGGCGAGTTCCTCAGCCAGTTTTACACGCTGTGCCTCTCCTCCGGAGAGGGTAGGGGCGGGCTGCCCCAATCTTATATAACCCAACCCTACCCTATTGATCATGTTGAGAATTCTGAATATTTTGGGTATGGGTTTAAAGAAATCACAGGCCTCTGTAATCGTCATATCCAGCACCTCTTTAATATTCTTTTTCCGATAAGTAATTTCAAGAGTTTCCCGATTGTACCGCTGGCCCATGCAGGTTTCGCAGTCGACCATCACGTCCGGGAGAAAGTTCATTACCAGTGTTTTCTTACCTGCCCCCTGGCATGTCTCACACCGCCCCCCCTTGACGTTAAAGGAAAATCTGCCGGGCTTATACCCTCTAATTTTCGCCTCATTGGTTTCTGCAAACAACTGGCGAATGGGGGTAAAAACCCCCGTATACGTAGCCGGATTGGATCGGGGCGTGCGTCCGATGGGCGATTGATCAATTTCTATGACCTTGTCGAGATGGTCGATACCCGAAACCTTTTTATAGGGAAGGGGATTCTTAACAGACGAATAAAAGTGCTGTCTCAAAATCGGATAAAGGGTCTCATTGATAAGCGTAGATTTTCCGCTGCCGGAAACACCGGTAACACAAGTAAATGCACCCAGGTGAAGGGTCAGGTTAACTTCCCTGAGATTGTGTCCGGAGGCACCGGACAATTTCAATAACTTTCCATTTCCTTTCCTGGCTCTGGACAGCTCGTCCGTCGGTATTCCACTGCTCAAATACCTGGCTGTTACCCCCTTGCCACTACCGGCTACTTCCTCGGGCGTACCTGCGACTATCACTTCTCCTCCCTGAATTCCGGCATCGGGCCCCAGGTCAATGAGGTAATCCGAGGCCAGCATCAGGTCTTTATCGTGTTCTACGACGATAATGGTATTTCCCAGATCTCTCAGGTCTTTAAGTGATTGTATTAATTTTTCATTGTCGCTGGCGTGAAGGCCTATGGAAGGCTCGTCTAAGACGTAGGTAATTCCACTGAGTTGGGACCCGATTTGAGTAGCGAGCCTGATCCGCTGCGATTCCCCACCCGACAGTGTATTCGCCCGCCGATTCAGGGTGAGATAACCCAATCCCACCAACTTGAGAAAACTCACCCTCTCTGTAATTTCTTTAATGAGTTCAGAAGCAATGGTGTTGGACTTTTTATCCAATTTTCCTGGAAGTAACTTCGACCACTCCCAGAGGTCTTCCAAATCCATTCTGGCGAGCTCTGCGATATTTTTTCCCGCTACAAAAAAGTGAAGCGATTCTCTCTTCAGTTGGTCTCCATTGCAGACGGGGCACCAATCTATAGACATATAGGACTCCGCCCACTGTCTTATTTTTTCCGACCCGGTGTCTTTGTGCCACCTTTCGATCATTCCGAACACCCCGTAATTTTTCAATTGTTTTCCCCATTTAGAGCTGCCTTTTTTACCCCCTTTAGAGGTTCCGTACAACAGGTACTTTAGCTTTGTGGGAGGAATTTCAGAAATAGGACCTACCATGGAGAATTGGTGCTTTCTCGCAAGCCCCCTGGCCTCCTTGAAATTCATGTTGTCGCGAAGTTCACCCAGCGGCGCTATTCCGCCTTTATTAATGGAAAGACTGTCGTCGGGTATCACTTTATTGATATCAACTTTGTGCAGTTTACCCAGTCCCTTGCACTCCGGGCAAGCACCGTAGGGGGAGTTAAATGAAAAAGTATTGGGCGAGGGTTCTTCGTAGGAAATTCCCGTTTCAGGATCGACTAATTCCTTGCTAAAAGGGATTACTTTCCCCTCTCCCAAAAGCACAAAAATGGTCTGATCCCCTATTTCCATACCAATTCTAATGGAGTCGACCAGGCGGGTGTTCCTCTGTTCCGGAATTTTCAAACGATCTACCAACACTTCAATATTGTGGGTTTTGTACCTGTCCAGCTTCATGCCCACCTTGAGATCGACCACCTCTTCATTGATCCGCACCTTAGTGTATCCCTGTTTTCGGATTTGTTCCAAAACTTCCCTGTAGTGTCCTTTTCTCCCCCTCACTACAGGGGCCAAGATGGTTACAACCTGTCCTTTAAACTTTTCTACCAGCACTTCAAGAATTTGTTCTTCGCTGTATTTCTGCATGGTTTTACCCGAGAGATAGGACTTCGCTTTACCCACTCGGGCGTAGAGCAACCTCAGAAAATCGTATATTTCCGTCACTGTTCCCACAGTAGACCTGGGATTCCAGCCCGTGGTTTTTTGCTCAATGGAAATTACGGGGCTGAGTCCATCGATGGATTCCACATCGGGCCTCTCCATATTGCCAATAAACTGTCGGGCATAGGCGGAGAAAGTCTCCATATATCTGCGCTGACCTTCCGCATAAATGGTATCAAAGGCAAGGGAAGATTTACCACTTCCACTGACTCCCGTGATAACCGTAAGTCTGTTTAGGGGTATGTTTACATCGATGCTCTTTAGGTTGTGCTCTCTCGCGCCCCGAACTCTGATTTGATTTCCCGCAAAATGTTCTTTACTCATGAATTGATAATTGCTCGCAAAATTACTTTTTTGTTGACAGGTATTGAATAAGTCTACAAACCATTTTCCTGAGAAGGGGAGATTTTTCTCTGCCGACGGAAATCACATCTTCAATCGACGTCTCGACAATGGCGGAAGGTGGAAAACATTTGTTACTCACGAGGGAAAAAACCAATACAGGCATCCCCATGTGTTTGGCTACCAGCACTTCGGGAACCGTCGACATCCCCACCAGGTCCCCCCCCAGTTTATTGAGAAATACGTATTCGGCAGGTGTTTCCAAATTGGGCCCGGGAAAGGCGATATAAACGCCGGTATGTGCGGTGAGATTGTGCTCCTCAGCTATAGCAACTCCTCTCTGATTCCATTCGGCATTGTAGGTATCCTTCATATCCGGGAAACGCGGGCCCCATCGGTCAAAGTTCTCTCCTCTTAAAGGGTTTTCAGGCATCAGGTTGATGTGATCGCTTAAAAAAACAACATCGCCCATTTCATAATTCTCATTGATACCCCCGCTCACATTGGAAACGATCAATTTCTCTACCTTCAACTCTCCGAGAACCCGCACGGGAAAGGTCACTTCACGCATGTTAAACCCCTCGTAGTAGTGTAAACGTCCTGAAAGCACTAAAATTTTCACTCCCTTGCAATGGCCGAATACCATTTCCCCTTTGTGACTTTGTACAGTCGATATGGGAAAACCCTCAATTTCGCTGTAGGGTATAATTTTCTCAACTTGAATGTCAGAAACAATATCTCCTAAACCCGTTCCCGTAATCAGGCCTATTTCCGGTTGAAAATCACCTATTTTTGACCTGATATAGTCAGCGGCATTCAGGACTTTGCGAACATATTCGTGCATAAAAAATAGTTTATAAAAACCTACTAATCCACAATCATGGAATGGTGATCGAGTTTCTGCTGAATCATTCCCTCCGGCAACTCCCTGAACTGGTACTCCTGGTCGCGCAGCCTGGGCTCGAATCCAGCTTCTCCAATCGAATTTTGAATTCCTTCAGCGGTAAACCGAAAAGCCGCCCCGGCAGCCGAGACCACATTTTCTTCGATCATAATGCTGCCAAAATCGTTGGCCCCGCTGTGAAGACACAATTGAGCCACTTGTTTACCCACAGTGAGCCAGGAAGCCTGCACATTGGTGATATTGGGCAGCATTATTCTGCTCATGGCAATCATGCGTATGTATTCATCACCTGTACATGCATTGCGGGCGCGCTTAATCTTCTTTAACATAGTACCCTCATCCTGAAAAGGCCAAGGAATAAAAGCCAGAAATCCTTTGGCCTCATCGGGTTTTTCAGATTGTACCTCACGCAAATCTACAAAGTGCTCCATTCTCTCCATATCCGTTTCTATATGCCCGAACATCATGGTCGCTGAGGTAGTAATGTGCAATTGATGGGCAGCTCTCATCACATCCAACCATTCTTTTCTGCCGCATTTACCCCTTGAAATCAATCTTCTCACTCTGTCGCTGAGAATTTCTGCTCCCGCGCCAGGCAAGGAATCCAGACCCGCCTCTTGGAGTTCCTTCAGGACCTCGTAATAAGACATTTTATCCAATTTGGCTATATGCGCTATCTCTGGTGGCCCCAAAGCGTGCAATCTCAGATCGGGGTATAATTCCTTTAATTCTCTGAATAATTTACAATACCAATCCAGGCCGAGATCGGGATGATGCCCTCCCTGAAGCAACAGTTGATTGCCTCCATACCGATACAGTTCGTCAATTTTTTCTTTGTACTCTTCAATGGAAGTAATATAAGCTTCCTCGTGGCCGGGTCGGCGATAGAAATTACAAAACTTGCAGTTGGCCACACATACATTGGTAGTATTGCTGTTTCGGTCAATTATCCAGGTTGCGATTTTCTCCGGTTTGTGGTAATAACGCAATCGATTTCCCACCTCCATCAATTCGGCAGTAGGCGCCTGTTGAAATACTTCAAGTCCTTCTTCTGCGGTTAAAAATTCGAGATTCAGGGCCTTGTCCAATAAACTGTAGTATTCTGGCATAATAGTAATTTTATTGAGAGAGTAACAACGATTTAAACCCAGAGTTTTTTAAAACAGCATTGATTTTCATCAACAATAGGTGTGAAACTACCGGGAAAAACTATGCGAAATTAGGTCTTAAGAATAAAAATAACACTATTTTATTGACATCAATCAATATTTTTTGCAAGATAAAATATAATAGTGTACCTTTGTGGCGATTTCTAAAGGGAACCCGCGTTCCCTTTTTTTAGTTAAACGAATAGAATGGTTACGGAGGGATACATTGCTTCCACAGTAGAGGAGAAATTAAAGGAAAAGGAATTTGATCAATGTTTCCTTGTCGATATTGAAATCAAAGGCGATAAAAAGCTGGCCGTTTTTATAGATTCAGAAAAGGGAGTTTCCTTCGGAATTTGTAAGAAACTCAGTCGCTTTTTAGAGGAGTGGATTGAAGAGGGAAATCTTATGGCCCCCAATTATATGCTGGAAGTTTCTTCGCCCGGAGTGGATCGACCCCTTAAGTTTTTCAAACAATATCCCAAACACCTGGGGCGAAAAATGAAGGTCAAAACAGGTGACGGCCTCGAAATAGTTGGCAAATTGCTATCTGCCGATCCCGAAAAAATAGTTTTAGAGGTCGTTGAGGAGGGCAAGAGAGACAAAAAAAAATACAGAGAAATAAAAAATATTGAAATTAATTTTGAATCGATTGACACCGCATTGGTGTTGATTTCATTTTAATACATAAGGATGAATTTAATAGAAACCTTTTCGGATTTTAAAACCGATAAAAACATTGACAGGCCGACCATGATTCGGGTTCTTGAGGATGTCTTTCGAACCTTGATCAAGAAAAAATACGGTTCTGATGAAAATTTCGATGTCATTGTCAACCCCGGAAAAGGTGACCTCGAAATGTGGCGCGTCCGACAAATCGTTCCGGATGGAGAGGTGACGGATGAAAATCGACAGATATCGATAAGCGAAGCATTGATGATAGACAGCGACTACGAAACGGGAGAGGATTGCTACGAGGCCATCTATCTGGAAGATTTTGGCAGACGAGCCATTATGGCGGCGCGTCAAACGCTGATTTCCAGAATAATGGAATTGGAAAAAGACGAAATTTTTGCGAAATACAAAGACAGAATCGGAGAAATTGTGGTGGGTGAAGTTCACCAGATATTGAAAAGACAATTGCTGATATTAGACGATGCCACCGGCAATGAACTGCTTTTGCCGAGAAATGAAATGATAAGAGCAGACTACTACCGAAAAGGTGATGTGGTAAGAGCTGTAATTAAGGATGTAGAGATGCGCAACAACAACCCCATGGTGATTATCTCCCGGACGGATGAGCGATTTCTCGAAAAATTGCTGGAACAGGAAGTCCCCGAGATAGAAGACGGACTGATTATGATACGAAAAATAGTACGCATTCCCGGAGAGCGCGCTAAGGTGGCAGTGGAATCCTATGACGACCGGGTAGATCCGGTAGGTGCTTGTGTGGGAATGAAAGGGTCTCGAATTCACGGAATTGTGCGGGAATTGAAAAATGAAAACATAGATATCGTGAACTACACGACCAATCTTCAACTCTACATTCAGAGATCCCTGACTCCCGCAAAAATCAGCAGTCTGGAAATTGACGAAGAAAACAAAAAAATATCCGTGTTTTTAAAGGCGGATCAGGTTTCACTTGCTATTGGAAAAGGAGGGTCTAACATCAAGCTCGCCAGCGCATTGACCGGCTATGAAATTGATGTATTCAGAGAAGCCGAGGAATATGAAGTGGAGGACGATGTGGATTTGGATGAATTCTCCGATGAAATTGAAGATTGGGTAATTGAGCAACTCAAACAAATAGGATGCGATACCGCAAAAAGCGTATTGAGGTTAAGTCCTGAAGAGTTGGTACGCCGAACCGATTTAGAAGAGGAAACCGTCAGAGAGATATTGAAAGTGTTCGCCTCTGAATTTGATGGCGAGGAATAGAAATCCCCGCAATATGGCGCGAAGACTTTACAATTTATTAATTTTGCGTTGAAAAATTAATAAAGCTGAAAAAACAGCTGAGTGCCGGTACTAAAAAAAGGGATAATTGTGAATTATTTTGTTCGGGTTTTTTTTATACCAATAACTTGATAAATAGTTTTTGAGGTCGACCAGTGAATGCGAATAAATAATAGGGCTGAATAGATGTCGCCAAATTTAGAATAAAGATTAAGAGTAGATTTAAATAACCGAATGGTAAAAAGATTAGTAGCAGTAGCAAAGGAACTTAATGTTGGAACGGGTACGATAGTGGAGCATTTGACCCAAAATGGTTTTGAAATCCAAAACAAGCCCAATGCTAAGCTCAGTCCGGAAATGTACGATGAACTTCTCAGGGAGTTCCAGAGTTCTATTTCCGTTAAAGAAAAAGCAGATCAGTTGATCATAGGCCATTCGGCCGGCAAAGATAAAGCCGTCGCTGACCCCAAAGCAGCAAAAGCAGAACCCGCTGCCTCCCCACCAAAAGAGACGCCCGAAAAAGAAAAGGCGGAAAAAGAAAAGCCCTCGGAATCCAAAGATACTGAGTCTGAAAAAACTAAAGAAAGCAAAAAAACAGCCGAGGAGCCTGATGAGAAAAAGAAAGAAGAATCCGAAGTAAAAGGGCCCAGGGTCGTAGGTAAAATTGACCTTGATACGCTGGATAAATCCAAAAAGAAAACCTCGGCTAAGAAAACTAAAGACGAGCCAGAGGAAAAACCTGACGACAAAAAGGAGGATTCCAAATCTAAAAAAGATACAGAGGAGGAGGTAGAGGAAAAAACCACCGGCGACAAACCAGCCACCCCTAAAGAGAAGCCTCAAGAGGGCAAAGATCAAGGAACTGAGGAGTCGGAAGAAAAATTGGCGGCTAAGGACTCAGATAAAGAAAAAATGCCCGAAGGCGAGGAATTGGTTAAGGGTAAAGTCCCTCAGCTCAAGGGATTAAAGGTGATCGGAAAAATGGACGCCTCTAAGCTTGAGAAAAAGAAGAAAAAACCCCAGGATAAAAAATCCGAGGACGCTTCAACCGATGACAGCAGCAGGAGAAAACGAAGAAGGAAAAGAACCAAAGTAGCTGCGAAAACAACCAGGCCCTCCAGAGATCAAAAACCTAAAAGAGGACGAAAAAGAGAGGAAGTAAAAGAGGTTTCTCAAAAAGAAATAGACGAGCAAATCAAGGCTACCCTCGCAAGACTTGCTGGCGGTGGAGGTAAGAGCAAACGCCAAAAAATAAGAAAAGACAGCAGAGATCGCAATAAAGAAAAACAAGAGGTAGAGTCCCAGGAAACAGAAGAAAAAATCCTGCAGGTAACTGAGTTTGTCTCAGTTTCAGAGTTGGCAAGCCTAATGGATGTGTCCCCTACTGATGTAATCACCAATTGTATGAACCTCGGAGTAATTGTCTCCATCAACCAGCGATTGGATGCAGAAATTATTGAACTGGTAGCCCAGGAGTTTGGTTTCGAAACCGAATTCATCAGTGCCGAAGAACAGGTCATCGAAGACGACGAGATCGAAGACGCAGAAGAAGACCTTATTCCAAGAGCACCAATAGTTACAGTCATGGGGCATGTGGACCACGGAAAGACCTCTCTTCTGGATTACATCCGATCCACGAAAGTAGCCGCCGGTGAAGCGGGTGGAATTACTCAACATATTGGAGCATACGAAGTGAAGGTGAGTGATGCAGAGCGGAGCATTACCTTCTTAGACACTCCCGGACACGAGGCATTTACCGCCATGAGAGCGAGAGGTGCCAAAGTTACCGATGTCGCTGTAGTCATAGTAGCAGCGGACGATAGAATAATGCCCCAGACCAAGGAGGCTATTTCTCACGCCCAGGCAGCAGGAGTTCCGATCGTTTTTGCCATCAATAAAATAGATAAACCCGGTGCCGATCCCGAAAGAATAAAACAGGAGTTGGCCAATATGAATCTCCTGGTGGAAGAATGGGGTGGAAAATCCCAATCTCAGGACATTTCTGCGCTTCAGTGACCCAATGTAGATGAATTGCTCGAAAACATATTGCTCGAAGCAGATTTGCTTGACCTCAAAGCCAACCCCAACAGAAGAGCC
>JAGTVA010000143.1 GCA_018224445.1 Saprospiraceae bacterium
ATGGAGCCATTATTACCTTTGCGGTTATACTGGCCGTGCCCTTGGTATACTCCAATTTGGGCGGCGGCGAATACATTACTCAAAACATAAATCCCGATTTTTTTACGGTAATGGGAGGGCACGACTGGATTTGGGTAATGGGCGTATTTTTCCCCACCTTTTTATTGTTGTTGGGCGAGTCCAACATGTATCAAAAATTCTTTTCAGCCAAAAGCGAGAAAGCTGCTCGCACAGCCGTGATGTGGTGGGTGGTAGGTACGATTGTCATCGAGACAGCCATAGCTTCATTGGCAATATTGGCATTCAGCCACTTCAACTCACTGGAGGTGACAGATGCTTTTTACCTTGCTGCTGCGGACAGTGAGCGAATCATACTCCACACTGCGAGATTTGGGATTGAAGTGGGTATTCCATTGGTCGGTGGACTGTTGCTTATCTGTGCGGCCGTGGCCATCATTACTTCCACGGGAAACAGTTTTTTACTCGCACCGTCCACCAATCTCACGCGCGATATATATCAGCGATTTATCAATCCCGCGGTTTCTGAACAAAAGATCGTTTTTTTTCAACGACTGATGGTATTGTTGTTGGGGATTTTTGCATACCTGCTCCTCACTCAATTCAGGACGATTTTAGATATGGCTTTTACCGCCTATACCATGGTTGGAGCGGGGTTAACTCCGGCCTTGCTGGCGGCTTTTTTATGGAAAAGAGTCACTACTTCGGGCGGGGTGGCTTCCATAGCCACAGGTATGGGAATAACCTTGTTGATTACAGTATTAAATTCAATAGCTCCCTCAGGTGATCCTCTGATACCGGCCAATTATATAATTTTGCCCGCAGCGGGAGCTTCTATTGTCGTACTCATTCTGGTTTCTCTCCTCACTGCTCCCGACGGGAAAGACAAATGGGGTAAATTCTACGAAGAAAAACCGGTCAAGTTAGACGAAGTGATCGGCAATAAAAATCAAGAAAATTCAATTAATCCGGATTAATTACCCGCAGTAGATCTCGATTGTTCCAACCAAAACTCTATATTGGGGCATGCGTGATATCGATCCTCAATGTGAATGAAACTATCGGAGAGCCGTTCCATTAACCACTCGTTGAAGAGATTGGCCCTCTTGTACTCCGTGGCCATGTCCTTTATTTTTGCATAATCTTCCTTAAGATTGGCGCGATGGGGCTTCGTTCTGGTAAGCAATTTAAATATCTTGTACCTTTTTTCCCCCCCGCGCTCTGAAAATTCAACGATTTCTGATATTTCGCCCACTTCGAGATTGATGATGGCAAAATAAATATCCGGATCCAAATCACCTATTTCAAAAAAGGTATTTCCCCTCGCCTGATTGACAATCCGGCCCCCGTTGCTGTAGGATTGCACCTGGTCGTTGCCATGCATGCGAACTGCCATTTCGAAGGGGATGGTATCGCGAATAATCAGATTTCTAATACTGTCCAAATGTTGTTGAGCCAGTTCCAAATCGTTGGGCGTTATCTCCGGATTAATAAGTATGTGTTTAGCATTTACTGTATTCCCTCTCCTTTCGATGAGTTGAATGATGTGATATCCGAACTCGGTTTCAATAGGATCGGATAATTCTCCAGGTACCAAATTGTAAATAGTAGCCTCAAATTCAGGTACGAAAGTGCCCCTGCTCTGCCATCCCAAGCTGCCGCCAACCCGGGCAGACCCCTGATCGTCCGAAAAGGTCCTGGCCGCTTCTTCGAAGGAGATTTCTCCGGAGAGAATTTGGTTGCGCAAATCCGTAATTTTATTGAGGGCCCTTTCTTTTTCCTCCACGTTGGCTTCGGGTACGATTACGAGTTCTGAAATCTGCACTTCGGAATTGTAAAAAGGAAGGCTGTCTCTCGGAATACTGTTAAAAAATTTTACAACTTCAGAGGGAGTAGCCCGCACGTCTGCCATTACTTTGCTTTGCATCCGCTCTGCCATTATTTGATTTCTCAATGGTTTTCGCTGCTCGGCTTTTACTTCTTCTGGGGTCATTCCGTATTCCTTTACAAACATCTCGTGGTCGTTACCCATGTATTGCAAAATTCGATCTATTCTTGCATCCAATTGGGCATTGACCTCTTCGGGCGCTACTAAAATACTGTCCAATTTAGCCTGATTGACGAGTAAGTTTTGAGCCATCAGGTTTTCCAGAATCATGCAGCGGGTTTCAATGGGATGTACCCCCTCACGTTGAGTCTCCTTTATATAGGCGTATTGCTGTTCGAGTTCAGAGAGCAGAATATATTCACCCCCAATTTGCACAATGACTTTGTCCAAAAGTACTTCAGTCTGTTGAGACATCAATGGAATGGACGAAATGCCAAAAAGGGGTAGTAATAAAAAAATGATTAATTTAACTCTCATGGGTAGTGAATTTTTACTTGTTGATTTCTCATTTTATTTTCATAAACCTCATTGCGGAGGTCTTTAACTAATTCATTGCGACGCTCGATTAGAATGAGCTTTTTTATTTTATCCTCGACCATTTGGTAGGGGAGTGTCTCTCCCTCACTGACGGTGTCAATTATTTTTAGAAAGTATCTGTTTCCGTCGCTGTTATAAGAGAACTCATATCCCGGAATAATATTTTCTTTATTTAACCTATTGTCGGTAACGTCGTTGACCACATCATATCTGTACCAAAAGTATGGGTTCAACACCCATTCCCCCTCGTTTAGGTCTACAATCTCCTCCAAATCCCTGTCCGGTAAGTTTTCGTTATAAACCTCATTTCTCAATGGCCAGATATTGCTCCTGTTCGCTTCAAATCCCGCCAATCTGAGTCGGACAAAAAAACCTGAAGACAAAAACTGTTCGGGTTGCTCCTGGTAGAGCTCCTCCATCTCCATCCTTAGAATTGTGGTATCTATTGTCTGGGATATCCACTGTTTTTCATAGGAGTGTTTGAGTAGGGCAGCTCGGTAATCTTCTACCATTCGGTCGATTTCAGCGGTGGACTCTACATTTTTTTTCGCCTCAATGATTAGGGATTGATCTCTGACCCAGGAATTGATGTATGAGGAAATTACGGTATTGCTGTCTCCCTCAAACCCGGGATCATTGAAAATAAAAACTATATCTTTTTCGTAAAGTTTTTTGGATCCAACCTCTGCGAGTAGGGCACCTCTTTCCAGGTTGTTTTCTCCATCGCTACAGGAGATCAACACAGCCAGTGATAAGAGAAAATACAGAGCAGTAGGAAGAATGCCTGGTTTCATGCACATATTATTTTAAATTATCCAGCATCTGATAAAAAGTCTCTGAATGGACAGAGACCTTATACCTGCTTTTTAACTCATTCAGCCATTGCCGCTCCAGCTCTTCCTGATAATCTGCTATTACAAATCCCTTGACCCGCTCCAGTTCACGGGGAACCGGGTCCAGTAATTGAATGACTTTGGAAAAGGTGTACGCCTGATTTTCAGTTTGGATCGGCTCTGATATATAGTTTTCCTCGTACTTTAGATATTCGGGCAACTTGGATTTTGCGGTTTTTTCGATTGCATACTGGATTTTAATATTACGCCTGCCATCAAATTTGTTCAATACATCCTCTGGAAGTTGGTTCTCTGCCATTTTGTGGATTCTTCTGAGTTGCCTTTCGCTTGCATTTTCAACATGAAAATGACCTAATTTAGCCTGAGGTTCGGTCATATAACGGTCCAGGTTTCGGTTGTAAAATTTGCGCAATCCCACGGTATCTGAGGTAGCCTTATCCCAAACTTTGATGCGGTTGATTTCAAAAAGGAGAATACCCTCTTCATATTCGCGCATCAGGGCCCGAAATTCGGGATTGTTCTCTTCGAGTTGGGTTTCGTGAAATCGGATGGTTGCATCTCCTACAAAGTCCTTGTAAATAACCATTACACCCTCTCTGATGTCTGTATCGGTGCTCATCCTCAATCGCTGCCGCGTATTTCTTCTTAGGTGTTCTGCGAATTCAGACAGCATATAGGGGGTGTCTCCGATGCGGAATAAGACATCGTCTTCGAGATCTTCGGGTACTCTCCAACGATAAGTAAATACCTCGTCGGTGAGTCCAGCAATAAAATCATCCATCACCTCTTCGTTGGGATAATACCCGGCTTCATCTTTGATGCGTTTTATCAAGTTTTCCATCACAACCTCTTTCCGTTCGGAATCTTCTATAGTCTGGGCTAAAATGGGTTTCATTTTTTCCAGGTCGTGAATTGGCCTGGTACTCAGACGCTGAATGATGTGGTAACCAATGCGGGTTTTTACAGGAGCAGAGTAATCTCCGTCATTGGCCAATGCAAAGGCGGCATTTTCAAAGGCCTGGTCAAAGGTGTTGATTCCTACATAGCCGAGATAACCACCTCGCTGAGCGGTAGTGGCGTCCTCGGAATACTCTTTGGCAACTTCTGCAAAAGGCGTGCCCTGTTGCAATTGTGTAATGGCTTCCGAAAGTTTTTCCACGGCAGCTTCATCTGCTAATTCATTTCCACTGGTGCGAATTAAAATTTGAGCTACCTCTACTTCTCCTCTGGCCGGCCTTCGGTCGTTTACTTTTATAATGTGATAGCCCATGGGAGAACGCACCGGCATAGAAAGCTCTTCAACTGGAGTTTCGTAGATAGCTGTTTCAAAGGCGTAAAATTTATCCGGTAAAGGGGCGGTTACATATCCGATATTTCCTCCATTTCTTTCCACAGTGGGGTCGTCTGAGTGTTCTTTTGCAAATTCAGCAAAGGACGGTGCATCCATTATGTCTTTGCGAAGAGCTTTGGCCTTTTCATAAGCCGTGGCAATCTCATCTTCTGTAGCATCGCTTTTAAGTGCAACCAGTAAATGACTGATGTTGATATCCTCCTGCTTTCGTTCAAATAACTCCTGAATGAGTTTTTCAACCACCTCTTTGTTGATTAAAAAAGTTCGGGACAATTGGTTTCTATAAGTCTGAAGTTCCTCGTTGAGGCTGGCAGCGGTATCAATCTGTAATTCCCTTGCTCGGGTTACCTTTAACTTGAAATTGATATACAAATCCAGGTATTCCCTCACATCTTCCTCATTGACTTGTGACAGATCGGGATTGTTCTTTTTGAATATGTATTCAAACTCGTCCACAAGGACCTCCCGATCATCAATGGTAAATAAAACATCTGCATCCTGTGCGATTACAACGGAGGCAAGTGTGAGCAGGAAAAAACACATCAGGTATTTCATAAATTATTTATTTTCTTTGGAATTGCAAATTTAACCCTATAATCTAAAAATAAGTAAACGATAGCCATTAAAGGAGAGTATATTTTTTTTCTTTCAATTTATAAGATCGCTTCCAATGTCTTTTCTGTAAGTGATGCCCTCGAAACAAAGCTCGTTCATATTTTTATAGCAGGAACTCACAGCAATTTGCAATTCCTCTCCCAAACAGGTAATAGCGAGCACCCTCCCTCCATTGGTGACAATACTGTTGTTGTTTTGTCGGGTGCCTGCGTGAAAAACCAGGGCATTTTTGATGGAATCAAGCCCGGAAATGGACTTTCCTTTTTCGTATTTTTCCGGGTATCCTTCGGAAGTTGCAATTACAGTGGCTGCCGATTGGTTTGAAATTTTAATTTCCTTTCCCTTAAGTCTACCCTCGGTCGCATCGAGGATGAGTTCAGCCATATCGGATTCTATGCGGGGAAAAACTACTTGTGTTTCGGGATCTCCCATTCTGCAATTGTATTCAATTACATACGGGGAGCCGTTGACATTGATGAGTCCGAAAAAAATAAAACCGCAGTAGTTGATCCCTTCCTTTTTCAATCCGTCCAGGGTGGGCTCAACGACTTGTTGGATGACCTTTTTCTTAAATTCACCACCGAAAAAAGGCACCGGGGAAACCGCTCCCATTCCACCTGTATTTAATCCCTGATCACCCTCTTTTGCCCGTTTGTAATCTTTTGCCTCGGGCAACAATACCCAATGGTCTCCATCGGTCAATACAAATACTGAAAATTCCGTACCTGTAAGGAACTCCTCGATAACTACTTTTCTGGATGCCTCACCGAATTTCCCATCCAACATATTGCCGAGTTCTGTCCCGGCCTGCTCCCGGTCATCGATAATCAGTACGCCTTTCCCGGCTGCAAGTCCATCTGCCTTAAGTACATAGGGGCCTTTATTGTTCTGAAGGTATTGATTTCCCTGATTTAAATTGTCGCGGGTAACCTCCAGGTACTTCGCTGTGGGGATTTCGTATCTCTTCATAAATTTTTTGGCAAAAACTTTGCTCCCCTCCAATTGGGCGCCCTCTCTATTGGGTCCCAAAACTTTAAGGCCTTTTAGCCGGGAACTGGACAGCAATCGATTTGCCAATCCATTGACAAGCGGTATTTCTGGGCCTATTACTACCAGATCTATTTTTTTTGAAAGTATAAATTCCACCACTTCTTCAAAATCATCCGGATTGAGATCTACATTGGTACCTGTGGATGCAGTGCCGGCATTGCCGGGTGCAATATAAATGGCACTTACTTTATTGCTTTTGGCAAAAGCAAGGCAAAAGGCGTGCTCTCTTCCCCCGCTTCCAAATAGTAAAACTCTCATGGGTATTTAAATTTTTCTGTAATTATTTCTCCGGGCCACCATTTTTGAAGAGGCCTTACTGCTTTTATAGCATTGGACAATAAAAGCTTTGACTTCTGCGAAGAAGGTATGGTAACCAATTCGCTTTTGCAAAGGGATGTAAAGATACAATAGGTAGGGATTTAAGAGGCAATATTCATCAACGAAATTATCAGGGGTAGATATAAGGTCGCCCGGGCCTGCTTTTTTAGCGAATGATTGGCCATTGGGATTTCCGGAGAATCGGTATCGAGGTTTTTGCAATAAAAATTAAAATTCTTAGGTCTAATGGAGAAATGGCTGTACTTTCGTATTAAATTTAATTATAATTCAATGTACGAATATATATCAGGGAAGAAGGCTTCTCTTTCACCGGACCACGCAGTTATCGATATCAATGGAGTGGGATATCTGCTTCACATTTCGATGACTACTTATGAAGATATTAAAAGTTCTGTGTCGCCATCGCTATTTGTGCATCTCTACGTGAGGGAAGATCAAATGGAACTCTACGGCTTCAGTACCGAATACGAGCGCAATTTATTCAGGTTGTTGATAAGTGTTTCAGGAGTGGGAACCAATACGGGACGGTTGATTCTCTCTGCACTTTCGCCTCGGGATGTACAACAGGCTATTTTGAGTAATAATATTGCTGTTTTTAAAAGTGTTAAAGGAATAGGCTCAAAGACTGCGCAGCGCATTATTCTCGATTTAAAGGATAAGGTTTTCAAAGAGTTTTCAACGGGAAGCGATTTTGAATCCCGCGCGATTGATATCGATACTGAAGAAGCTTACAATGCATTAGTGGCATTGGGGTTTCATAGACAAAAGGTCAGAAAGGCACTCAATGAGGTGGTTAAAACAGAAGATTCGGACTTGACTACTGAGGGGTTGGTAAAAAGAGCGCTTAAAATAATGACCTGAAGGGCTTGAAATATTTGGGGTGGTCTTCGTACCTTTGCCGCTTTTTAAAATCTGCCAGTGGGTGGCTCTATTAAAATTATAGACTTTTATAAGTGAGATTTTGCGGAGAAAATACATTGTAAAACATCTCTGCGTCGACATTGAAATTAGCGAAAGCGAGTTAACCTGAGTTACAAATTTATTTTTTTTAAAACTATACGCATTTGATGCATTTAGCGTTTAGAGTTAATTGTTTTGTTCTTGAAGGATTTATGCGAAAAAAAATACTGTGTTCATTTACTGCAATTTCCCTGATTTGTATATGCAATTACGAATCTTATGCAAATGTTGGATTTAGCTCTAATTTAGAGGATCCCTATGAGGAATTGTTCAATGAATTGATTCAAATTGAGCAGGATACCATACCTCTGAGAGACAGACAGGGTGATTTTCTAAGGTCGGGAAGGAGCAATCCCTTTGACCTGAACGATCCGGCCAATATTGAACAAGAGGTTGAGTACGATCCACAGACCAATAGGTATTACCTTTTAGAGCGAATAGGGGACGACTACTACCGTTCACCTACCTACATGACATTTGAGGAATATATCGAATGGAGATCTCAAAGAGAGGAGCGGGCGTATTTTAATAATCTGGCCGGAATTTCAGATTCCTATGGTGAGGTTGAGGGAATGACGGATCCCATTTTGGAAGTGGATGTTGAGCGCAACCTCATCGATCGCTTGTTCGGAGGCTCTGAAGTAGATATTCAACCTCAGGGAAACATCGATGTATTGCTCGGAGCCAGATTTCAAAATATTCAAAATCCGGTTCTTCCCGTTCGACAACAAAGACAGGGAATATTTGACTTCAATATGGATATTCAGATGAATGTCACGGGGCAAATCGGAGAGAAGTTATCCCTTTCTACCAACTACAACACCCGTCCGACTTTTGATTTTGAGAACCAACTCAACATAAAATTTGACAGCGAGGCCTTTAGCGACGACGATATAATCAAAAATATTGAGGCTGGAAATGTGAGCCTGCCCTTGAGAAGTACCCTTATTGAGGGTAGTCAGAGTTTATTCGGAATTAAAACCGAATTGCAATTCGGCCATTTGAGATTGACAGCCATTGCTTCCCAACAGAGAGCGAGAAAAGAAAATATTGTAATAGACGGTGGAGCGCAGGTTCAGGAGTTTAGCATTAGAGCGGACGAATACGATGCCAACAGGCACTTTTTCCTCTCCCATTTCAACCGCAATATGTACGAGGAGGCGCTGGACAACCTGCCCCATATCAACAGCCTTTTCCGAGTGGAGCGTGTAGAAGTATGGGTGACCAATATCGGAAATGAATACGAGGATTTAAGACAAATTGTGGGTTTTTCTGACCTGGGAGAATTTGATGAATTTACCACAGCAGGTGCCGCTGCTGAATTTGGTTTCACCAATGTGCCCCCTGAACTCAGGCCTTTATTTGGCGATGGAGTTTTGCCGGATAACGGAGCCAACAGGTTGTTCAACCAATTGCTGAGTGACGGAGAACAGATTAGGGATTTGCGCACGGTGGTGAATACCTTACAGGGATTTCCCTACAATTTTACTTCCGGAGTGCACTTTGAGCAGAAAAGAGCTCGTAAATTGCCCTCCAACAGATACGATCTGATTCCCGAGTTGGGGGTGCTGTCCCTCGATGTGGCTCTGAGGCCAGACGAAGTGCTCGCGGTAGCCTATGAATACACCTACAATGGAGAGGTGTTTAAGGTGGGTGAATTCGCCACGGATGTCGGTGCGTACGAAGGGGACAGCCTGAGTGCTACGAGTCAGGTACTGTTGTTGAAAATGTTGAAGAGTTCAAGTCAGAATGTGGCCGATCCAATGTGGGACCTGATGATGAAAAACGTTTACCCCATTGGAGCATTTGGAGCCACGGAGGAAGATTTTAGATTTGATATTTTTTACGATGACCCGGCCGGAGGCCAAAAGAGATTTTTACCCGAACCGGGAATATCCGGAACCCCCTTGTTGCAACTATTTAATCTTGATAACCTCAATTATTACGGAGATCCTCAGCCCGATGGTTTTTTTGATTTTATTCCGGGAATTACCATCAATACGCGAACGGGAAAGGTAATGTTTCCCGTATTGCAACCCTTTGGTAATTCTCTCAGAGAAATTCTTCCCACTGAAGAATTATATCAGAAATACAACTATCAATTACTCTACGACACCACCATCACCGTGGCGAGAGAATACCAGGAGAGAAACCGATTTGTGATGAAGGGATCTTATCGGTCCTCGGTGACCAGTGATATTTCCCTCGGAGCAATCAACGTACCCAGAGGATCAGTCTCGGTCAGAGCGGGCGGTAAAATTCTCCAGGAAGATGTGGATTATATCGTGGATTATCAGATTGGACGGGTACGGATTATTAACGATGCCTATCTCGCTTCAGGTACTCCCATTAATGTGTCTTTTGAGGACAATTCCACTTTTAGTTTTCAAACGAGGAGTATGTTGGGCCTGCGAGCCGATTACGATATTAGCAGGAAGATGAGCGTAGGGGGAACCTATATGCACCTGTGGGAAAAACCGTTTACCGAAAAGGTCAACTTTGGAGAAGACCCGATCAACAACAGGGTATACGGGCTTGATTTTAACTACAGCAGTGAGGCTCCGTGGTTGACGCGTCTGGTGGATGCCATTCCTCTTCTCAGTACCCGGGAGCAGTCCAGTATTGATTTTTATGCAGAAGGTGCCGCTCTGCGTCCCGGTCACTCCAAAGCCATCGATGTGGGAGAGGATAAAGGCGGAGTGGTTTATTTGGATGATTTTGAAGGTAGTGCCAGCAGAATTGATCTTAGGGTTCCGGTAAACAGTTGGATTATTTCCTCCATTCCGGAGAGCACCGATCGTTTCCCCGAATCGAGTCTTACAGATGCCGATGTGACCGGGGCCAACCGGGCTCTGATCAACTGGTATCGCATAGAAAGAACCATAACGGGTAATAGCAACAACCCCTATACCCGGACAGTGAGTCAGCAGGAAATTTTCCGGAATCGGCCTCAGTTGCCGACGCTTTTCGATTTTAGAACCTTCGATATTTCCTACTATCCCGAAGAGCGCGGACCTTACAACTTTGATAGGCCGGGCGGAATACCCGGTTTTTCAGCGGGATTAAATCAGGAGGGTTTTCTCAATGACCCCGAATCCAGGTGGGGTGGTTTGATGCGTACGCTGCCGACCAATGATTTTGAAGCTACCAATATAGAATACATAGAATTCTGGGTGCTGAATCCATTTATAGGAACTGAAGAAAGACCGGTTCAGGAAGGCGGATATATGCACATTAA
>JAGTVA010000144.1 GCA_018224445.1 Saprospiraceae bacterium
AGCGGCTCGATACCGATCGGAAATACAACATCACCAGAGATCTGGGATTAAACCTGAATGGCACTTACCACATTGGTCAGTTTTTCTTTGGCCTTCAGATAAACAAAGCCATTATTCCTCTGGTCAGTAGTGATAAAAAAAACATAATGAAATACACTAGGGAAATTGAACCCCTTTCAGCAATAATTGCGACTTTTGGCTACAGTTTCAGATTCTGAGAATAGTGATCGACGGTCAGGGGTTACCCGCGTTATTCATCAAATTTTAAAATCTTCAGTAATCCGCTCCAGCACCCTGAAGACCGCCGGGCAAAAGGTACTGTTTTTCAATGTTATTTCAAGCTTGTCCAGCAGGACATCTTCGTCGGTATAGGGGAAACGGGCGCAATCAGAGGGTCTGAATTCGTATATTCCACATCGGTTGTCTTTTTTCAGGAAGGGGCAGGGTTTGGCATTGACCACGTAATCGCCTTCTTCGTCCAAAAAGAGGTAGGTGTCCACAAATTCTCCCTCTTTCATTCCCAGTTCCTTACTGATCCTCCGGATATCGGGAGGCTTAAAGGTAGGGGAGTAATTCTTACAACAAGCGGCGCAGTCCAGACAATCAATATGCTCAAAAGCTTCTTCATGATAGGCAGGGAGGGACCTGATGACTTCTGTCCGATCTGCCTTTTGGAGATCCTTTTTAAAAGTCTTCTTCTTTTTTTTAGCTCGCTGCTTTAGAGATTGATCCATTTACTATACAATGATTGATGAGTCCACACCAAACAACACCTGAGGAGGAGTAAAAGGTTTAACCCGGGTTTATCTGAGCACACGCCATTTTCAAAAAAATCCCTGGAATCCCTTATCTTGTGGAATATTTAATTATACTGCAAAATATTTTATGAAATCATTTGCACAGATAGGAGCGGCGGGATTTGTAGCGCCCAGGCACATGAGGGCCATAAAAGAAACGGGCAATGCACTGGTAGCTGCTTGCGACCCTTATGACGGAGTGGGGGTAATTGACTCCTATTTTCCCGGGGCTTCTTTTTTCACCGAATACGAGCGCTTTGACCGACATGTGGAAAAGCTCAAGAGAAGGGGACAGCCTATTGATTTTTTCAGCATTTGTTCTCCCAATTATCTTCACGACGCGCACGTGAGGTTTGCCCTCAGGTACGGGGCGAGTGCAATATGTGAAAAGCCACTCGTACTCAACCCCTGGAATCTAGATGCCCTGGAAGAAATGGAAAAGGAGTGCGAGGGCAATATTTACAATATCCTGCAACTTCGACACCACCCCGTAATCCGGAATCTGAAGAAAAATTCAATCGCCGCTAAATCTGCTGAAAAAAAAGAAATTGACCTCACTTACATTACTTCCAGAGGAAAATGGTATTACACTTCGTGGAAAGGAAATCCATTGAAATCCGGGGGAGTAGCTACCAATATAGGAATTCATTTTTTTGACATGTTGATCTGGTTGTTTGGAAGAGTTGAACAAGTGGAGGTTCACCAGCGGACGCACGACAGAGCTTCGGGCTTTCTCGAACTCGAAAAAGCCCGGGTGAAGTGGTTTTTGAGTATTCACGGCGATACTCTTCCGGAATCTTCAAAAAGAAGCGGGAAGACCACCTACCGAAGTATTCAAATGGACGGGGAGGAGTTGGAATTCAGCAAGGGATTTGAAGACCTTCACACCGTGAGTTACCGGGAAATCATAGCGGGACGGGGATTTACTATTGCAGATGCGAGACCCTCTATTGAATTGGTCCATCAAATCAGAAATCAGGAGTTGTTGCCTGAAAGTAACAATACCCATCCTTTGGTGGGGCTCCCTTTGGTCCCTCATCCATTTGAGGTCCGAAAGACACAGAAATAGAAATAGTTCCTATGAACAAATAAAACCCTATAAATTATGAATTGGAATGCTATACCATTAAAATTGAGAAAAACCTTTGGGGTATTGCTTTTTACCCTTCTTTGCGGTGCATTGAGTTTCCAACCTCTCCAGGCTCAGGAGCACAGTCTTGCGAGAGAGTGGAATCAATTGTTGCTGAATGCCATTTCACAGGACCTTGCCAGGCCCACCGTACACGCGAGAAATTTATTTCACATTTCCGCAGGCATGTACGATTCATGGGCGGTGTATCAGGATACTTCATGGACCTATTTTATGGGAAAGAACACGGGTGGCTTTGATTTCCCCTTTGAGGGAATTGATTCTCCCGCTAATCCCGTGGAGGCTATTGAGGAAACCCTTAGCTTTACCACCTTTCGGTTGATGGAACACCGATTCTCGAACTCCCCAGGCATAAGCAAAATCACCCAGTCTATTAGAGGGTTAATGCTTCAGCGCGGATACAACTTTCTGAATACTTCAACGGATTATCAGAATGGGGGCCCGGCAGAGCTGGGAAATTACATCGCCAGCCTGATAATTGAATTTGGATTACAGGATGGTTCACACGAGGGCGATGGATACGACAACAAATACTACGAACCGGTTAATCCACCGCTGGTTATGGACGACCCCGGAAATCCCGACCTCATTGACCCCAACCGCTGGCAGCCATTGACTATATCCAATGCTGTCGATCAGTCGGGCAATCCGGTAGGCAGCACCCTGCCTTTTCTCAGTCCGGAATGGGGAAATACCATACCTTTTTCTCTCAATGAAACAGATGTCACCACTTATATGCGAAATGGAGATGAATACAAGGTCTACCTGGATCCCGGTCCTCCTGCCTTTTTGGATGGAAGTGAACCGGGTTGTGAAAATTCCCATTTCAAAATGGGCTTTGCGATGGTTTCTGTCTGGCAGTCTCATCTGGATCCTGCAGATACGGTCATGTGGGACATCTCTCCGGCAAGGAGGGGAAACCAGGCGATTTTACCACCGTCCCCGGAAGATTACCCCGAGCATTACAATTATTTTGAAGGGGGTGATTTTTCAAGTGGACACGAAATAAATCCCATTACCGGAGAACCCTATCCCTCTCAATGGGTCAAAAGAGGGGATTACGCCAGAATTTTAGCCGAGTTCTGGGCTGATGGTCCGGATTCAGAGACTCCACCCGGTCACTGGTTTTCCATATACAATCACGTGCGCGATCAGGAATTATTTGAAAATTATTGGATGGGGGAAGAGGAAGAACTCACTTCACTGGAGTACGATTTGCGTGCGTATTTGACTCTTGGAGGTGCCATGCACGATGCAGCTATGGCTGCCTGGAGTGTAAAGGGTTACTACGATTACATCAGGCCGGTTTCAGCCATCCGGTACATGGGAGGTAAGGGGCAGTGCAGTGATCCGGACGATGAGGGTTACGATCCCGAAGGCCTTCCCCTCATGCCGGGTTTCATCGAATTGGTCAGAGAGGGTGATGAGCTGGCGGGAGATCAAAATGAACACCTTCACAAGGTGAAGCTCTTCACCTGGCGAGGACCGGATTACATCGATGACCCCGAAGAGGATGTAGCGGGAGTCGGATGGATTTTGGCTGAAAATTGGTGGCCTTACCAACGCCCTACCTTTGTTACCCCTCCATTTGCGGGCTATGTTTCGGGCCACTCTACCTATTCCAGAGCAGCCGCTGAAGTACTGACCCTGATTACAGGAACCCCCTATTTCCCGGGAGGAATGGGCGAGTTCCACGCTCCTGCAAACGAATATCTGGAGTTTGAAAAAGGCCCTTCAGAAGATATCTTCCTTCAATGGGCTACCTATCAGGACGCTTCTGATCAGAGCAGCCTTTCCAGAATATGGGGAGGTATTCACCCCTTAATGGACGATATTCCCGGTAGGAAAATAGGCCTGGAAGTGGGATACCGCGCCGTTGGATTTGCCAATGAATTGTTCAGTCTTTCATTACCTGAAATCGATACGCTGTTTATTGATCCGGCAATTGTAAACCGAGACCAAATTGGGGAAAACATAGCGGTTGTTGTACATTTCAACCGGAGAATGGATACCCTGATTGCACCCGGGATCGAATTTTTGGACGTCGACCTGGTACAGTCGGAAATATTTCTGGAAGCCGACTCTCATTGGGAAGATGAATATATTTTTAGGCAGTATTATGCTCTGGCAGATACTGCGGTAGAATTGAGCAATTCTAGTGTGAATATCACAGGTGGAACAGCCTGGAACCGGATGGAACACGAACAAACTGAAAGGGAGTTTCCCCTGATCATTGATACCCAAAATCCGGAAATTACAAGTCTGGAGTCCAATACGGATTTAATCAATATAGAGACTACCGTGCAAGATCAACTGATTATTGAAATGCTGTTGAGTGAGGATTGTAAAACCGATCTTATTCCCACATTTTCCTTTGAAAACCACCCCAACTGGCAGCAGACTTATATTCTAAACGACAGTTTGAGTTACTGGTTGAACCCAACTGAATTCAGGGCCATTTTTGATCTCGTCAACAACGGTGAAAAATACAGCGACATTTCCATGGTCGTATCCGGTGTGGAAGACCTCGCAGGTAATCGTATCGACACTTTTGTTTCTTCTCCAATTTTTGATTTGGACACGAAGGCACCCCTGGTAGTTGCAGTAAATCCGAGTCAAGACCTGATCAACATCGAGATTGCAGAGAGTGAACTCCTGACTTTGGATGTACTTTTTTCCGAAATACTTGACACTGATGAAATACCCGTAATTTCCTTTGCCAATCACCCCTCATGGGAGGAAACTTTTATCCTCATCGACAGCCTCAGTAACTGGTTGAGTCCGGCTGAATATAGAGCGGTCTACCAGCTCGTCAACAATGAGGAAGAGTACCCGGCCATCGCTGTAGAGGTTGAAGGAGCAAGAGATCAGGCTGGAAATTTACAACAGCCGTATTCTTCACCTACTCTGCTGGATTTGGATACTCAGGCACCCCAGGTACTTGAAGTAAATCCGAGCAAAGACCTGATCAATATCGAGAGTACTGAGAGTGAATATTTGATTTTAGATGTACTTTTTTCTGAAATATGCGACACCGATGTAAGGCCCCTAATTTCCTTAACCAATCACCCCTCATGGGAGGAAACTTTTATCCTCATCGACAGTCTCAGTAACTGGTTGAGTCCGGCTGAATATAGAGCGGTCTACCAGCTCGTCAACAATGAGGAAGACCACCGTGACATCGCTGTAGAGGTTGAAGGAGCAAGAGATCAGGCTGGAAATTTACAACAGCCGTATTCTTCACCTACTCTGCTGGATTTGGATACTCAGGCACCC
>JAGTVA010000145.1 GCA_018224445.1 Saprospiraceae bacterium
GAGTTCAGTTGTGCGGACATAGGCCTACAGACGGTCACCATAACGGCTGAGGGCAGCAACGGACAGAGCAGCACTTGCCAGGTGGAAGTTGAGGTGTTTACAGACGACGATCCGGAATTGGAGTGTGTTGCAACTGCAACCTACGATTTGGACAGCAACGGAGAGTTTACCCTCGACCCCAATGAGTTGATCACTTCAGTGAGTATTTCATGCGGAACGGTGGAGGTGAGTGCCAATCAAATTGAATTTACCTGTGCTGACTTGGGAATTAATACCGTATCGGTAACGGCCGAGGGCAATAACGGAAATACGAACACCTGTCAGGTGGAAGTAAATATAGAAGACTACAACAGTCCCGTTCTGGAGTGTGTAAGCAATTATACGATCGAATTGGATGAAGATGGAGAGGCAGTTTTGGACGCAAACGACCTGGTGACTACAGCAGAAGCGGTGTGTGGAGAGGTGGAGTTGAACTTAAGTCATACGAATTTCGATTGCGGTGACATTGGAAATGTGATAGTAATAATTGGGGCTGAGGCAGAAAATAATCAGGTCAGTACCTGTGAGGTTTTGGTATCTGTTGAAGACAACAATCCTCCTGTGATAGAGTGTGAAGAGGAGTTGGTAATTGAATTGGAGGGGGGGGAGACCAAAGTTTTACAACCTGATGATTTTATAATCCATGTCGAAGTGGTTTGTGGGGACTTTGAGATTTTGGTCAGCCAAACTGAATTCAGCTGTGGTGATTTTGGGGTCAAAACTGTGACCATTGAGGTTACAGGAAGTAATGGGTTGGTTTCTACCTGCAATGTATTGGTAAATGTGACCTATACTGAAGAGTTTGAAATTCAGTGTTATGAAGTAGGTACTTTGGAGTTGGACCACAAAGGAGAAGTAAGCTTAAATCCATTGGACCTGATCTCGAGTTTACCCGAAAGTTGTGGAGAAATAGAAGTGGAGGCGAGTCAGTCTGAGTTTACTTGCGAGGATATAGGCGACAACAGTATAACCATCACTGCTGCAAATGATTTCGGACAAGTTTCCGAATGCATGGTTAGTATCTTGGTCGTAGACAGTATACCTCCGGAAATTAATTGTCGGGATGTGGTGGTCAATTTAGAGGAAGGGGGTGTTTTTAATCTAGATATTTCAACGGCTATTACTGGCATGAGTGACAATTGCGACAGTTTGAGTTTGGTCACTGATTCCCTGCTTCAGTTGGATTGTAGCCATGTAGGAGTTAATTCCGTGGAAATAATTATTTCCGATCAATCAGGCAGTCTGGATACGTGTATAACAGGGTTAACTGTAACGGATACGATGAACTTTTGCGACAATTTAATTATAGAAGGGGCCTTGGTGACTGAGTTTGGAGAACCGGTGGGCAGGGCAGAAGTTCATTTATTAAAAGAATCCAATATTTTCAAGGAATTTGAGGTCCAACAGGATGGAGAATATAGGTTTGAGGAGTTGGTTAGCGGCAGCGATTATCTTTTGATCCCTGAAAAAGACATCAATCTCTTAAATGGAGTATCAACTTTTGACGCTTTATTAATTCAAGCACATATTTTGGGGATAAGAGTATTGGACTCCCCCTATAAATTGATCGCTGCAGATGTCCGGCCTGATGGAAAAATTGACGTATTGGATATCTTGGATATCAGGAATTTAATCTTGGGAAGAAGGTCCACTTTTCCGTCTAACAATAGTTGGAAGTTCATCTTCTCTGAACAAGACTTTCAACCGGGTATGGTGCATCCACCACCGCCCTCCCAACTCGAAACTTCCAGAGAGTACATGGACTTATCCCGCTCTGTTTACGATGCAGATTTTATCGGTGTAAAAATTGGGGATGTTAATAATTCCGTTCATCCGACTTCATTGGTTCAAGCAGAAGAAAGGGAATTAGGTGAAGCTTATTCCCTCGAAGTGGAAAATTTTAAATTTGAGGAAGATGACCTTGTCAAGGTGGAATTAAAAGCTGCGGACTTTAGGCAATTACTGGGCTTTCAATATACTTTTCATTTCGACCTTTCTTCCCTTGAATTTGTAGACTTTGAATCGGGTATATTGCCGGAATTAAGCGAGGATAATTTTGGATTTCAGCTTTTGGAAGAGGGAATTATTACCCAAAGCTGGAATTCTCTTATGGACTTTTACCCCCGGGAGGAGGAGGTTTTATATACCTTTATTTTTAAAGCTAAAAAAGAGGGACAACTCAAGGAGTCGGTATATTTAAGTAGTCAGGTTACTCCTGCAGAAGCATACCCCAATCTTTTTGAAACAATGGGAATGGAGTTGATTTTTTCTGAGAAAAAAATGGAATCCCATCAAACACTTTATCTCCACAGAAACTCCCCCAACCCTTTTTCTCAATCGACTTACATTGAATTCTCTCTCACTCAAAAAGAGGAAGTTGAGGTGGTGGTATTTGACAGGTCAGGTCAAAAGGTGAAAGTAGTTTTGGGGACCTATGAGAGAGGATTCCACAGGATAGAAATTACCAGAGCTGACCTCAATTCAGGTGGAATATACTTTTACCAAATCAAATATGGCAATGCGGTGGAAACCGGGAAAATGTCTTTCGTTCCTTTGGATTAGTGGTAGACCTCAGCTCAGCGTCTAAAATAAACCGTGATTGAACTATTTTACCCATAGCCTAAACAAAAGGGAGTGATTGCCATTTCTAAATGCAGCCAATTGCTGGAAAAAAAAACATGAATTGATGAAGGCCATAGTATTTGAGAATCTGGAAAAGGGTTTTTGCTTTAGAGAGGACGTGAAAAGGCAGAGTGCCAGACCAGATGAGATTGAAGTACAGGTGTCCTCTGCGGCACTCAATAAAAGAGACGACTTTGTCATTAAGGGTTTGTATCCAGGGCTTGTGGAGAAAGTAATAATGGGCTCTGACGCTTCCGGAATTTGGAAGGGACGTGCAGTCTTAATTAATCCGGGTATAAATTGGGGCGATTCCCAGGAGGTCCAATCCCGGGATTACCAAATACTTGGAATGCCTTCCCACGGTACTTTTGCCGAGTGGGTAAAAGTCCCTCAACAGAATGTTTATCCCGCCCCCGATCACCTCGATAAGCACGAGGCTGCTGCATTGCCCCTTGCAGGATTAACGGCCTATCGCGCGTTGTTTTCGAGGGGTAAATTACAATCCGGTCAAAAGGTATTGATTAGCGGTGGGGGAGGAGGAGTGGCGATGACCTGCATTCAGATGGCATTGGCGGTGGGAGCAGAAGTCTACGCAACTACCGGTTCTCTGGAAAAACAAGAAAAACTAATCGACCTGGGAGTAAAGTCCGCAGTGGACTACGGAAAAGAGGATTGGGATAAAACCCTGCAGAAGAGTTTTGGGAATTTTGATTTGGTTATTGACAGTGCCGGGGGAGACGGTTTAAAAAAGCTCATTGGACTGGTGAAACCTGCCGGAAATTTAGTTTTGTACGGTGGTACTAAGGGAAAAAGCGATGGCATTAGTCCGCAAATTATTTTCTGGAGACAATTGAATATAATGGGTACCTCTATGGGCTCGGACAGGGATTTTCGGGAAATGTTGGAGTTGGTGACCAAACACAAGATCAGACCTGTAATTGATTCGGTCTTCCCTTTAGATGACTTCCAATCCGCATTGGACAGGTTGCGGTCACCCCATCATTTTGGCAAGGTGGTACTTCAGGTTGCCGAATAAAAATACACCCTTTTACCTATGGAAAACTCCTCAACCACTAAAAGCGTTTTGATCCTCTCTGACTCGCATGCTCACACCGAATTAGATTTTCTGGAGGACCTGGAAGTGGTGCCTGACCAAATATGGCACGCAGGGGACATCGGCGATTTGCTCGTAACTGATAAACTGGCTGCTATCGCTCCTACAAAGGCGGTTTACGGAAATATAGATGGGATGGAAATCAGACGATGTTTTCCGGAGTATGAATGTTTTAGGTCCGGGGGATTGAAAGTGTTAATGATCCACATTGGAGGAAGACCGGGTAGGTACTCCCCCCAGGCCACCAAATTAATCCAATCCTTAAAGCCGGATATATTTATTTGCGGACATTCTCATATCTGCAGGGTGGAGAGAGATAAGCGCTTTGGAATGCTTTATATCAATCCGGGTGCCATAGGAATTTCCGGATTTCACAAATTCAGAACTTGTATCCTTTTGCGAATAGAAAAGGGGAAGCCCTCCAGCATACGAGTGCTTGAATACCCCAGATCGGCAAAAATCCCGAAAAATTGAGTTTAAATCAATAATTTTAACGCAGCATTCATCTCCTCTATTAAATCATCGATATCCTCCAGGCCTACGGAGAGTCGGATCAGACCATCTGTAATGCCGGTCTCCTCCCTGATTTTAGGATCTACATTGATATGGGACGAAGTGGCGGGGTGCAACAGTAAAGTATCCGTATCCCCCAGGGTCGGAGCCTTGGAATAGGCGAGTCGATTGCAAAAGGCAACGGACTTTTTCAAATTGGCAATCAACTCAAAACTCAACATACTACCCGGGAGGGACATTTGCTTTTTGCCGAGATCAAAACCGGAGTGGTGTTCCAAACCGGGGTAATGTACTACACGCACCTTGTCGGGAAACTTTGCGAGGTGTTTGGCCAGTTGCGAAGCATTCTCTGTTTGTTTTTCCATCCTCAGAGGCAGGGTCTTTATGCCCTGATTGATCAGCCAGGCCTCGAAAGGACTGATACAGGTTCCCATCAACTTCATGGTCTTCCAAACCCTATTTCGCATGACCTCTTCGTTTTTGCCAATGATGGCCCCTCCTATTGAAGTGCCGTGGCCATTGATAAACTTGGTAGTGGAGTAGATTACATAATCAGCTCCCAATTGAAGGGGGCGCTGAATATAAGAAGTGCAGAAAGTGTTGTCCACTACAGTTGGAATTTCATACCTTTTGGCCAAACGGGATACGTTGGAGATATCTATAATTTCAAGTCCCGGATTGGTGGGAGTTTCGAAATAGACCAGTCCAATTTCTTCACCGTATTTTTCAAGGCTGTTGTTTAATTCCGTTTCATTTCTAAAATCCGCCTGGAAGATTTTGTGACCGGATTTGGGGAGTTCCGAAAAAAAGTATTCGAGGGTTCCCCCGTAAAGTGAAGGGTGAATCAAAACCCCCTTCCCGTGGGGTAGCAGAGCCTGTATCAACGTACTTATGGCAGACATGCCCGAAGAAGTGAGTACGGCATGACAATCGGTATCGCCTCCCAAACTCTCCAGCAGCGCCAGCTTTTTCTCCACCGCCTCAATGGTGGGATTTCC
>JAGTVA010000146.1 GCA_018224445.1 Saprospiraceae bacterium
CAGCAGCCGGTGAACTCAACGAACAGCTCCGCAACTTCTCAGCTACCGGTAAACAGGTCTTTGTGCACGGCACCTACTTCTCTCAAGGTGAATACTACCTGGCTAGTGCCGCCGACCACATCAGCCTAAATCCTTTTGGAATGATTGATTTTAGAGGTTTTGGAATCCTTGCTACCTTCATGCCCGATTTTTTTGGAAAACTGGGAGTGGATTTTAATGTGTACACTGCCGGTGATTACAAAGGAGCAGGTGAGACCTTTCACAGGAGGAGTTTTAGCGATGAAAACCGGGAACAATTGACCGATATTTTAAACAGTGCTTACGAATTGTTTCTGGAAGAAATTTCTATTAATAGAAATATTCCGGTTGAAAAACTAAAAGATATAGCCAATAATCTGCAGAGTAGGGACGACCGGTCTGCACTTGAATTGAGATTGGTGGACGCGGTGGAAAATAAACATGAATTCAAGTCGAGAATTAAATCCAGTTTAGGCTTAGATGAGGACAAAAAACTCAATACCATTTCGGCCGCTGACTATTTTAACAGTACCAAAAGTGACCGCAGGTCTTCAGCGGACGACCAAATAGCTGTAATTTATGCAGAGGGTACCATCTTGGGAGGTAGCGATGAAGGGGGGATGATTTCTGACGAAGTATACGTAAAAGCCATTCAGGAGATTATCGATAATGACAATATCAAATCAGTAGTTTTAAGAGTGAATTCAGGCGGTGGAAGCGTAATTGCCTCAGACAATATTTATCGCGCATTGGTCAGATTGACTGAGAGCGGCAAACAACTCGTCGTTTCTATGGGTGATGTCGCTGCCTCAGGCGGATACTACATTGCCTGTGCATCTGATCACATTCTGGCTGAACCCCAAACCATTACCGGCTCTATTGGAGTGTTCTTTTTGTTGGTCAACCTCAATGAGTTGGTCCAGGATAAATTGGAAATTCATTTAGATTCTATCTCAACTGGCCCATACGCCCTTAAATTTAATCCATTGAAAGAGTTTGACGATGCAGAGCACGAATACTATCAACAATTGGTAGAGGAAACTTATGATCGATTTATAAACTTAGTCGCGGAATCCAGAGATAAAACCTATGATGAAATCCACCAGGTGGCTCAGGGGCGAATTTGGATGGCTGAAGATGCCTTAAGTTCGGGATTAATCGATCAAATTGGCGACCTTCAAGATGCCATAGAACTCGCAGCATCCCTCGGGCAAATGGATGAATACAGATTGAGAACATACCCTCAGATAAAAGATCCCTTCCTTCGCTTTATAGAAGATCTAACAGGGGAATCGATTGCTTTGGAAGATATGGCAATAAAGAGGTTGAGCAGCACCTACAGAGAATTGTCAGCCATTGAAGAACTCAGAAATATGCCGGGCCTTCAGTCGCGTATTCCCTATATAATTAATTACAATTAAAATTCAAATCCGAAGATTAATTCTCGGATGTTTTTTCAGACCTCAATATATGTATATACAATAAGTGAATAGACATGGAAATAGAACGCGAAATTAAACAAAAAAAATTTTTGAACGAATACATCAAACTTGATATTAACATCATGTTTACTGCCTCTTATCTCGGAAGTTTTAAAACCGAAATTCTAAGGCCCTATAACATTTCCTGGCAACAATTTAATATCCTTAGAATTCTCAAAGGACACCACCCCAGCCCCGCAAGCATCAAAAGCCTTACCGGGAGAATGGTCGATAAAACATCCAATACCTCCCGTCTGGTGGATAAACTCTTTCAAAAAAACCTGGTGGACAGATGTATCAATCCCCAGGACAGAAGGAAGGCAGATGTATTTATTACCTCCAAGGGAATAGACTTGATAGATGAATGTTCAGGAGTATTGGAATCACAACTTACGGAAAAAATTTCAAACTTAACTGAAGATGAAGCAACGACTGCAAACCTCCTTCTCAATAAATTGAGAGATTAACACAAACTTAACTAAACAATGTATCAACATTATTTGTATATACATGTATATTTGTATTTTAAAAAATAAAACTACAAGAACAATGAAAAATTTGATTATCACTTTAATTGCTTTTTTAAGCGTAGGCATGATGTGGGCAAACGACACCGATATCGCCGATCGAACAATGGAAGTATTAAACTCCGAAAGTTCAGTACACTGGCAAGCCTACAAAGTGGGTGGAAACCATGAAGGTTTTGTCGATATTAAATCAGGAGCATTAGAATTTGATGCTGAAGGCAAGTTGACAGGAGGTCATTTTATCATGGATATGACCACCATTTCCTGTACAGATTTGAGTGGCAGTTCCAATGAGAAACTGGTAGGACACCTCAAATCAGACGACTTTTTTGACGTAGCTAACCATCCCGAAGCAAGGTTGGATATTAAACGCGTTATTTCCAGGGGATTGCCGGGTGATTATCGGATAGTAGCTGACCTTACCATCAAGGACATAACCCACGAAATTAGATTCAATACCCTACTAGAGGAAAAAGGAAGCATGAAAGTCGGATCTGTCGATCTGGTTATCGACCGTTCAAAATACAACGTGCGATACGGTTCGGGAACCTTCTTCAGCAATCTGGGAGACAATACCATTTACGATGAATTCGATATAAGTGTAAACATAGCAGTAAAGTAATTTAAGAGGTAAGCCGGGAGGTTTATTTTTCATAGCAATTGTTTTAAAGGCTCCTTTCACTAATGTGGGGAGCCTTTTTTTTTTTTAATTTAATTTCTTTCTAAAATTTTACCTATATTTGCCGCCGTCGGGGTTAACTCTGTTATTAATAGGGAATCTTGTGAAAATCAAGAACTGTGCCCGCAGCTGTAACCTTTGTTTACTCATTCGACATCTTATACACCACTGTCCCAATTTAAAGGGATGGGAAGGTTGATGTCGCACCTTCACTGCTGGAGGAATAAAAGGAAGTCAGAAGACCTGCCCGGACGAGTTTTAGTATTTCTTTACTTTCGGGACAAAGGTAAGGGATGCAATGGTACTTTGCGCCCCGGTTTATTTTGGCTTAGAATATTTTGCGTTCCTATCTCGCTGTTCCGATACTATATTTTTTGCAATGTATCGACGGCACATTTTCATTATCAGCTTGTTCTTTCTCCATCTCGTGGACATAAATTCTCAGGATTTGCCCCCTGTTGATTTAGAAGAAGTAATAATTTACGAGGCCTCACTGCGGTCAATCATACAGTCAGATACCACAAATGCAAAAATTCCCGCAGGCACTTTAACTCCCTTTCATTCCTCCACCCTTAATTTTCGTGAATACGCCCCTTCCGGAATAACGACTTTTTCCATAAGGGGAACAACACCACAACAAAATTCAATTTACTGGAACGGTTTTTTGGTACAAAACCCCATGTTAGGATTAAATGATTTAAGCCTTTTTCCTTCAAAGTTATTTGATGAAGTGGTAGTATCGACTTCAGACAGAACAGATCTTTTACTTACGGGAAGCCCCGGAGGGGTGATCAGTTTTGACAATCTAATAAAAACCACTAAAAAAAGAAACGGAGCCATTGCTTTTGAAACCACTTTCGATCAAAACAACAACCTTCAATTCAATCTCAAGGCCGATCACCACATCAAAAACACCCATTTCCTAATCCGGGCTATCAACCACCAAAACAAAAATCATTACACACACCCGGACAGATTCGGAAATCAAAAGGAGGCAGAGCACGCCTCAGTTTTACAGCAGGCGATCTTATTAAAAGTGCATCGACCTCTGGGCGAGGGGGGTGAGGTAGATTTTAATTTATGGTGGCAGGAGACAGACAGAGAGATTCCTCCTACTCTGTTTCAAGCTGCCAGTAAAGCAACACAATTTGATCGTCACTTCAGAGGATCTTTCAGCTACAAGAAAAGCTTTGAAAATGTCATCCTGAATTACAAATCGGCCTTTTTTATTGACAGGCTTAAATACGAGGATGAGAGAACTGATGAGTTTTCGGACAGCCAGGTTAAAGATTTACAATCCATTCTGACCCTGTGGTGGAATACCGGCCTGAATATCCCGGTAAAATTTCAAGCTGGATTTCAAAATACACACATAAAATCAGATGCCTACAGTAAAAACCACAACGACCAAAACTACTTTTTATCGCTGTCTTCAAATTCAGGAGAGTTAGTATCTGATTTCAGAATTAGCCTTCAGTTAAAACAGGAGTTCAACTCCATTATCAATGCCCCATTGCTTTCTAATATTCAATTTCAATACAGGATAAATAAATTGCAAAAGCTAGTTTTATCCTTTGGAAATCACTTCAGGAAACCCTCATATAACGATCTTTATTGGCCCGTATTAGGCAACACTGACCTAATTCCTGAAAGGGGGTGGAATACCGACCTTTCGTGGCAGAAACGGTTCAGTCAATCGTTGATGGAAAAAATCACCCTCAACGCATTCCTGAGGGAAACAGATGACTTAATATACTGGAACAACACCGGCGGAATGTGGCGGCCGGAAAATCTCAGTAAAATCCGGTCCTATGGCCTTGAATTCAGGACCCGATTCGAGCTTGATGAACCTGGAGTTCCCCTCGGTTTAGAAATTGGCTACGACTACATCGTAAGCAAACTCATCGAAGAGAGATTCCCCGACGATCCGGCTTTAAACAAGCAACTACCCTATCAACCCCATCACAGCATTTTGGGAAAATTGTATTTTAACTGGAAGGGATTTACCATTCACAACAGTATGAGGTTTGTTTCAGAGAGATTTACCGCAGCAGACCACGGCTCCTCGCTGGAATCCAATCTTATTGTCAGAGCTTCCCTGGCCTATTTATTTGAATTTCAAAAAACCAAAATAGAAACTGCATTTTTTGTAGATAACCTCTTCAATTCGAAATATCAATCTGTTAATCATCGGCCCATGCCCCTGAGGACTGTGGGTATAAATATTATTTTTAATCTAAATCTATAACTAAATGAAAAACTTTACATTGAATCAATTATTGGCATTTTTTATTTGTCTTTTATTTCTTTGGGGATGCAACTCCGACGACGACATGGGTAATACTCCCTCCACGGGCCTTGAAAAAGATCGCTACGGGCTGGTAGTTAATGAGGGTGGATTTCAACAGGCCAACGCAACACTTGGCCTAATCGACCTGGATGAGAGGACCTTTCGCGACAGCTTTTTTATAGAGACAGCAAATGCGCCTCTGGGTGACATTTTTCAAAGCATTTATATCGAGGGAAATATAGCTTATTTGGTAGTCAACAATTCAGGCACCATTGAAGTGGTCGATCTGAGTACAGCGGATCATCTGGGTACAATTAGTGGTTTGTCCTCGCCTAGATATTTGGAAATAAGTGGTTCGACAGCCTACGCGACCAATTTATTTGAAAACCACCTCCAAAAAATAGACTTATCTACCTTTGAAGTCACGGCTGAAATTCCCTTTCCAGGCTGGAGTGAGCAACTCATATGGTTGGAGGATCAATTGTTCGTGAGTTGTATAAATTGCGAGCACGCCTATTTAATAGACCCGGTTACTGCTGAGGTTACCGACAGTGTATTTACCGGGCCCAATGCGGGGTACATCAAACAGTTAAACAACAACGACATAGTTGTAGTGAGTACGGGTTCATTTGACGGAACGGTCAGCCCATCCATAACTTTAATCAATTCAGATTTAGAAATATTGGATTCCAAATATTTATCGGCACCCAATTTTTACGGAGCAGTGGATATTGACCTCGACAGGAACACATTGTATTTTGCGGATGAAAGTGTACATTCTGTTTCAATTTCAGGTTCTGAAATTGGAGACCCCCAAATTTTTATTGATCCCGCTGGAAAAAGCATCTATAAAATAACCTCAGACCCTGGGGGCTATTTGTATTTAACAAATGCAAGGGACTTTAGTAGCCAGGGTGAAATTTTGGTTTACGATCACAGCGGTAATTTTATATATGCCCTGGAAGCGGGAATTCTTCCCTCAACAGTTTATTTCTACTAACCTGATTTTTTATTTGATTAGTGTCAAGTCAAGTGTACGGTGTCGATCAAGTCACCGGGATATCATTCTTTTTCATCTGTTTAAAATTTTTTGCACGCATAAAATATGCAAAAAATTTGAATACATTCAGGAACTCGCATGCAACTTCTTTTAATCATTCCCCTTTGTGAATTTTTTGATTAAAAAAGTTCATGCTCGTTTCATCTGTTTAAAAATTTTATAACCCAATGACTGCCGACGTTAAATTTGCCAACCCGCCCGCTTCGCGGTTCTCTCACTCAAAGGTCCCCCGGACCTTCGCCCTTCGGGTTCGTTCGTTCACCTTTGTGACCGGCAGTAAATATGGCGGTCATGGACCGTTTCATCTCTGAATAAGAAAAAAAATCGAGACCTGGTCCGTCGGAGGTATGCATGACTTGACTCTAATCACAAATGGTTTAATTGAGAAAAATGGAAATTCCGGGGAATTTCCATTTTTTATACCATTCATTTTCCCTTCCACAAAAAAAGTCGAGCAAAGAGGTTTTTAAAACCAGCTATATCTACAATTTTTCGATCTCTCATTGCCTGAAAGGTGAGAAAAACACCAAAGGGGAAAAGAATAATTTCTGATAACCAGGCTGCTACAACAGGGCCGAGAGTGCGGGCGTCATTCATTTCCTTAAAGACAGTAAAAAGCACCACATAACCGGTAAAAAAAAGAATGGAAACGAGCAAGGGATATCCATAGCCCCCTTTGCGAATTATTGCACCCATGGGTGCTCCAATAAATAGAAAAACAATGCAGATGGCAGCGTATGCAAACTTTCTGTGTTTCTCGTATATCTGCTTTCTAATTTCCTGAGCGGTACTGCTCAGAGATTGCGTGGCGGCACTCAATTGAAGGTTGTAGGTCTGAATAAACCCAATAGCTTGAGAGTATATTTTCTTGTGGTCATTTTTTGGAAAAAAATCTATAAAATTATGCAAGGTACCTGTATCCACCGCAGAGCTATCAGGTAGCTTCCACCCTGTCTCTCTTTCCAATGTTTTTCTCTTTTCAGGGGTGAATCGGCCGGGATCTTCAGCGGGATTTTTAGTCACAGAATTAGGTGACTTATTGACCTTTACGGGAGAAATATCGGTGGTATCAATTTGTTGGTTTTTATTCTCCATCTGGTCACTGGGCAAAAAGGGATCCAAAACTTTGGCTGTGCTGTATTCCATGGAATTCACCATAGAGTCGACAGATTCTGTCAGCTGTCCTACCGTCAACATTCTTCTATGGGATTTAAATCTCTCCTCATCGGTTCTTTCAAGCTCGAAGCCCGAGAGGTCAAAAACCAATTGGTATTCATTAAAAAAGGTTTCCAAAAAAGGTTTAAAGGAACTGCCATCCTCTTTAAGATCCTGATATTGAGAACCGTTGAACAATCTCATTACCAGGTGTTGCTGATCTCCGGACATAAACATTTCTCCTGAATCTGCTCTTATCATTTTCAGCATCCCGGATCGAATATCGGAATTGTCGTAGATAATTACATTTTTTATCCCTCTACCGTTTGGCATTCTCTCACCAATTCTGACGGTATAGCCCGAAAAATCGTAGTTAAATACCCCGGGTTCCATAGCAAAGGTGGGTTGATGTTTCCGGATATCGTGGAGCTTGGAATAAAATTTAAGATTGCTCACCGGGATCAGGTTATTGGAACAATAAAAAGAGAATCCAGCTACTGCAATGGAAAAAATAATGATGGGTGCCAGAATGCGGAAAAGCGAAATGCCTGAGGATTTCATACAAGCCAGTTCGTAGCGTTCTCCCAGATTTCCAAAAAGCATTACCGAAGACAATAGGATGGCAATAGGCAGCGCCATGGGAATAAGGGAAATAGACATATAGGTCACCATCTCAGCTATCATAAAAAAGCCGATTCCCTTGCCCATAATATCGTCGATATACACCCAGAAAAACTGCATTACAAGCACCAATAGGGCAATGAGAAAGGCGGCCAGAAATGGTTGCGCAAACTGACTTACAATGTAGCGATCTATTATTTTAATAAATTTCAATACCGTATTCCTTTATCTCCAAAGATATGCAATTCCCTTTATTTATCTACAAATTGTTCCCTACCAACGGTCATTATTCACCGGAATCGGTATCAGAAAATTGGCCTGCACTGTCCTCCCCCCCCATAAGCATCGGCATCACTTCCGGTAATTGCTGGGCAGAAAGTCGTTTGGATAGGATCTTTTTATCGCGGTCCAATACGTAAATCAGGGGTGTGGTTTTCACATTGAAATGCTGAGTAAATCTGGAGCGGTGAAAAGGGTCTACCAGATTGAGAAACAAGTCCGTACCCTCTGTATTGTCCAAATAATCCCAACATCCCGGTACATCGTCCGTAAACTTTGTACACACAGTTACTACGCCGATTCCCTTATCCTTGTTTTCCTCCAGGAATTTCACAATCAAGGGAGTATACCTCTTGCAGTGCCCACAGTCGGGCCTCCAAAAATAGAGGAGCGTATACTCGTAATCCAGGTGGTGAAGTTGAACCCGCTCCCCATTCCTTTTTTCCAATGTAATATTGGGGGCAATCTTACCAATGAGTGTCGGGCGAATTTTATCTGCGTTTTCCACAATCTTTTCCAATTGCTCCTCCCCTATCCACCAGGCCTTGCCCGTGGAGTAATATTTGTCAGTCAAATGAACATACACCGCATCCATTCCTATAATTTTACTCCTGGCATAGTTATTGAGAAAGTTCGCTAGAAAAAACCGATACACCGTTTTATTTCCCTCCATTTGTTCCAATACATAATCAATGCTCCTGGCGATGGAATCCGGGTTTTTAGAGGTGAGTTGGTCGATGTATTGATTGACTTTGTTATACAGTATTGGAGACCGCAATAACCGTTTGTCTGTGAGGTCAACATTATCAAAAAAATGAGTCTTGTAATACTTGAATCGCTTCTGTCGAACTTCTTCCTCCGGGCCCTCAAAATCCGGAACTTCAGGCTCCATGTTTGCTCTAATTATAGCTCCGAGCAAGTCCCCATCAAAGGTTTCCATCAATTCGAGTTGATACGATTTAACCGCTTTATCCATTTTCTTCAATTTGGCCTCAATCTCGTCTTTTTCCTTCTCATCAGCGCCTTCTAATTGCTCGCGAACCTCATCTCCCATTTTTCTCTGATCCTGCAAAAAACCCATGTACTCATAAAAGGCTTCGTTCTGAGGTGCTCCACGCAATCTCACCGTCTTCGCCACCTCGTCATTATCTGCTTGCAGGGAAAAGTGCATTTCATCGTAATCAATCAACAATTGGAAGAAAGTTCGTTCTGAATTTCTCACCACTATATACATCCCCGGGTCCAACGGATCTTCCCCGGAAAAAATAAATCGCCCCCCCTTTCGGTAGGTGGTGTCCTGCATGTATTGTTTATCGCCGTGATAATAGGCTAAAAACAGGGTGTCGTTCTCATAACCATCCAACTGAATTTCAATATGATACCCCTCCTCTTGGCCAAAAGCAACATTTACACAACACAACAACAAAGTAAATACAAATAACCTCATGCTCAAAAATTTTTATTTTATCATCCCTAATCCACAGCCTAAAATATATTTCTCTTCACCTGTGTCTAAGCGCTACCAAAATTCAGTCAATAAAACGACATTCTCCTCAAGATGTTTTTTAAAATCCTGCCAACCCACATGATTTTTTAGGTTGTAGCATTTTTGTTTTTATAATAATCCACAATATTGAGATAAATGGAAACTGCGAGGGCAACAAAAAATACCACCACTGTAGTGGTATCGGCAAAACCCGCTCCTACTTCCACCGAAAAGACCCTGTCCAATAAATATTGAATGTAGGAGTAGGGCAAATCTCGATGGCCGAGTTCCCGGAGCACCTGCCAATGCCAATCCGTAAAAGGACAATAACCCATGCCGAAAAATATACCCAATATAAACCACGATCCCCCCGTCAGCAGGAGGCAAATAAGATTCCATTTTCTCCACTTTTTCACCGCCCATCCCAGTGCATTAAACAGGGTAAATAAGCTGTGAAAAATCAGAAAGAAGTAATCCAGTGTATGAAAAATAAAATCAGACATATATCCAGAAAAGTTTAATTTTTCTCATTTGGGATCTAGCCTAAATGTATCTACTTCTTTTTGCCTACAAATGGACTTACACTCCGCTTGGAACTTATAGTAACCCATGAATACGGTTTGCGCTCAACTTTTTGTATAACCATTAAACTACAAAATAAAAATCACTCCATTAACTGCAGGATCCTCTCAGGTAAGTTTCTGTTTTAAAATGATTTTACCCTTGAGAAACAGAGGTTATTGAGTCTTACCTTTTTAATTTAAAAAATAAATTATTTAAATATAAAACCTTTTTTGCAGTTAATAAAAATAATTATACCTACTTTTAGTTTTTACTAATTTTCCTTTATTCACTAATTTTACAATTATGAAAAATTTAAATTTGAACAGAACCTCTACACGAATGTACTATTTGTGTGTGTGTGTGTACAATGACCCTCTTTTTAACTGCTTGTAACAAAGACAAGGACCTGCCGCTATCTGATTCCGATTCCACTCATAATAGTTACGGATATGAAAGATCAGAAATATTTATAGACGACAATTACGATGGCTTAGCAAATGATGCTCAAATGATTTTAGGAGATTCCATACCCAATCCCTACAATGTAAATCGCATGCAGCAAGCCTTTGACCTATTCAATCAGGAGGTTTTAGAATCTCCTTTTTCAGAAAAAGTGGTCACGGCAACCCACCACTATGTAAAGATTGTGCTAAATACCTATGAAGACCTACAAATTCTTTATGACATTGAAGAAAATGAGGGGGTGAACGCTCCCATTTTTTTTATGCATCCCCTGCACCTGGAAATTATACAGCATGGAGATTACTACAATGACCTAGACTCCAATGAAATTTTTGTAACCGGAAATATCGACATGAGTAAACATCCTATTTATACGGTTATCGAAACGAACTACAGTCTTCCTTCCATCTTAACTGTTGAAACCTTAGATGACCTTTATAAGCCCTCACATGAAGAACATATTGTCAAGCTTATTGCTTATCAGTTAGCGGGCTGGAACACCAGGTATGGTGGATTTGGATTACCTGATAGTTTGAGCACGCTATTGGAGTGGGTAGGGGATTATCCTGAGTTTGAGGGGATATATCCTGAAGATTGGGAACCGGATCCACCCCAACCGCCACAGCCGGGCTCCGGGTTCTCCACCAATAATACTCACGGCAGAATAACTCTTCAAAGTACACACCCAACAAACAACAATGAAGTACAGCCTGTAACTGAACTGGCTATTAAATACGGGAGGTATGTTTGGTGGTTCAGGACACAAACCACTGAAAATGATGGTTGGTTTTCTGCACACAAAAAATATAGTGGAGATGTTTACATCAGAGCCGATTGGAGGTATAATACATCTACCGCATCTATCCGGGAAAGGCTTTATGAGAAACTAGGTTTCTTCGTATCGGATCACCTTATGAAGATTCCAAATGGATCCAGCAGGAGAATTAAGTTTATATCCTATACCAGTGATAGAGAACATGTATGGAATAAAGCGACCATTCATACCGGCATCCATAGATACAATCAATACTGCGTAAAATACGGCATAGACGATATCGTTAATAATTCCATTATCTGGTCTATGGATGACGGAACTGCAGCGAGTAACCCCATGTTGAACAGGATGTTTCTTATTCCTGCATTGTCGGTGTTTATGAATTTGTCAGAAATCGATACCTGGACAGCTTTACAGAATCACATGATGACTGTTCCCATAAATCTCATCATTCAGTTTCTTCCCGTTCAGAGACCTGATCAGATTTATGGCCTACAAGGAAATAGACGAAGAACAGAACGCCTTCATCAGGTTGTGTTTCACGAGTGTGCTCATTTTTCCCATGCCCTGCAGGCCGGACAAAATTATTGGGCCAAAGTATATTCAGATCAATTTATAAACGGTATCCATACCGGTCCCCCGCGGGGTAATGGAGTACAACC
>JAGTVA010000147.1 GCA_018224445.1 Saprospiraceae bacterium
ATAAAAGAAAATAGTCAGAATTAAAAAAGAAATTAATCTGATGGAAATGGATCTGCGCCACTTTTGCATTTCTATTTTTTTGGGATGAGTCGATAATAAATACGCAATAGGCAGGAACACTAAACTGCCTATAATTCCAACGGTCAGCCAACCTGAATGCCCTTCCCAAAGGAATAATTTGTAATTAATGCCAAGAGTATGGATAAAAAACAGCGCGCCCGACAATCCGGAAAAAATAATGGTTTTGGGGGTAATGAGGCTACAGCGGATTAAGAATACGCTGAAGATAAAATAGGTAAAAGCCAACAGTGAAAATAAAATTACAATAAAAAGCAAACTGATTGGAATCCCTATTCCTTTAAAAAGGATGCTGATCACCAGAGCAATAATAAGTCCCGCTTCAATTAGCCTTAGGTACCTACCGGTCAATAGTTTATAAACTACCGGCCTTGATTTTTCAAGGTTGGAATTGTAATTGAATAGTGTCTCATTAAAAAAGCCTCCGCTCATAGTTTGAAATTTAATATTTACGATAATTTTAAATAAAGATAAAAAAAATGGATATAATGCATTTAATCATTTGGAAATCTCAAATAAAATAGAGCGCAATTCATCTGCAGGACGAATTGCGCTCTTAATTTAATACCTATGTACACCTATGGCTGTTTAGCAGATATTATTCACAACTTACTGTTGGATTCCAGTCGTAAAAAGTTCCACTGGGGTTTTCCCTCTCGGTCCAAACGTGTAGCGCCCAAATTTCCTGAACGTGGTTTTGGTGAAACTCTTGGTAAAACAATTCAGGTGGCTCGGAGTCGGCTGAATGGATGGCGAAAGGTACAATATATTCTACGCCGACAAATTCAAATCCACCCTCGATAGGAGCGTATAGGAGAACCTGAGGTTCCAGATAATTGACCCTTCCATCTATGTACTCGGGGCGTCCGTAATGATGTCCCATGCCACCCTCAGTGGGATGTTCGACGCATCCTGATAAATCGACATTCCAACCTGCCTCCATTGCGGTTTCGATATCGTGATAATCAGCAGTTAAAGTCCTTACTTCATCCAACATTTGATTGATCCTGTTTTCTTGACTGTGTTCACAACTTACTGTTGGATTCCAGTCGTAAAAAGTTCCACTGGAGTTTTCCCTTTCGGTCCAGACGTGAAGTGCCCAAATTTCCTGAATGTGGTTTTGGTGAAACTCCTGGTAAAACAATTCAGGTGGCTCGGAGTCGGCCGAATGGATGGCGAAAGGTACAATATATTCTACGCCGACAAATTCAAAATCCCCATCTTCGGTGGGAGCGTATAAGAGAACCTGAGGTTCCAGATAATTGACCCTTCCATCTATGTACTCGGGGCGTCCGTAATGATGTCCCATGCCACCCTCAGTGGGATGTTCGACGCATCCGGATAAATCGACATTCCACCCCGCCTCCATTGCAGCTTCGATATCGTCATAATCAGCAGTTAAGGCCCTTACTTCATCGAGCATTTGTTCGATCATTTGCTCTTGACTCAATCCACCGTCATCGTCGTCTGAACAAGCTGTTCCCACTAGTAAAACTGCGAGTAAAAGGGAGAAAAGTTTAATAGAAAATAATTTGAAGAACTTCATAAATGGTTTTAATTTATTGGGTTAATTAATTGATTTATACTTTTTTAGAAATTTATCCTGACTGGCGATACGCATTTCAAAAAACCGGATTAATTTTCAGGTCTTAAACTAAAAAATTTAATGTTATGGGAGGTTGTAGATTTCTTAGAAATCCGATATCACAAATGTGATGTAATTCGGTTTGGTAATAATGCAAAAATCACTCAATAACATATAAAAAAGGAAAGAAAGGGATAACTTGGGTGTCGGAGATGAGTCACCTGTTGAGGTGGAATACTAAGTTCCCCTGTAGGAAGTAGGGGCGCAACCGATCATTTTTTTAAAAAAATTGCTAAAATGGAATGGCTCAGCAAATCCGAGGTTGTAAGAAATTTCTTTGATGCTTCTGTTGGAAAATTTTAATTCTCGGCGGGCCTCAATAATGAGTTGCTCCTGGACGATATTTTTCGCCGTCATTTGAAGTACATTTTTTACTGCGTAATTCAGATATTTGGGAGATATGTGCATTATTTTGGCATAATCTGACACTTTGTGGGTTTGGTTGTAATGGCTGGCGACTAAACTTTTGTAGGTAGTGACCAGTTGAAGTTCTCTTTCGTTGTTTACGGAGTAGTTGTAATTTACATTGCATTTGCTTTCACAGTAAATAAAAATAGTTTTGAGCAGGGAGTACATTCCATTTTCTTTGTTGGGAATCTGGCTCCCGGCCAGTTCATCAATCATTTCTACCATGCTTTGTACTCTCTCTCCAATTTTTGGACTCAATATCGTTCTGGGAATTTGTCCGGAACAGGTGAAAAGTTCGGCATGCCGGATTTTAAGGCCTTCGAAGTGAATAGATTTTAATAAGTTTTTGGGGACCTTCAGTATCCATCCGCAATATTCATCTTCCAGGTCTATGTTTACATTCATTCCAGGCGATATGAAAAACATCATATCTGCGAAAGCATCAAATTGAGTAAAATCAACCTGAATAGACTTAATACCACCACCGAGGTAGATAATTAAAAACTCATCTTGGGTTTTTAATTCCTTGTTTTGATTGGAGATTCGCTGAACTTCTATTTGATCACCCTTAATCATAATGACATTTTCCTATTTTTAGGTAAAAGGGCTCGTGTGTAAAGACAAATGTACTAATTTTCCTTTCACTTTCAAATAAATGATAGAAATATTACCTGTTTGTAAACCAGGCATGGAGGTTGAAAGAGAAGAATAGACGAAATTCATTGGACTAAAATCCCAGTACTTGGTAATGTTCTACTTTTATTATCCAGGATAAAGAGTTACCAAAAGGAGGGATGCGGCATTTTTTACAACCGCTTATCTTTAGAATTTAACCCTGGCTATGGATTAGGGAGTAAATTAATAACAGCTAGAGAAAGAACCAGTGGTGCTAAAATCAAATTATCGGGCACAACGCGATTATTTAATATTTCTCATAGTGTTTCTTTTTAGACCTGCTTTTAGATTTGCCGGATTTAAACCGTCCCCCTTTTCCGCGGCCTTTAAAAGATTTCGATGACTTTCTGTCGGGATGAGAACTAGAATAGGATCGTCTTCCTTTTGGGTTGCGGTCCCGGGTGGACTCTGAGGGCAGGTGCTCTGTTTTGACAGTGGGTTCGGGTGCCAGGAGGGAGAGCAGTGCAGCGCTCAATTGTCTGTTGGTAATCCCCATGGACACAAATTCATCCATCAATTTGTAGGAGTCCTCAATTTTATTTTCCTCAATTATATTTTGTAGTTTTTCGTAGAGGGCCTTTTTTCTCAATTTTGAGATGTCCTCCCTTGAAGGGGGCTCGATTTTTTCAATCCTGACTTTGGCGTAGGCCTGTATTTTCTTAAGCCTTCTGAAGTCGTTAGATCCGCATACAAAACTGAAGGCGCGACCCGATTTACCCGCTCTTCCGGTCCTTCCAATTCGGTGTACATAATATTCAGGATCCAGGGGAACATCGTAATTAAACACGGCTTCAACATCGTTCACATCAATTCCTCTCGCTGCCACATCTGTAGCTACCAGCACCTTTGTTTTACCCGATTTAAAGGCCGCCAATACTTGGTTCCGCTGTCTTTGGTTCAAGTCTCCGTGAATGGCTTCTGCTCGTATACCATTGGAGGTCAAAGCAGCCGCAACCTCATCTACTCTCAATTTGGTATTGCAAAAAACTATGGCGAGTTCCTGTTGATATGCCTGCATGGTTTTCACGAGGGTATCCATTCGTTCGCTGCCCTTGATATCAAAGAAAAATTGCTCTACATCTGTAGAGGTGAGTTTATCTGAAGTGACTTTTACGAAAATGGGTTTGCGCTGAAACTTCTTGGCGATATCGAGTATGGGTTTAGGCATGGTAGCCGAGAACAAAACAGTTTGTCTCTGCTCGGGCATGGTGCTCAAAATCAGTTCTATATCTTCCCTGAACCCCATATTGAGCATTTCGTCTGCTTCGTCGAGAACTGCTATTTTTATATTATCTAATACCAGTGTGCCTCGCCTCATGTGATCCATTACTCTACCCGGAGTACCCACTACAATGTGAACTCCTTTTTTCAGAGCCTTGAGCTGGTGTTGCATGGCTTCTCCCCCGTACACGGGAAGTATTTTTACTCCCTTCATGAATTCTGAAAGTCGCTGAAGTTCTTCTGAAACCTGAATGGCCAGTTCCCTTGTGGGACAAACCACCAGAGACTGGATACTTTTGTCCTTCTGATCGATTGCCTGTAACAATGGGATACCAAAGGCAGCTGTTTTTCCGGTTCCGGTCTGGGCCTGGCCCACGATGTCGTTCCCTTCAAGCATGAGGGGAATGGCTTGTTGTTGAATAGCTGAGGGAGTTGTAAATCCCATTTTTTCAATTGCACTGTTGATCTCGGCAGTTAGCCCCAGATCAGAAAAATTAATTGTTGTCATCGAAATATTTTGTGAATCGGATGTTCAGGTGAACGTCATTTTGTCCTGCAGGAAAAGGAGAGGAATCTACCCTATGGCCGAAATTTTGCACAAAGGTACTTTAAAATTTTGTACTTTGTGTATCTGGTTAACTGATTATACCTTCCTAAACGGTTGCAATTTTCCTTTATTATCAAATGGTTTGCAGATGGTACCCTATATCGATATAAATTTTGGAAATACTTCAACCCAATGCCTCCCCAATTTCAAAGGGTTGTGTAACTTTGATTTTCTATTTTTGGTTTAAAATTACCTTCATGAAGTCCGTTTGTATTCTATTTCTCACCCTCCTGTTCATTATTCCATCTGCCACAAGTCAAATGGAAGATTTACCCAAGTATATGACTCCATATGAGGAGACCATTTGGAAGGATTACCTGGAATCACTAAGAGCTTCCCGTCAATCGGGAGAGTTGCCCGAAGTGCCTGTTCGGGTGATGGGGGAATGGGAAGAGATACAAGCCCTTTTTGTAACATGGAGGTCTTTTCCGGCTATCCTCACCGAGATTGTTCGTCATGCGGTAGAGGAAGTAACCGTTTACATCATTACTGAGAACGAAAGCTCCGTGAGTGCCACACTGGTCAATGCTGGAATTTCACTCGACAACATAAAATTTATGAACTGGCCTTCCAATACGGTGTGGATCAGAGATTACGGCCCTTGGGCGGTGTATGAGAACGACGTGGAACAACTCGCGATATCCGATTATATATACAACAGGCCTCGGCCTCAGGATGATGCGGTTCCCGAGCGCGTTGCCGATGAGTTTAATCTTCCCTTTTACGCCGCCCGTCAGGCGCCTTACGACTGGGTACACACCGGTGGAAACAACCTGGTAGATGGGTATCGCACGGGGTATTCTTCAAAAATTACCATGGCGGAAAATCCGGACAAAACTGAGGCTGAAATAGATTATATGGCCAACCGGCTCTTTGGTTATGACCAATATGTGAAATTCGAGGAATTGCCCTATGACGCTATCAGTCACCTCGATATGCACATGAGGTTTATAGATGAAGAAACCGTTATTATAGGGGAGTATCCCGAAGGGGTAGCAGACGGCCCGCAAATTAATGAAAATATCGAATATTTTCTCCACAATCACACCACTTCCTTTGGTAATCCATATGAAATCATTCGCATTCCCATGCCCCCTGCCGCCAATGGCAACTATCCCGATCAGGGCGGACATTACCGAACGTTTACCAACTCTATTTTTCTCAACGGTACCATATTGGTTCCCATTTACGAGGAGCAGCACGATACAGTAGGGTTGAGAATTTACAGGGAGAGTTTGCCCGGTTACAATGTAGTGGGAATTGACTGCAACGCCATGATTGGAAGTTTTGGAGCCCTTCATTGCATCACCAAAACGGTAGGGGTTGACGATCCACTTTGGATTGCTCATCCCAGACAGCGAAACCTCTACAGCGATACCCTCGCAGCTGAAATCAATGCCATTATCAAGCATCGAAGCGGGATTGAAAGAGTGGAATTACATTACAAAACCAGTGAGGAGGATGAATACAGCAGTATAGTCATGGAGAGAAATCAGGAATTTCCGGATGAGTATTCTGCAGTACTTCCGGCCTTTCCTTTTGGATCCGAAATCCGGTACTATATCGAAGCTGAAGCAGTTTTAGGAAAAGTTCAGCAAAGGCCTATTGTGGCGCCGGATGGATATTATTCGTACGAGGTTGTATTGCCTGCTGCTGCACCTGTAGCGGCTTTCAGTTCCAATCAAAGGAAAATTTGCCCGGGAGGTGCCATCCGGTTTTTAGATCGGTCTGAAAATGGGGTAAGTGAAAGGCAGTGGGTCTTTCCGGGAGGGATTCCCGGCAGTTCCGGTGAAGTCAATCCGGTAGTAACTTATGTTGCCGGAGGGAGTTATGAGGTGATACTTATTACCTCCAATGCACTGGGGACAGATACCTTGGTAATGGAAAACAACATTCTGGTTGAGGGGGGAATTTTACCATTTATAGAGAGATTTGAATCGGGTATAAATGAAGAGGTGTGGGACAATTATTCAAGTTCTTCGGTTGAATTTGAATGGGAGCAATTTGAGGGGAGCAACTGCTACAATAATCGGGCAATCAGGATGGACAATTTTAATGAGGACAACAGGGGAGTAACCACTTACCTTTCAGCTGTTTTTGATCTTGGGGACATGGTAGAGCCACAATTGCATTTCAGTCTTGCCTACGCACCTTACAGTGCTGATTTTGCAGATCGTCTCAGTATAGAAGTTGCCAATTGTCAAGGTGAGGGCAGGGTAGTGTTTGATCAGAGTTCACTGGATTTGGCTACTGCTCCCGTAACAGGTGATCTCCAATTCGTTCCGGCAGATTGTGGAGAATGGAGAAATGTAGTGGTCGATATCAGTGATTTTAAGGGAGAAAACACCACCCTTACCATCAGCAACATTGGGGGGTGGGGAAACATGCTTTACCTCGATAATATTTTTATAAAGGATGCCGAAGTGGAAAACCGGGCACCGATGGTCGGTTTTATCCATCCCACTGCAGACACCACCTTTCAGTCGGATTACCCCATGGAAATTGAGCTGAAGCTGCAGGCCGAGGATTACGATGGATTTGTGAGCGAATTGGAATTAAAATTGGAGGACGAGACTTTGGTATTTTTTGATACTGAGCCCTACACTTACATTCTCACGGTGGAGGAGCCTGGAACTTATGAGTTGGTTGCTGCAGCCTTTGACAATGAGGGATTAAAAGGCGAACCCATCAGTCTGTTGGTCGAAGCTCAGGATTTAGGGTCTTATACTATGGGTGAAACAATGGATTTTAATTGGGAGCTGTTTCCCAATCCGAGTAGGGGATATTTGCAATTGAGTCACAGCGTGAAAGACCTCTGCAGTGGTGGTCAATGGTGGATTGCGGATCGTTTGGGAAAAACGGTTTTTGGTCCCGCAGATACAGAGGTAGCTGAGCGGGGAGTTTCACTGGATGGACTTACAGCTGGAACTTACCAATTGGTGTGGGAGTTTTGTGACCGGAGATTAAACAAAACATTTATCATAGTTAAATAAGAAATTATAAAAAACGAAATGTCAGTATTTAAGAAAGAAGATCATTGGATTCAAGTATTTGTGACAGGAGGTACTTTTGACAAGGATTACAATTACATCACCGGAGATTTGTATTTCAGGTCTACCCATTTGCCCAATATGTTTAAGCGGGGCAGAAGTACACTTCAGGTAGACGTAAAGACCCTGATGCTGGTCGATAGCCTGGAAATGAGTGATGCAGACCGGGAGATTATTCGTTTCAATTGCGAAAAATCCCCATCTAAAAACATTTTGATCACCCACGGTACCGACAGAATGGTAGAAACTGCTAAGGTTTTGGCTGAAGCAAAGCTTGAGGACAAAACGATAGTACTCACCGGAGCTATGATTCCCTATGCATTTGGAAATTCATCAGATGGTTTTTTTAATTTGGGAAGTGCCCTTTCATTTGCTCAGTGTAAAAAACCCGGAGTGTACATCTCAATGAACGGCCGCTGTTTTGACTGGGATAATGTTAAAAAGAACAGACGTACCGGTTTTTTTGAAGAGCTGGACACTCCCAATTATTAAATGTCGCTTATTGAAATGAGGGGTTGAGAGGGTTTTGAATGTAAAATACTTGTACGTAATGTATTTTGAATTTTAAATTCACATATATTTACATTATTTTTGTACAATGATTTTTTCACACACATCAATCTAAGGAATATGAAGTACACTACTTTTCTATTGGCAAGCCTTTTGCTCTGGACAGTCACACCAACTCTTTTTTCTCAGGAAGACAGTGAAAACACCCAATCAGATTCCACCGTGCAGGATACTGTTTACGAAAAGTCGGAAGTGCCGGGAATAATTGTGAAAAAATTATTGGTCGATTACAACGGCCCCTTTGACGGAGAACCTTTTGATTTCATAAAATGGAATGGCGGCTTCGAGTTGGGTGTGCGATTGCCGATCAATTACTATTTAAATATAGCGATACCTTTTAAGGCCTCATCGGTGAGTTTGCCGGAGACGAGCAAAAATGTCAATATTTTTTCTCTTGATTTGCAGGGGCAGGTATTTCCACTGCAGACTAGCAAGAGATTACAACCCTATATGGTTGCGGGAATTGGTGGAGTACTTGAAAATGGAAGCGATCTCAGCCTCGCGATCCCCGCGGGCCTGGGTGCAAATCTACATATCAATCACAGAATTGACCTCAATCTGGAGTTGGCTTACCGCTTCGGATTCAAGGACAACAGAGACAATTATCAATTGGGCATCGGTTTTATCTACAACCTGGACGACAGAGATATGCCCAGGCCGGTAATGCCGCCTCCTGTAGAGGAAAAGCCTTTGGTTCAGGACCCTATGAATCCTTTAGTGGATTCAGATGGCGATGGTATACCCGATATTTACGATCTCTGTCCCAATACACCGGGCTTAGCTGAATTCATGGGTTGTCCGGATTCGGACGGAGACGGAATTCCAGATCATTTGGATCGCTGCCCCAATCAGCCCGGGCCCCTTGAGAATCACGGTTGCCCGTGGCCGGAAAAAGTAGAGGAAGTAGTTGAGGAGGAGGTTATTGAACCGGAACCCGTAGCAGATGAAATCCCCGAAGAAATTAAGGAAGTACTCGACCTCGCTATGAAGGATGTCCAATTTGACCTCGGGAGAGCAACTCTCAGGCCTGAATCTTTTGGTATACTCAACCAAATTGCAGCTATTATGGAGGAATATCCCCAATACCAATTGAGAATATCGGGACATACAGACAACATTGGTTCGGCGACCAATAATCAGAGACTGAGTGAGCAAAGAGCCAGATCGTGTTATGAATATTTGGCTTCCAGAGGTGTTTCTACAGCCAGAATGTCCTTTGTCGGTTTTGGCGAATCAAAGCCTATAGACACCAATGATACCCCCAGGGGTAGATCCAATAACCGCAGGGTTGAGTTCCACCTTTATATAGACTGACCTTGAATGGAATTTTTGATATTTATAAAATTTGCAAGTCGGTGATTGAGATTAAATCTACTGTACACGATTTATTGGAAAAAATTAAAACCTGTGAAAACAAGTCCATCAGATCTTATTGACCAATTGGTACAGGATACCAAATCCATGATGAAAACGGTAAAAGATGAATTTCTTCCCCTCGATCGGGAGGCCCTGCTGCTAAAGCCAGATCCCTATCGTTGGAGCATAGGGGAGTGCCTGGAGCACCTCAATCTATATTCAGACTACTATCACCCGGTTATAAAGAAGAAAATGGAAGAGGCGGGGCCTTGTAATCCCAATTATACTTTTAAGAGTGGAATGGCGGGTAATTATTTTGCTAAATCTATGCTTCCCAAGAAAAAAATGATGAAAATGAGTAGCCCCGGGGACAAAAACCCCTCCAAAACAGGAGTACCTGATGAGGTGGTAAAGCGGTTTTTAGCCCATCAAAAGGACTTGCTACAATTGCTGGCTACCGCTAGAAACAGGGACCTCAATAAAATCCGCATTCCACTTTCGCTCTCTAAATTAATTAGATTTAGATTGGGAGATACCTTCAGGTTTGTAGTCAATCACAACCAAAGACACGTGGTACAGGCTATTGGCAATTTGGAGAAGTGATTTAAGGGGTCCACCTACTTTTTGATTCTTTCGGCTTTTACCGCCACTTCCTGCTGCATTTTATCTTTGAATCTCAGTATGCGCTGAAGTACTTCCGGATCGCCGGCCGATACAATTTGGGCGGCCAGAATTCCAGCATTTTTAGCACCATCCAAAGCAACGGTAGCCACAGGGACGCCATTGGGCATTTGCAAAATGGATAAAATAGAATCCCATCCATCAATTGAGTTACTCGATTTCACGGGTACTCCAATAACGGGTAAAGGACTCAGTGAAGCTACCATACCCGGTAAATGCGCCGCTCCTCCAGCTCCGGCAATGATTACCTTTATTCCTCTGGTATGGGCATTTTTTGCGTAGTCAAACATCTTATCAGGGGTGCGGTGAGCCGACACAACATCCAGCTCGTATGGAATATTTAGTTCGATCAGTAGATCGACGGCTCCCTGCATGACCCTAAGGTCAGAATCAGAACCCATAATAATACCCACTATTGGTTTGCTCATGATACTACTTTTAGTTTGTTCTTTAATTCCGAAGCCTTCTGTTTTATTAAATGTATATTTTTTCCCGCCACTAATACGTGGCCCATTTTTCTGTAGGGGCGAGTTTCTTTTTTACCATACCAATGCAAATGTACGTTTTCTGTAGAGAAAATCTCCTCTAAGCCTTCCAAAATGGCCGGCCCGGTATAGTCTTTGTCTCCGAGTAGGTTGAACATGATCCCGTTTTGAATAGCTGACGTATCTCCGGGCGGTAAATTTAGAACGGTCCTCATCAATTGCTCATACTGGTTGGTGATGCAACATTCAATGGTGTGGTGACCACTGTTGTGCGGTCGCGGAGCCATTTCATTGATAAGCAAGCGACCGGTTTTATCCAGAAAAAATTCTATGGCTAAAATTCCCCTATACCCTATGCTGTCAACTAGTTGAGAGGCAATGGATCGCATTTCCGATCTGGTGGCCTGCGGAATATCGGCCGGGAAAAGGAGGCTGTCCAGCAAATTGGCCTCTTTCTCAAATACCATTTCTACCGCGCCAAATATGGCCTTTTGGCCATTTGCGTTGCGACTTATAATCAACGCGAGCTCTTTATCAATCGAGATTAATTCCTCTACAATGCATTTGGATTCCGGAATGGACTCCAGGTCTTCTTCAGTTTTTACTATGCATACTCCGCGCCCGTCGTATCCTTCAAATCTGGATTTCCAAACCAGCGGCAAATTCCAATCTCCCGACTCTATGGATGCTAAAAATTCTCTTTTTGACTCAAAGGACGAAAAGCGTGTAGTCGGCAATTGGTGTTTATTAAAAAACTGGTTCTGCAGGGCTTTGTCCTTTACCATATCCAGGAAGGCGGGATCCGGAAAAACTTTTTTTCCCATGCTCTTGAGTTCGTGTAAGGCCGCGCTGTTTACTCCTTCAATTTCAATGGTAATTATATCCATATTTTCACCAAATGCAACAACCTGATCGTAGTCGCTAAAATCTCCCTCAACAAATTCATAACAGTAAGGAGCTGCTGGATAATCGATTTTTTTATCGAGAATGTATACTTCCAAATGCCAGGGCATGGATGCCAAGCAAAGCATTTTACCGAGTTGGCCTCCACCGAGGATTCCTATTTTGGGTTGTTTTTGATACATAAGTTCGGTTATAATTTCTTCAAAAGGTCGAATATCGCTAATTTTGATCTAAATTTAGTAATTCATTAAAGTTAAAAATATAAAAGGTATGTATGACCTGATCGTAAAAAACGCAAAGATAGTAAACAGGGGTAGAACATTTGTGTCAGACCTGGCTGTAAAGGAGGGGAGGATTGTAGAAGTGGCTTCATCCATTCAGCGACAGGGAAAAGAGGAAATTGACGCAGTGGGAATGTTGTTAATGCCCGGTATAATTGACGATCAGGTGCATTTCAGAGAGCCGGGTTTAACGCACAAGGCCAATATTCAATCAGAGTCTTCGGCAGCTGCAGCAGGTGGAGTCACCTCCTTTATGGAAATGCCCAATACCCGGCCACCCGGAACTACTCAAATTGAATTAGAGAAGAAGTACCGAATTGCAGCAGCAAGCTCTCCTGTCAATTACTCATTTTATATGGGGGCCACCAATGATAACCTGGAAGAGGTCTTGAGGACCGATCCTAAAAAAGTATGCGGTGTAAAAGTATTTATGGGCTCCAGTACCGGGAATATGTTGGTCGACAATCGGACGGTATTGGAGGATCTTTTTGCCCAGTGCGAAATGCTGATAGCTACCCACTGTGAAGACGAGGAGACCATCAGAGCCAATGAAAAGCGGTTTGCAGATGAATACGGCTTGGAAAACCTGGGGCCCCATCACCATCCATTGATCAGGAGTCGGGAGGGTTGTTTGCTCTCTTCCTCCCTGGCCGTAGAGTTGGCCAAAAAACACGGCACTCGACTTCATATCCTTCACATCAGTACTGCTGAAGAGACCTTTTTGTTTGACAAAAAGTCCGACAATCCAAACAAACACATCACTGCGGAGGCCTGTGTTCATCACTTGTACTTTTGCGATGAGGATTATTCGGAACTGGGAAATAAAATAAAATGCAATCCCGCCATAAAAAGCTCAAAGGACAGAGAGGCTGTTCTCAATGCCGTTTTAGAAGATCGAATAGATGTAATCGCTACAGATCATGCCCCCCATACAACCGAGGAAAAAAATCAACCCTATCACTTGAGTCCGTCGGGATTGCCTCTGGTTCAACACGGTATCAATATTATGAACGAACTCCACTTGCAAGGTAAAATATCGCAGGAGGAAGTGGTCCGAAAAATGTGCCATGCTCCTGCTGACTTGTTTGGGATTTTGGACAGGGGGTATCTGGAGGAGGGAATGTGGGCGGATATGTTTCTTTTCGATCCCGAAAAGAAATGGACTGTGTCCCCGGACAATATTTTTTACAAGTGCAAATGGTCTCCGTTGGAGGGACACACCTTCAGAGGAAAAGTAAATCGCACTTTTGTCAACGGAAAGACGGTATACCACAACGGGAAACTAACGGGTTTGGCCGCCGGTGAGCGACTTGAATTTAGAGGGGTGTAAATAGAGAGAAGTCGAGGATAATGGTTAGTGCCAATGAATAGGATAAATCCGGATTACCCAACTGTCACAGGAGTGCCTTTTCCGCTATACCTCATCAATTGTAAGTGTTTGGTCCATCACAATTCTACCTCTTTTGTCTTTGGTGAGTGTACAGCATTCCACTTCGCGATCGTGTTCAAAAAACAATACTGCATTTTCAGACAATGCCTTGGGTAACAAATACCCCTTTTCTTTGAGCGTTTCCAGCGGGCGCACGTCGTAAGCGAGTACATAGGGCATGCGGATGTGAGCTGCCGAGGGGATGAGATCAGCGCAGTAATACACTTTTTTTTCCCTGTAATCCAACTCGAGGTACATCATATTATCGGTGTGCCCCTTGACGGTGTGAACCCCTATTCCTGGTAACCATTCTTCTCCTTCGTGCAGATCGAGAAATTGCATTTGAGAGTGATCCCTGAGTGGTACGAAATTTTCCTTAAGAAAGGAGGCTTTTTCTCTTTCATTCGGATAGTAAGCCCAATCGTAATGCTTTTCATTGCTCCAGTAAGTGGCATTGGGAAAAGTGGGGAGGAGGTCGTCTCCTTCGGTTTTAGTTACCGCCCCTCCGACGTGATCAAAGTGAAGGTGGGTCAAAAATACATCGGTAATATCCCTGGGATTCACCCCTGCATTTTTTAAGGAACCCAATAGACTGTAAGGCCCGTGTGGCTGGAAATGAGACATAAATTTTTCATCCTGTTTGTTTCCCAGCCCGGTGTCTACTAATATTTTTCTATCCCCTGTTTCTATGAGCAAACACCTCATGGACCATGTGCAGAGGTTGGCCTCGTCTGCCGGATTGAGTCGATTCCAAAGTGATTTAGGCACAACCCCGAACATGGCTCCCCCGTCCAATTTAAAAAACCCCGTATGTATTGTAGTTAACTTCATGTATTTGATGGTTTTTTAGATTTCTGAGTCGCACCCAAGTGTTTTACAGAAATCTGTGGTGACAAATATCTTCTTTTTTTTGGGAATGTACCAATTGAGGGAGAAAAATAATGGCGGTTAAGCAATTCAGGATTTCAAAAAACCAATGGATCTCGACTTCTTGTCAAGTTGCTGATCAAGGGAGATCATTTCCAGTGCGGCCACGGCCGATTCTACGCCCTTATTGCCGTGTTTTCCACCTGAACGCTCGAGCGCCTGTTCCATATTCAGAGGGGTGAGTACACCGAATATACAGGGAGTGTTGCTCGCCAAACTGAGATGCATGAGTGCGCTGGCCACCGAGTGATTGATGTATTCGTTGTGCGGAGTTTCTCCTTTGATCACACATCCCAGGCAAATAATGGCAGCGTACTTTTCCCTGCTGAGGAGGTTTTTTGCACCCATGGGCAATTCATAAGATCCGGGAACCTCAATTTTTGTGATATTGGATGCATCAATGCCGTAGTGTAGTAAGGTGTCGTGACAGCCATCGTAAAGTGCAGAGGTAACCTCCAGGTTCCATTTCGCCACAACCACCCCGATAGTTAGGTCTCCGGGCTCTTTTAGATCAAGCTGCCGGAGCTCCGACAAGTTTGTTTTTTTGTCCTTACTCATAGGGAAGTAATTGTGAAAAAGAAGTCAAAACCAAACGTAAAGGTTCTTTTGTAATATTTATTTTGCTTTCGCCCTGGCTATGTATTGGTCTGCATTAATTCCTTCGTTGGAATTGGGATACCTGGCTTTCAAGTCCTGAAAAACTTTGAGGGCATCGTCAGCTCTGTTTTGGTGCAATAGCGCCAATCCGTACTTATTCATATAATAAGGAGTGAGAAACGAATTGTCTCCCGCCCTGACTGCGCGTCTGTAGTGATCGATTGCGCTGTCCATATCGGTCAATTCCGAATAGGCATCCCCCAGAGCACCGTGTTTCATAATGGCGGTGAGTTCATTGGTGGAGTTGTATTTTCTAAGGTGGTCGACTGCATCATCGAATCTCCCCAAATTGAGGTAGGAAACACCGGCGTAGTAACGGGCCAGATTGCCTGCTTTAGTTCCACTGTACTGAGAAGAAATTCCGAGAAAACCAGGATAGCCAGCGCCCGGATTTTCCAATGCCAGTGCAAAGGAATCTCTTTCGAATTGAAATTGAGCCTGGAACATCTGTTCCTGTGCGTCGATATTTCTTGGAATCTGGTAAAGATTTTTATAGGCAAACCAACCTCCGATTAATATCACCAGTCCTACTATCACTCCCAAGACAATATTTTGGTTGCGTTCGAGCCATTCAGCGGCCGATTCTCTGGCTTCAACTATGTCGACCAGTGTTTCGTCTTTCTTCTTGTCTTTTCTCCTTCTTGCCATTGTATTTGTTTAAAAAATTCGCGCAAAGATAGATATATTTCAGATATTCGTAAACTGATTTGCAAAAATTATCTATAAAAGCAACTTCAATATTGATTTATAATAATTGCGGGCGTTTTAATACTTGATAAAGGGGTAATCCTCCTGCTGGTAATTGTCGGTATACAATTCCTCAGCTGGTGGATATTCAGAGGCTTCTGCAAATTCCACAGCTTGGTTAATTTCCTCTTTGATTGCTTTTTTAATGCTTTCAATTTCCTCCTTTCCGGCTATTTTATTATCCAAAATTCTGGACTCAAGCACTTTGAGTGGGTCTTTGTCCTGATATTCCTTTAATTCTTCTTTCGACCGGTATTTTGCGGGGTCAGATACAGAGTGGCCCTTGTATCGGTAGGTCTTTATCTCCAGGAAATAAGGTCCTTTTCCTGCGCGGATATGAGCGGCAGCTTTTTCCAGCGCTTCGTGGACTTTTTCCGGATCCATGCCGTCAACTGGTTCAGAGGGCATTTCAAAAGCACATCCAATTTTGTAAATGTCGGTTACATTGCTCGTCCTTTTTACGGAAGTTCCCATGGCGTAATGGTTGTTTTCACAAATATACAGGACGGGTAATTTCCAGGTCATGGCCATATTAAAGGACTCAAAGAGTGACCCTTGTCTAGCAGCGCCATCCCCAAACATGGTAACACTTAGGTTGTCGGTTCCTTTGTACTGCTCGGCCAGACCGATACCGGTACCAATGGGAATTTGCGCTCCCACAATGCCATTTCCTCCAAAATACCTGTGTTTCTTACTGAAAAAGTGCATCGAACCGCCTTTTCCTTTGTTGCATCCATCAATCTTACCAAACAATTCAGCCATGCATGATTTGGTATCCAATCCTCTGGAGATGGCAATACCGTGTTGACGATAACCTGTAACTACTGCATCTTCAGCCCTGATGGCGGTCATCATTCCGGCAGCTATGGCCTCCTGGCCGATGTAAACATGACAGAATCCGCGTATTTTTTGCTGGCCGTACATCATCAGTGCCTTTTCTTCAAAGCGCCGGATGCGGAGCATATTTTCGTACCACAATAGATATGTTTTTTTATCGTAAGTACCGGCCTTCTTTTTGCCTTTTTTATTTGTTGCTGTGTTGGACATTTTATCTGTATTTATGCGGACTGATTCTATGCAGAACGGTCCGATCGTATATCCTGTTTAAAATAAAGCACAAAACTAATAAACAAAAAGGTTTCTTTTGAACCAAAACCAGATTTTTTAGAAAATAGAAGATCCGGCCGCAGATTCACAGCTTTTATCTACCAGTCCTGTAGATAAAATTTTTCAATGGAAAAGGCTGGAGGGTGTTCTTGCAAATCTTTGTACCTTAGAGGAAAAATAGGGATATTTTGAAATTCAGGCGGTTAAAATTGACTCATTTTCGGAATCACGCGGGCAGTGAACTTTATTTACCGAGTCGGATTATTGGTATTGGAGGGCCCAATGGAGCCGGGAAAACCACGGTATTGGACGCTGTTCACTACTTAGCCGTTACCCGGGGCCTTACTTCCTCTTTTGATAGGTCCTATGTGAATAAGGATGCTGAATTTTTTAGAGTGGAGGGGGAAATTGATATGGGGGAAGATATACAAGAGTTGGTTGTAAAATATCAATCTGGGCGGGGTAAAACTATAGAAGTGGACGGCGAGAAAATTGAAAAATTGAGAGATTACATCGGTCGATATCCCGTGGTGAGCATGATACCTCAGGATATTGACCTTATTTTGTCCGGAAGCAGAGAGCGAAGAAGAATACTGGATTTGGGCTTTTCCCAGATTGACCCGGATTACCTCGAAAGTCTGCTCGTTTACAGAAAACTGTTGAGACAGCGAAATGCCTATTTAAAAGAAGTGCAGAGGTCGGGAAAATTTCAACTTAACTTATTGGACACATATGATCAGCGGATGGTCCCTTACGCTGAGAATCTACACCAAAAGCGTCGAATATATATCGATCACCTTCAGACCTATTTTTCTGAGTTTTATCAAAAAATTTCCCTTGGGGGCGAGGAGATTACTCTTGAATACCTGTCGCAGCTCAATGAGGAAGACTACCTGAACCTCACTGCTAAGAATCTTGAAAAAGACCGAATTATGGGCAGGAGTCACGCCGGGATACACAAGGACGACCTCAATATGACCCTTTTGGGGGATAAATTGCGGGATATAGCCTCACAGGGGCAACTGAAGTCCGGAGTGCTGGCACTGAAATTGGCCATTCACAAACTCATTGTTGAACACTCGGATAAACAACCCGTATTTCTGATCGATGATCTTTTTGACCGGCTGGATACCGGCCGTGCCAATGCATTTCTCGGCCTGATTAAGGGCCAGACTTCCGGCCAGATTTTTATCACCGACACGAATATTGAAAGATTAAAAAACTCAGTAGCTGTGATGAATGAAAAATTTACTATCTTTTCGGTTTTAAATGGAAAAGTGGAAATAATAGCGTAAAATTGACCTTTATGGAAAGCAAAAACCAACACAGCCTGGGCGAAGTAATCAAAAGAATTTCGAGAGGACGGAAAGTCGCTCCCGGGTACAATGAATACAAAGTGAAAAGGTGGTGGCAGGATACTATGGGTTCGATGATCAACGAGCAAACCAAAAAGTTATATCTCAATAAAAATACCCTACTGGTTTATGTAGATTCCGCTGCCTTAAAATCTGAATTGAATATCAACAAGAATCAATTAATTGAAAAAATCAACGAGTATTTGGGAGAGGAGGTAGTCGGGAAAATTCAAGTGAGGTGAGAATAATCCGTACTCGGCTAATCTGAATATGTTAAGTATCGTATTTTCTAATTTTTTTTCCGGTGAATAATTCTGCGCTGTTAAAGATATTGAAAGTGGAATCTGATGAGTGGCCTACCTTTGCTCAGATGCTAGGCCATTCCTTCTTCAATTCGCTGGGCATTGCCTTTTCTTTTACAGCCATCAACGTTTTACTTATCAACCTCCACGGTATCGAACTGCTACCGTGGATTTATTTATTCGGAGGGCTGATGGTCCTGGGTTTTGGTAGAATTTACGCTTATCTGGAAAGTCGTGTTCCCTCTGTCCAATTGTTTGCCGGAGTCCTGTTGTTTGGTGTTTCCTGGACCTTGATGGCGCGGGGACTTACCGTTTGGGGTGATACCATGCTTATGCTGGCGGTACTCTACGCCTTGTACCTGGCACTTTATCAATTGATAAATCTTGAATTTTGGGGAGCAGCGGCCCTGATATATGATGTCCGCCAAAGTAAACGACTCTTTGGTTTGTTGTCCACCGGGGAATCTGTGGCCAAAATGGGGGGATACCTCGCCACTCCACTTATCGTTTCTGTATTTTCCCTTTCTGACCTTCTCTTTTTTGCAGCGGCCTCCTTTGGAATTTCTTTTTTCTTCCTCTTCCAATTGTCTCGTGTAAATACGCGGGCTTTGGATGTGGACCACGACCATCACCACGGAGACCACCAGGTATTCCATAGAAAAAGTCTCCTGGCAAAATTTCTGGAAATCATCCCAAAGATCAAGGATTCCTATCTTAAAATTACCGGCCTTTTTGCTCTGTTTTCAGCTGTGGTGTATTATTTAGTACATTATTCTTTTCTGAATCGGGTGGAAGTTCATTTCGACAATATCGATGAACTCGCTTTTTTCTTCGGGATGTTTTTTGGGATCGGCAAAGGTATTAACTTATTGATAAAATTGCTTTTATATAGTCGTATTTTTAATAATATGAAAATTGGTTTTATCATTTTGCTCTTTCCTTTAACTATTGGGGTACTCGCGCTTTTTGGGATGGTCGGCCAATTTTTTGTTGCTGATGACCTGATATTTTTTCTGTGGGTATTTGGTTTTATCATGTTGATGGACGAGGTGTTTCGGACTTCTATTTATTTGCCTTCGTTTTTTGTTCTGTTTCAACCCCTGAAAAAACATCAGAGGCTCGAGGGACATACGATTGCCAAAGGGTATATGGAACCCATCGGGATGGCTGTGGCCGGGTTGCTGATGGTGGCACTGATGTGGCAAAATATTTTCAGATTGAATATCATTATCTTATTTTTAGGTGTTGCTGCTTTTTGCTGGATAGGAATTGGGATTCTTTTGTCCGGAAAATACCGGGAAAAGGTTAGTCACCTTTTGAAAAACCGATTATTGACCAGCAGTAATATCCAATTGACTGTGGATGAGATGGAGGTATTGTCCGGAGATGAAAAAAGTACTTATGACCCTGTGACCCAACTTTATCGCTTGAAATTATTGGGAGCACAAATGCCGTTGAATGAAAGGAATTCAACTTTGATAGAATTGTTGAAAAGCGACAGTGAGATGATCCTCTACGAGAGTTTATCGCTGGTAGATGAATACCCGAATGAAGTGTTTTGGCCCTATTTGATCGAGATGTTGACACATCCTGACCACTTGGTATGTAAAAGAGCTTCTTTTGTGTACTGTAAGCACTTGCAAGAAGAGAGTCTGGAGGCGATGGAGGGGGTGATCAGGGAAAGTGAGGGCAGTCGCCTGGAGTATTATTTAGCAGCCGTATTGAAGTATTCTGGATTGTATGGTGCCATTCAATACGGTCGAATTCTGATGGAAATGATCGGTTCAGAAAATGCAGCAGATCGGAAGTCGGCCGCCAGAATTGTTGCACTGATTGGAAGGTCTAATTATTATCACCCTCTTACAATATTGATCAATGATTCCGATAAAAAAGTAAGAAAAGAAGCTATTATAGCTACCAGTAAGGTCGCCAATGACCGTATGTTGCCCCTGCTTATTCGCAGATATAGGGAAACGGACATATCCCGCTACGCAGCCAGGGCTATTGAGGGTTTCGGACCAGTTGCATTACCGTATATATCCCGGGAACTAAACAAGTTGTATCCCAGAGAGGACCTGGTTAGGTTTGTCAAACTAATCGGGAGAATCAGGGGAGAAGAGTCGGAGAAAATTTTGTTTCCATTGATTACTCACAAGGATTTTGAGTACCGCAAGGAGGCCATTTACGGGGCTTTCCGGATGGGGGCCAGGTTTGCCGACCGGGAAAAGATAAGTGCCCTGGAGGATGTATTGAAATTAGAGCTGGAAGTATTTGCAGTGTTGAAAAATCAAATTTACCGGAAAGAGGGACTATTTGAAAATCACTTGTGCGAAGCCTTTAGAAATGAAATCAGGCAGATCAAGGGCAGGGTATTGAGAATTTTGGGATTGATCTACGACAAGCATTTAATTCAAAGGGCTTTGGACAATCTTCGCAACAGAGATGCTTTTTTGAGAAGCAATGTGCTGGAGATGTTGGAAAGTGAAATTAAAATGAAACATTGCAAAATGGTGATTCCCATACTCGAATTTAAATTGAGTGGCGTAAGCCCGGAGGGCAATCAGAATGAGGCTATTTCAAGAACAAGGGTGATGAGCGAATTACTCGACAAACCACTGATTGGCATCAGTGACTGGACACTTGCACTTTTGATCCGCTATTACCGGGAAAACGACCTGAGTATGGACCATGAACACCTTAAAAGGTTGAGTGAGATGAGGTCAGATGTAATCAGTCAGGAATTGAATAATTAAAATTAACCCCATGGAGTTTTTAGTAGATAAAGTATTTTCCTTAAAGTCTATTTCGGTATTTGAAAGTCTCCCGGAAGCCTCTCTTTTGGACGTGGCTCGCATTATGGAAATTGAGGAATTTGAGCGGGGGGAGGAGTTTATCAAAAAGGGAGATATTGCAGAAGATATGTATATCATCAAGTCCGGAAAAGTGGAGGTACACCACGACGGGAGTGTCCTGGCTGTGTTGGGAGAAAACGAAATCGTCGGTGAACTGGCTATCCTTGCTCCCATTCGCCGGACTGCTTCGGTCTCAGCTATTACAGACGTCATTGTATATAGAATTGGCAGAGAATTCTTTATGGACTTACTGTATGAAAAACCGGAATTAATGAGTGATATAATTGAAGTGTTAATCGGAAGAATAATCAATCTCAATGAAGAATTGAAGAAATATAAGTCTATTATTGACAAAAGGTAGTAGTATTATAAAGAGTATTTTCAAACAGACCTATGAAGATTCATTTAATGGCTTACACCAACATTTTGATTTCTTCAATGTAATTGTTTTTTACTGGCGCCCTCACCTCTCTGGCCCAATCGGTGTGATATTCGTGACCGGTGAGAAATTTTATTTGTATTTTGTTCCACTCCGTTCGGTCGGTCAGACCGATGAAATGTTGAAGCTCAATAAAAAGGGTTTCGCCTATTTCGTAAAAATCCGACCTCCCCAGGTAGTCCAGGTCAGCGTCACAAATAATTTTTTCCAATAGGGTAGTGGGTTGTTGCGGTACTTTCGTAGCCATAATGAGTCCTGAAACCACTTCTATTTCTTTTTCGGTGTATTCAAAATAGGGCATGGTACTCTCGGCCAACTGCACCCCTTTTTCCTCATGAGCTTTATAGGTTTCAAGGAAACCCGAATCGTGCAATACCGCTCCTACCAAGAGCAATTCCGCATCGCCCGTGCTGAGTTTGTACCTTGTAATGTAATCTTCACATACATTAAGTACATCAAGGGTATGGTGTATTCCGTGGTAAGTGAGCTTAGGAGACAACTGTTTTTCTAACCTCCTTAAAAAATATTTTTTTAAGGCTTCAAATCTCATTCTGAAAATTGTTAATGAACAAATATACTTGTTTATATTAAATATTAGACAAAAGTGATAAAATTATTTTAATAACCCAACTTGTAAAGAAAAGTAATTTCAGGCGATTACCGAACCGTTTTCGGTCTCCCCATCAGGGCACAGCAATTTAACCCCGCCCTGCGCATCAAGGACTCCCAAAACCAGACATTCACTCATGGTATTGGCAATTTGCTTAGGAGGAAAATTGACAACGGCGACTATTTTTTTACCTACGAGTTCCTCCGGTTTGTAATGGAGTGTAATTTGAGCAGAAGATTTCAAATGGCCCAGCGGACCAAAGTCAATGGTCATTTTGTAAGCGGGCTTTTTGACTTCACTGAAGGGTTCTGCCGCTACTATGGTGCCGGTGCGGATATCCAGCGCAGCAAATTTATCGTAGGTTACAAGGGGTTTGATAGGTGTGGGCATCACTCTGTTTTTTTAATTGCCAATTTGACAGCCTCATAAGCATTGATGTAACCCCCTGTTTGACTCAGGTCACTAAATGGAATAAGTTCTCGCGTACCGGGGAGGTAAACCTCTACATTTTCCTTTATCGCCGACTGAAGTATAATATCTTTGACTTCTCGCGCACTCAATTCCGGAAAATAGGACCTGAGAATAGCCGCCAGGCCGGATACCATGGGTGCTGCCATGCTCGTACCCTGTAAATCTTCGTATTCATTTCCGGGCACAGTGGAGTAGATGAAGTTTCCAGGAGCAAATACGTCTACCGTCTCTTTTCCGTAATTGGAAAATGAGGCTACTTTTTCCGGTGGGTTGTTGTAATTCAGTGCACCCACTTCAATCCAGTTACGCGCTTGCCGGGGGGAAAAAAGCCTCCTTCGCTCGTAATTTGGATTGGGGTAATTTTCGTTCAGATCGTTGTTCTGCCCACTGTTTCCTGCCGCGTGAACGAGAAGTACGTCGTTTTTTTCAGCATAGCGGACAGCCTCATCCACTATTTGTTTGTTCCAGGAATATCCCTTTCCAAAACTCATATTTATAATTTTAGCTCCATTGTCTACAGCATAGCGTATGGCATTGGCCACGTCTTTATCTCTTTCATCTCCATCGGGGACTGTTCTAACCGGCATTATGCGTACGTGTTTAGCTACGCCGTCCATCCCTGTGCCGTTGTTTCTCACTGCACCGATGATGCCCGCAATATGAGTCCCGTGTTGAGAAAATGCACCCCCTACATTGCTGTTTCCATAATATCGCTCATTCGGGTCCTCGTAATTGTCGTTTACCAGATGTCTTGGATCGTAATCCACATTGTAATGGTATTTATAACTCGATTCGTAGTGATCCACTCCGCCGTCCAGTGAGCCTATGATTTCTGCCCGAAATTGATCGAAATCCTCTGGATCATAATCTTCCAGCAGGCTGAGCAGTACATTTATTCCAAAAGTGAGATCCATATTTCCATCTGCGTCTATTTGCATTAGATTCTCTTCAGACAGTGGTTTATCCTCAAGCGCCATCATCGCTTTGTCGATCACAAAAACCAACCGGTCCCGGAACTCCTTCATCCTCTCGTAATTTTCCAGGGCATTTTCCCTCCCCTCCTGGTAAGCCCTTTTATATGTGAGGTATTCGGCGTATTTTAGTCTGTCCCTTCTGTTCAATTCCAGTGGATTTAGGTGGCTGTATTCGTCCCTGAATTTTCGGTACAGCCTGGTGATCTCAAGATTGTCGTTGATGACATCTCCATCGGGGCCACCGATAAAATTCCAGCCATGAATATCGTCTTTATAACCGTTCCCGTCGTCGTCTCTCCCGCTATTCGCAATTTCACCGGGGTTGGTCCATATATTTTCGCGCAGGTCTTCGTGATCAATATCAATGCCGCTGTCTAATATCGCAACAATTACAATTTGTGCGTCTCTTTCGCCCAATAAGTCATAGGCTCCACCGGTATTTAACCCTCTGAATTTATCCTCCACTGGATCCAGGTGAAACCAGTCCAAAGGCACATTGGGTTGTCCGAAAAGCAAGGCGGGGAATAGAAGTAATAGAAAGAGCAATTTCTTCATAAGATGTTTTTTTAATTTTTCTTTTAACGTTAATTATTCCTCAAATTAGGTGTAACTCTATATATATTTTAATTTTGTTCGGATATTAGCACAATCGGAAAGCCCTTTTGATTGAGGATTGGGGGTATTTTTGTTTTTATTAACTTGTTAGAAAAGGCGAGCTCTTGGTTTTTCTAACTTTTTTAAAATTACACGAGTATGAATCCTGTACGTTTTTTCAACCGGTTTCTAGTGGCGGCAATATGCAGCCTTTTTTTTATTCCCCTAAATGCCCAACACTTTGAAGTAGGACTGGGCCTTGGACCTACAGCCTATAATGGAGATTTGAGTGTTCACTCGGGAAAGGATATATTTGGCAATATGCACGTCAACGGCACTGTTTTTGGAAAATATTATCTCAGCCCTTATTTGAATTTGGGGTTATCCGCTTCCTATGGCAGGATTTCAGGAGATGACCGATATGCAGAAACCGAAGAACTCCAAATCCGCAATTTAAATTTTCAATCGGACATCATCGAAATGGCTCTGCGGTTGGAATTTAATATTATAGGTTTCGAGCCCTATAACTTCAGGTCTCCGTGGTCACCCTACCTGTTTGCTGGCATCGGTGGTTTTATGTTTAATCCCGAAGCTGAATACCAGGGAAACCTCATCGAACTTCAACCTCTGGGGACTGAAGGACAAGGACTAGACTTGTATCCTGAGCGAAATGAATACGACTTGACCCAGATTGTCCTTCCCTTTGGGCTAGGTGTCAAAATAGCTCTTTCGGAGGTTTTTACTTTGGGTTTTGAAGTTGGTTACCGCCATACCTTTACAGATTACCTGGACGATGTGAGTGGCGATTATGTACCCTATTCTGTCATGCTGGAAGAAAGAGGAGAAGTGGTAGCTGCACTGAGCGACAGGAGGTGGGAATACCTCGGTGTAGAACCCATGGACGAAATGGGAAGCAGGGGGTCGAGAAATGGGAATGATGGGTATATTTTTTCTGTACTGACCATTTCATACCACTTTTTGGACACAGGCCTGGGGCATTCCCGACAGAGGAGATCCAAAAAATCCGGTTGCTATACCCTTTAATTATTCAGAGAACTTCCCAATTTCTTTTTAATAGTTTTAAACCCATCCCTCCTCGGGTATTGGAATTCTATGCACTAAGTCAGTAGGAAATAAGAGCCGTTTGGTATCTTTGTAAAAATCATATAATTTAAAATATGGGTAATCCTGTTGAGGTTTTGAAGAAATACTGGGGTTACGAGGCATTTCGACCCTTACAGGAGGATATAATTCAGAGTGTTTTGGAGGGACGGGATACCCTTGCTCTCCTTCCAACGGGAGGAGGAAAGTCTATTTGTTATCAGGTTCCGGGCCTGATGTTGGAAGGGGTGACAATTGTAGTGACCCCTTTAGTTGCGCTTATGCGCGATCAGGTCCAGCAATTGAAGGATCGCAATATTCGCGCGGTGGCTATTCATTCGGGATTGAGCAGAAAAGACATTGATCGGGAACTCGATAATTGTGTTTACGGTCACTACAAGTTTTTATACCTGTCTCCGGAAAGACTTCAAACGGACCTGGCAATGGCTCGAATCAGGGACATGAAGGTCAGCCAGCTGGTGGTAGACGAAGCGCATTGTATATCTCAATGGGGATTTGATTTTCGACCCTCCTATCTCAAAATTGCCGAAATCAAGGAACTCATTCCAGAAACAGGTACACTGGCATTGACGGCTACAGCTACTAGCCAGGTGAGAAAAGATATTCTGGAGTCTTTGGAAATGAAGGATGTCGAGGTGTTTTTAAAATCCTTTAAAAGAGAAAATATTAGTTTTTTTGTACTCGATGAAGAAAACAGACTGCAGCGATTGTACTATTTTATTAAGAGGATACCCGACACTAAAATCATATATGTGCGAAACCGGAGAAAGACCAGAGAGATTTGTGTAAAGCTACAACAGGCCGGTATCAGTGCATCCTACTACCACGCGGGATTGGCCGCAAAGGAAAGATTAAAGGTAGAAGGTGATTTTATGAAGGGTAAAAGGGAGGTGATCGTTTCTACCAATGCCTTTGGAATGGGAATAGATAAATCCGATGTACGGGCAGTCTTTCACCTCGATTTGCCCTCCGGACTGGAGGAATACTATCAGGAAGCCGGAAGGGCGGGTAGGGATGGGAAAGAATCCTACGCTATTTTGTTCTGTAGAGATAAGGAACGGGAGCTTCTCGAGGCAAATGTAAAGAAAACTTTTCCCAAATTAGAGGTCATAACACGCGTGTACAAAGCCCTGTGTATATATTTTGAAATTATACCGGGTGGGGGTTTGGGGGAATCCTATGATTTTGATATAAAAAAATTCTCAAGTCGATTTGATTTCAGTTTATTAGAGGTGTTTCACAGTTTAAAGCAAATTGAAGCAGCGGGCTGGATTCACCTCAGCGATTCCATTTACCATCCCCCGAGATTGATGGTCGTGGTCAATAGCGAAGTACTTTACGATTATCGATTGAAAAACGTATCTCTAGACCTGATTATCAATACCATTTTAAGGTCCTACGAAGGCCTTTTTAGCGTTCATGTGCCAGTCAACATACCAGCCATTGCCACTAAACTTAATACCAGTACCGAAAAAATACACAGTGCACTTCAGTTGATGCACAAAGAGAAGATTTTTTCTTATCAACAGGCATCGGATCAACCGAAAATAACTTTTACACTTCCCAGAACTCAATCCAGAAATTTTTCTATTGATGTGGAAATGTATAAATTCCTTCAGGAACGGGCTAACGACCGCATGAAGGGTATGCTCCTCTATACCGATACCCAAAGCTGCAGGATGAAAGTGATGTTAGAGTACTTCGATGAAAAAGTTAATGAGGATTGCGGAAAATGCGATATCTGCAGGGGTATGCATATTGAAACGGTTACAGAGAGTGAATTTGCCGAATTAAAATCCCATTTTTTAAAAGTGGTGGAGCGGACGCCCCAATCCGTGGAACACGTCCTCTCTACGGTGAGCTTTATCAAACGAAAGAGGGCAATTGAAACCCTGAGACTCATGGAGGCGGAAGGCTGGATCACTCTGAAAAATGGAATGTTGAAATTGGAGAAATAAAGTAAGCCCAATGCGCTGAAAAATAGCCGATATTACCTCAGTGAGATTATTCCATCTCCGTATCCCGGTGGATTGAAAATTTTACATTGTGGCGATTTAAAACTATCTTTGTTTTAACTCCGGTATAAATTGAAAGGATAAAAAATAGAGATCACAAAAAGAAATTGCGATGGCCAAAAAAAAGCACAAAAGACCCTCTAAAATCGGGCTGGCACCGGGGTCATTGATTTTTACCGGGGAGAGAAAGGTGGATGAAATATCGATCAAGCTGATTCGCTACAACAAGGAAGAAATTATTGAGGAGCCCTTCAATGAGATAGAAAAAGTTATTGAGCTCGCTCAGGATTTTCAGGGGATATCCTGGATCAATATTGAGGGACTCCATGAAGTTGGCGTTATAGAGAAAATTGGTGAAAAACTCGGGCTACACAAACTGACCCTGGAGGATGTGCTGAGTGTAGGACAGCGACCCAAGATTGATGAACACGACAACTACATTTATTGTGTGCTAAAGATGTTTACTGTTGGGGGTGATCACAGCGGAGTTGAAAGCGAACAGCTCAGCTTTATCCTTCAGGGAAATACCTTAATCACTTTTCAGGAAAAAGAGGGAGATGTATTTGAATACGTTCGTATTAGGTTGAGAGAGGGTAAAGGAAACATCAGGGGAAGAAAGACCGATTACCTGTTGTACGCATTAATAGATGCAGTGGTGGATCACTACTACCTGATTATAGAAAATTTGGGTGAGCAACTGGAGGAGGTGGAAATCACTCTTTTTGAAAATCCAGATAAAGAAATATTGGAGAAAATACATTACCTGAGGAGAGAAATGCTCCATTTGAGGAGATCCGTTTACCCGCTGCGGGAGGTGATTTCGCGTTTAGAAAAAATCGAAGAACCCAAAGTGGAATCCGGAACCAAGGTTTTCATCAGAGACCTCTACGACCATACCATACAGGTGATCGAGACCATAGAAGTACTCCGCGATATGTCTTCGGGTATGACTGACCTCTATATGAGTAGCGTCTCCAACAAGATGAACAATGTCATGAAAATACTCACCATCATCGCCACCATTTTCATACCCCTCACCTTTATTGCGGGAATCTACGGAATGAACTTTGAGTACATGCCGGAACTGACATGGAGGTGGGGCTATTTTGGAATTCTGGCAATCATGTTGATAATTATTGTAGGTATGTTGGCGTACTTTAGAAAGAATAAGTGGATATAGCGCCATCCTCTTTGCTGCATGATCATTCCCAACTCAATTTTGTGGAATTTGGAGAAAAAAGCCCTGGAGGTATACAGGGTTGTGCACGGGAGTTCATTAAATTTGCAGAAGCTGCAATCCAGTTTAAGTCCATTGCCCGGCAGAAAATAACAAGATGGTATCAAAAATCACTTTTTCAGTAACCAATGACCTCGTGATGGACCAGCGTATGGCCCGAATATGTGCAGTATTGCAGAAGGAGGG
>JAGTVA010000148.1 GCA_018224445.1 Saprospiraceae bacterium
GTGATGTTTGCAGACCAAATTCAAGGAAATATTTTGGAGGAAGAAAATACAGAACCCATTGAAATTGGGGAACTCCAAAATGAAGAATCTGATTTGTATCGGATAGAGTAGTGTTAATGGAAAATCACTTTAAAATATAGGACTTTAAAAAGCCGTCTCGTCAATTATAGGGTGAGACGGCTTTATTTTTTTGAAAAATATATTTAAAAACCTACTTTAAAGAGGACACCACCAACTTTATCTGTAACTGATTTAATTCTACAACTGGTTAAAATAATTTAAGTATCTCGGTAGCGGCTTTTTGTGAGCACCCGCTACCACCGAGTTTTTGCTGCAATCGGTCGTAGCCCTCAAATATCCGCGATCGTTCACTTTCATCCTGCAGCTTTAAATAAGCCTCTTCCACAGAAAATGGATTTACTTCAGATTGAATGTGTTCTTCGATAAGCGGTTCGTCCAAAATGAGATTGACCAGCGATATGTATTTTACATTTACTAATTTCTTGGCAATGTAGAATGAAATCGGATTGGCTTTGTAAATAACGGCTTGCGGTACATTCAATAAAGCCGCCTCCAGGGTGCTCGTACCGGATTTAACCAGCGCAGCGTAGCAGTTGCTGAGTAAGTCGTGCTGTCTTCCGGTGTACACGCTTACATTTAAATGATTATTGACATAGGGAGCGTAAATTTCATCTTCTTTTTTTACCAACTGGGCAGATTGGCTGATCCCAAATTGAGTCTCCCTGAATTTGGGAAATAAAGTGGCCAGTGGAGGCAAAATTAATCCAACCTCTTGCTTTCTGCTTCCCGGAACAATCCCAAAGTATTTTTTCCCGGCATCAAATCCCTCCTTATTTGGGCTGTAATTTTTAAAGTGATCCAACAAAGGATGGCCGACAAAAACAGCCTGCTCCACTCCCTTTTCCTTAAAATAATCTTCTTCAAAAGGAAGGATGGTCAGTAGCTTGTCCGTGAATTTTTTAATTTTTTTCACTCGATTTTCCTTCCACGCCCACACCTGGGGTGCAATGTAATAAGCTACCTTAATTCCCCTCTTTTTGGCCCATTCGGCCATTCGAAGATTGAAACCGGGGTAGTCCACGAGTATTAAAACATCCGGGGAATAAGCCAAAATATCAGACTTGGCCAATTTGAAATTTCTAAGAATAGCTCTAAGGTTTACAGCAACTTCCCAAAAACCCATAAACGCTAGTTCTTCGATATGTTTTACAGGTGGATTGCCCGCAACCTCACTCATGAGGTCCCCGCCCCAAAACCTGAATTGGGATTGATCGTCGAGCTGTTTTAATGCGCGCATAAGGTGGGATGCGTGCTGATCCCCCGATGCCTCCCCGGTAAGAATATAGTATTTCATTGATCTCTTTGGGTGAAATTTCTAGTAAATCCTGCGATTGGTTTTAGAATAAACCTCCACCGTACATATATATCCACAAGGCAACAAATCCAATAAGGGGTATGCTGAGTCCTCTAATGGCGTTGGTCATGTAGTTTTTCTTGAAGTAATTGGCTGGGACAATGAGAAGGCACAGGGCTAACAAGGCCAAGGTCCGCTCTCTGAATGTAGGGCTAAAACCCAAATCGGATATCACTCCCCAGTCATCTAGTTTGTCGTAAAGCAACAACAGTACCGCATATCCTATAAATGGAATCAGGAATCCGGCCACCAACCCTTTCCAATAATGGTCCTTTGGTCTTTTCTTGAATGAGGGTCTGTTAATTTCCATGGGTTTAAATTTTTGATTTAATAACGATATTGTCTGTAGTTTGATTTATAAACTTCACTATCGAATTACAAACATGGGAAAAAAAATCGATTTAGTTTGCTATTTAACCCGCATTATATAAAAATTGAGATCTGGTGAGTATAACAAAAAAGCGCACAAAAAATGGCCGGCACAAAAATGCACCGGCCATGGATATTATTAGACTAGCATTGTGGATTTAAATCCTTTATTTGACAATCAATACCTGTCTTGTTTGAACTCCGTTCTCTGTAACAATTCTAATAATGTAATTACCTGTTTGGTATTCCGTAACATCCTGAGGGATTACCTCTGAGGTCACATTGGTATGAGAAGTGCTTCTCATCATTCGTCCTTGGATATCAAACAGTTGAATGTCCATATCGGTGGGTTGTTCCAATTCAAAATCAATGAATAGTTCGCTGGACGCGGGAACTGGGTAAACTGAAAATTGATTTTCTGAAATAAACCGATCTGTAGCGGATACCCCTCTCACCTCGGTAAGCATTCTGGCTATAGGAACGGCATTACCTATAAAGCCGGTCCAGTTTCGACCTTGTGTCCACAGCAGCCCGTTGATTACTGAGTATTCAACTCCGGAACTGGTAGCAATCCTCAAATTGGCTACATTGGGGTCTTGTTCTATTTGAACTATGACAAAATACAATTTATCTTGTTGAAGTGCAATGGGCTCTTCAATTGATGCAAAGGTATTGGGATCCAGATAGTCTGAGTAGTGGAGCGTAAAAATATTACCCGCTCCGGCCTCATTTAATTTATCGGCATCTATAACGGAAACAGCAAGTTGAGTGAATGCCGGATGCAAATCCGGGACTGTATTCACATCCTGATTAATCACATCAAAATCGTATTCAGGACCATCCGGTGCGTATTCCAAAAGGTATACCAAAGCACTTTCATCTGTAAATTCCTCCCCCTCATTTAATAAGAAAGCGTGCTGAGAACCGTCGAAGTAGGCCTCTACTTCGGGATTGTCCTGGGGTGCAATATAATAGGCGTTACCCCAGTACCAGCTAGCTTCTAATTGTCTTGTACTACCCGTAAATGTCACCAACTCTGGATTGTCCTTGGCGTAAGTTGTTTCAGTTACCCTAAAGGCAAAAGATTTTACATTGGTAGAGTAATCAAAATCAATGGACCCTGGGGAATCAATCCGGTAATTAATTACATAATCCCCTGGTGGAAGATCCGGTGAAAAAGATTGATCAAAAATTACAAAGCTATCCATACCTCCCTGGACATCTTCCACTGAAAGAAAATCCGAATGCAGCAATTCATTGGTAGATGCATTTCGCACCTCGACATTGGCTTCCACCACATCCTGATCCAAACCTCTGTTTCGGATGTTCAATCCAAAGGCAAAAGTATCGGCATATATATGAGCTTCAGGAGTGGCAAAGCTAAATACGGGATTAAAGACATCGGTTGCAGATAAATTGGTAGCAGGCAATTCCGTCAAAACCACATCGTCAATAACCCAATAATAGAAATCCATAGAAATTACGAATTTAAATCTAAACTCTTCCGCACCTAAAATATCTGAGGAAAGTGGAATGGTAAGTTGGTTATTGACTCTTCCCTGACTCATCACCTCTTCATTTAATACAATCATTGGACCCCAGGTTACACCGCCGTCAACACTCAGTTGTAGCGCGGATTTAAAATCATTGCCTCCGACAAAATTAAGGTTTCTGTACAACTGGTAGAAACTCAAGGCCAGCGGGGATTCAACCTCTGACAGGTCAATCACCGGGGATATTAATTCAGCTACATAGAAAGGATAGGGAGGCTGACCGGGATTATTAACTCCATCGGTAGTATTCAAATCGAGGTTCATTCCAGCTGCTCCGTTAGAAGCGGTAGGTGAATTGATGATATTATCCTCATTGGATACAAGGCCTTCTGTAACATCACCACCTTCCAGCCAAACAAAAACATCCTCTTCAGCAGCGTTTTCAAAACCCTCTCTGATTTGTGTGGTCCAATCGTTCAAACCTCCATCAAAGGTACTATTTGGATCGTCCACTCCACCCCAGATAACTTCCAATTCATTTCGGTAGAACTGGACTGAAACAGCGCCTTCGTCGAGAGCAGCTTTGATAGCTTCACAGGTGGACTGCTGTAGCAAAATGGTTTGTATTGTAATGTCACCTCCACCGGTGCTGGAAGGCATATTGATTATTTGTTCGGAAGTATTGCATACAATAAGTGCAATGGCTCCGGCATCCTGAGCATTCTGTGCCTTTTCTACAAAAGTGCAATCTCCACGATCGAGCATTCCGATGCTGCCACTGAGATCATTGGATAGGGCATCACAACCCAAAGCGGGATCTCCCATCTGAATATCTCCGGATATGGTATCGGGGGTCTGTGCACCAAATTGAGCAATACCCATAGGATACATACCGGAAATATCTCCTGGTTCCGTAATTTCAAAAACCCATTGTCCATTCATCATAAAAGGCAACAGGAAAAAAGGAAGTATATAAACTATCTTTTTTGTCAGTTTTGTAAATTTGTTTTTCATAAATTAAATTTAAAATTGTTTGAATAATAACCTTAAAGATAGACAAAATATACCTGAAAAACAAACCGGGTAAAAAGTTTTAACTTTTTATTCCATTTTAAGGTATCCTTAGACACCGCAGCATTGTCTGCCTTAATTCATCAAAAAATGGTATAAGTTTTTCTAGATATTTTATATATAGTGATTTATATTCTATAATAATTTTTAATGTATAATATTTTATAATAATATTAAACCCAAAAAACAGGTTTACCACAATTTGTGATAAACCTGTTATTCTTTATCCGAATAATTCTATTTATCTATTCTTTAAGTATCAATACGGATCTGGATTCAGAGCCAGTAAGAGTTTGTACCCTAATAATATAATTTCCACTTTGATAGCGTCTGGTATCGGTGTGAATAGTTTCCTTGGTCACATTTTTGTGGTGGGTCTGATTCAACAATCGTCCCTGCATGTCGTAGAGTTGAAACTGCACATCCGTGGGGTGTTCCATCTCCAGATCTACATACAAATCGTTGGAGGCAGGAACCGGATAAACATTAATAATGTTTTCCAAAGTCAGTTCCGGATTCACAGAATTTGGGAAAACCTCTGTAATCATTCTGACGATTGGCCCACCATTCCCGGAATAACCGGAAAAATATTGTTTACTTCCGCTGGCGTTGTCTACATATAACAATCCCACCCCGGTGGAATAACTCACTGTAGTTACAGGCATTCTCAGTTGATCTCCTTCGTGTTGAACGATCACTCCGTACAATTTACCGGCATTGAGAATTAATGGGTCGTCTATGGGTTGAAAAGTTACAGGGTCTAAAAAATCGCTGACATCGACCTGAAGCAATCCACCGACACCTGCATTTTCAAGCATATCCGTAGTAATAATTGCCAAAGCTACCTGATTCCAACTCGGATGATCCTGGGGAGACAAATTCGAATTTTCATTGAGTGCCTGATAGTTCACAATGGGCCCTTCAGGAACAAATTCCAATAAATGGACCACAGCATTTTCATCGGTATAACTACCCTCGGTGGGCACAAAGGCAAATTCAGCTCCTAAAAAATAGGCATTTGCAATTTCATCTATCAAAGGAGAGATAAAATAGAGGTTTCCCCAATACCAACTGTCATCTGGATTCGTAATTCCACCTGCAAAAGAAGTCCTCGAAAGATCGTCTTTAGCAAAAAGGGTTTCTGTCACTACAAAACTAAACTCTGTAAAGTTGTCTTCAGGCACATCGTCCTCAAAGTCCAGATTTTCTACCTGGTATCTTATGGCATAATTGCCTATGGGAAGTTCCGGCGCAAAAGAATCAAATAAAACAGTATCGAGTTGACCTCTACTCATGCTTCCCAATTCCACAGTTTGTTCGTGAAAAACTTCATCGGTTTGGGTGTTGTAAATTTCCACGGAAGCAACCACGTTTTCCTGCACATTAAATCCCTCATTGGAGATAAAGCAAAAAAGTCCAAAAGTGTCCACACCTATATGATCATTCGGAGTGGCAAAACTCAAAGGAGGATAAAACGCATCCTCCATAACCAAATCGTTTTCCGGGGGATTTACAAGCCTTATGTCGTCCACACTCCAACTATAAAAACCGCCGTCATGCACAAACTTAAATCTAAAATCAGCTTCGTTCGAAGCTTCGGGAACCACTACTATCACTCGTTCCGGGTTTACAGTAGCTGAACCCGCAGTACTTCTAAAGCTGGAGGTGGTAATCAATACCCGTTCTCCCCAGTTGAGGCCTCCATCCGTGCTGAACTGCATATAGGTCCTCTCTCTCACTGACCCGGGGGCAGGGTCAAGCGATATACCAAGGTTATACTGAAGAAATTCAATTGCCACCTGATTAAAGTCCGAGCAGTCGATGATAGGAGACCACAACTCGCCTTGTATGGCAGTTTCTGAACCTGCACATCCCAAACCTCCTTCATCTGCAGGGCCTCCCGTTATGTAGAAGTCCGCATCGAATACCACGGCTCCGTTGGCTACAGAATAAGAGTTTATTCGATTGGCTCCACAGCCTCCATTGGTAGTAGCATCTTCTTTGTATTCCCATACGTGATCCGGATCGCTCAACCCTACAGTCGTCCAATCTCCCAAGCCGTTAGCGAAATCTCCCTGCCCGGGTTCCAGGCCCCACAATACACCTTCTTCGTCCCAACCTTTAAAATAGGACTTTCCGATTACAGGACCATCTTCCATGGCAGCTTTAATACTGATACAATCGGATTGATCCAGCATAATTACCTGTACATCGACCAATTCTGCAAAATCACCCGGTGCCATGGTGATCGTTCCCGGTTGGTTGTTGCAAACCACAACCGCAATAGCTCCTGCTTCCTGAGTATTGTATGCTTTTTGACTAAAAAAACAACCTCCGCGGTCAATAACACCAATTTTACCTGTCAAATCAGTTACCACTTCTTCGCACGCAAAGGAGGGATCTGCAGAATTGTCAAATCCCAGTGCAAGCTCCGCCTCAAATTCTTCGGTAGTTCCAAAATTCGCTAAACCGTATTCATAGGTCCCTGCAACAGAAGCGGGTGAGGTAATCTCAAATACCCATTGAGAATATGCCAACTGGCCACCCGATGCCAATAAAAGGACAGTAAATAAAACATTGAATGATACCTTTGTAAATTTCATCTTCATATGCGTTTAGAATTTTATAAATATTTTTTCAAAGTAAATATACAGGGTTCTTTGCTTTTATTTTAATATTTAATAAGAAAAAATTAAGAAGATTCTCATTTTTTTAAGATATTAGAAATTTGGACAGGGACTACTCCAGGCCTTTTACATACCTCTGCAGCGGCCAGATTGGACAAATCAGCCGCATCCTGCAGGTTCCCTCCGTTGAACAGTACTAATGATGAGACACTAATTACGGTATCCCCGGCACCGCTGACATCAACTACCTCAATATCCATGGCCGGCGACCAGACACACTCGCTATCTCTGCAAGTAATAATACCGCGTTCAGACAGCGTCACCATGCAAGTCTGGAAATTAATTTGCCCTTGTAGATTGTGGATGGCTCCCTTCAAATCTTTTTCTGACACCTCAATTTCTTTTGAAAAGGCATTATTCAATTCAGCCAAATTGGGCTTAAAGAGATTTACCTCCCGGTATTCAAAAAAGTTATGAACCTTAGGGTCGACGGCTATAAAAATTCCATGAGTTTTTGCCTTGCTTATTACATGGTGTATAATTGCTTTGGAAAATATACCTTTGTTGTAGTCCTGAAGAATCAATATCTCTATATCTCCACTTTCCACAATGCGATCAAAATCTTGTTTAAACTCCTTCTCTCCCTCCGGAGGAAGGGGCTGAATTACCTCATAATCGAGCCGGACTATTTGCCGTTCGTTGGCAATAATTCGGCACTTAACAGTAGTAGTGCTCCGGGGATGGACTATAAAATGACTTTGAATTCCAAGTTTTTCACACAAGTGAAGGAGCTTTTTTCCATTTTCATCGTCGCCTGTCGTACCCATTAAATCAACACTGCATCCCAACTCAATTAAATTGGTTGCCACATTGGCTGCGCCTCCGGGCATTTCATAGGTTTTGGGGTTAGCTATTACCGGCACCGAAGCTTCTGGACTCATTCGGTCAGAGGGGCCCGAAATATATTTATCGAGCATCACATCTCCAACTACCAACACCCGTCTTCCCCTAAGGAGATCTCTTATTCTTTGATCATTTAATTTCATCTGTTTAAAATTTTTTGCTTGCATAAAATATGCAAAAAATTGGAATACATTCAGGAACTCGCATGCAACTTGTTTTAATCATTGCCCTTTGGGTATTTTTTGATTAAAAAAGTTCATGCTCGTTTCATCTGGAAATTTAAATTCTCTTA
>JAGTVA010000149.1 GCA_018224445.1 Saprospiraceae bacterium
AATAAAAGCGAAAAAGAGCAGGCAAAAACCAAGTATTCTCATTTTTTTTAGTTTGTTTTGAAGAAATTTTATGCAAAAATAAATAATCTATTCTATATAAGTCGTTTCTATAACAAATTGTTCAGTAAAATCAATACTGCCGACAACTAAGTTAATAAATAATAAAAATGATTCAAATAAAATCACGAAATATCCTGTGTCTACAGGCTATTGTTTTAATATGTATGATTATTTTTACTACATCGTCCTGTCGGGTAGATTATAAAGACCCCATTCCAGATGTATCTGAAATTGAGGTAGAATTAACCTTTATTCATTTTGACGAGCAGGTGAGGAAAGAATTTGAAAAGGAAGAGACCGATTGGGAGGCATTAATGGAGAAACATCCTTCTTTCAGTTCCCTTTACTTTGAACACATACTCGATATTTGGAGCCCCGGAGAGCCTCTGGATAGTCTGGAAGTCAGGATGGATTATTTTCTTTCCAGCCCCTATTACATCATGATTTCAGATACGGTCGCAGAAGCCTTCCCCAATATGGACTTTTTTGAGGATGATATGGAACAGGCATTTGCCTTTTTTAAATACTATTTTCCCTACAAAAGCCTTCCTGTGATTTATTATTTTGTGGCTGAATTCACCTACGGCAACGTGATTTTTGAACACGAGAGCGGAGCAGATGGATTGGGAGTGGGCCTGGATATGTTTTTACACGGATATTTTGACTACAGTGTGATGAGTCCTTTTAATACGGTATTTTCAGGATACAATACCCGCACTTTCAACAGAGACCACATGGCCAAAAAAGCCTTTGACGCTATCTGGAACGATTTGTTGGGGCCTTCTCCCCATGGACAGCTAATTGATGTCATGCTTTATTACGGCAAAATTCACCATCTCAATAAATTGGTTTTTCCCCATACCCCGGACACGGTTATTTTCGAATACACTCATGAACAGATGGAATGGGTAACGGCCAACGAATACAACATTTACAATCATCTGGTGGAAAACGATTTGTTATACTCAATTGATATGAACAAATTTTCCCGTCTGGTCAATCCCTCCCCTCACTCTCCTGGCATGCCTCCGGAAGCTCCGGGAAGGGTGGTGAATTGGTTGGCTTATAAAATGGTAAGGGCGTGGATCAGCAACAATCCGAATAAAACGCTGGAGGATTTAATTGATTTAACGGATGGACACGAATTTCTTTTGCAGTCGAGGTATAGACCCGGACGGTATTAACCCGGATTATTGAGAAGTAAATCCCTGTAAATTAATTCCTTTGGAAGGTAATAAGGTGTCTAAAGGCCCATTGCCACCTGATCTCCCAATTCATAGCGTCCTTTGATCCGGCAGAATCGATGAGGTCTTCCCATTCTTTTCTCCTAAATCCCCTCAGGACTGAGAGCGGAGCATCGTTTTTGGTGTATTCAGAGGTGGAAAAAAGGCGAGTCAATAATTTGATGGAGAGGTAGGCGAGGGGGTGGCGGTGCAAGTCGTTGATGACTGCGCCCTCCCTGACCTTTTTTTGGAGAGTGGAGATGAATTGAATGATTTCCTCATCGGAGAGGTGGTGACAAAACAAATTGCAGGTGATTAGGTCGATTTCTCTGTCCGTGGAGAGAAAAGATTTATAGTCGGAAATTACCCATTCCACTTCGGACGCCATGGAGGGGAACCTTTCTCTGGCAAAGGAAATGGCGTGGGGTTCAGCATCCAGTCCGATGAGGTGTAATTTGCAGTTTAACTCCTCTTTTCGCTGAAAAATATACCACAAAAAATCTCCGGCTCCACAGCCGATATCGATCAAGGTAATTTCGCGATCCCCATTCCCCGGGATCATTTTTTTAAGATGTTTAAACACCGAGCCGTAAGCGGAAGTCCATCGATTGATAAAAATGAGTTCCTCCAGGTTATGGTACAACAGTTTGGGATCCTCTAAGGGACCGTCCATCAATTCTTTCTTTTGAGACCTTTTTTTCATGGTCAAAATTTATTATTGAAGCCATTCTCATTAACCCGGGTTACATACTTTAGCAGCAGGATTGTATCCATTTCAGGTTTTATTTACTCAATTTTAGAAGGGCTGTTTCAATAGTCAGTCCGGGACCGAAAGCAGCGCTAAAAACCCATGCCTCAGTAAGGCTTTTGTCGGCCAGGAAATCCCTCTGAATTTCGTCAAGTACAAACAGAACCGTTGGTGAAGACATATTCCCGAAGTCCCGCAGTACTTTATAGGAGTGCCTGATTTGATCGTCACTGAGCTCCATTGCTCGTTGAAAGGCCTTCAGGATATTTTTACCTCCCGGGTGGATGGCGTAGTAGTCCGGCTTTTTGCCTTTTGATTTTTCCATCAGGCTGCGGTAGGCCCCTGCGATGTGTTTTTCTAAATACAGGGGGACCTCCTGGCTGAGTTTCATTTCGAAGCCCTTGTCGTTCAATTGCCAGCTCATTTCATCGGGAGCGTGAACGAGGGTAGCGTGTTGGGCCACCCAGTCAAGAGAATAGGGTAAATGAAGTGCATCAGGTGCTACGATTAGTGCTGCAGCTCCATCCCCAAAAAGTACAGTGGACAAAAGGTCGTCGGCTTCAGCTGTTTTTCGGAAGTGCAAAGTACAGCTTTCTGCACAGATGATTAAGATTCTGGCTTGAGGTTG
>JAGTVA010000150.1 GCA_018224445.1 Saprospiraceae bacterium
GCGGATAAAAATCTTCACAAGCCCCCATTTCTATCGGTCTATAACCTTTCATGACGCAGCCCTCATAAATAATGCGGGCTAGCCTAGGTAGTTTTCTATGAATTATGCATCGCGATAATAATCGAACTCAGGTTATTAAGTGCGACCATGGCAATGTTTGTACTTTTTGCCGCTACCACATGGGCAATCGTCGTTTCTTCCAATTTTTTTCTCTTTTCTGACAATGGTTTCTACCTTTTGCCTTTGGCCACCTGCTGACATAGCAGCTCTTCTGGCGGCTTCGTCTTGTTCAGAGCGATGGGTTTTAGCCTGGCTAAAGTCGGTTTTTTCCTGTCTGGCTTCAGTAACTTCCTGCTGATCGCCCTGAAACTGAATTCTACCCTCGAGGAGATAAGAAGTTACATCCTGATTGATTTTGTGGATCAGGTGTTCAAAAAGCTGATAGGCTTCCATTTTATAGATTACCAAGGGGTCTTTTTGTTCAAAAGAGGCCGACTGTACAGATTCTTTGAGTTCGTCCATTCTCCTCAGGTGTTCCTTCCAGTTGTCGTCGATGAGGGAAAGTGTGACTGTTTTTTCGATGTCCCTCATTATGGTTTTGCCCTCGGACTTCACAGCATCTTCCAGATTGGCAGCGATGGGCAGTTGTTTGCTTCCCCCACTGACAAAGGGGATGGCAATCCGTTTGTACCGATGACCTTCGTTGTCGTGTACGCGCTTGATGAGCGGGAACAAAAGTTCTTTTATCTGTTCGGTTTTTCGCTTATAGGCCACGGCTACAATTTCCTGGAAATTTCTCACGGCTTCCATTTCACTTCCTTCCTGAAAAGCGGCTGGATCCATATCTATGGGGTCAATTGCCAGCAATTTTATAGATTCCCTTCTCAAGCTTTCAAAATCTCCGTTCATTTTGTGATCAACCACCATATTTTCGGTCAATCCCATAAACATATTATTGATATCCACCGAAAGCCTTTCACCGCTGAGGGCGTTGTCTCTTTTTTTATAAATGGCCTCTCTCTGGATATTCATTACATCGTCGTATTCGAGCAATCGCTTTCTGATCCCGAAATTATTCTCCTCTACTTTCTTTTGCGCTCTCTCAATGGATTTGGTTACCATGGGGTGTTGAATCATCTCTCCCTCTTTGTGGCCCATTCTATCCATGAGTTTGGCAATACGCTCGGAGTGAAACAATCTCATCAAATTGTCTTCCAAAGAGATATAGAACTGACTGGATCCGGGATCTCCCTGACGTCCGGCTCTACCCCTGAGCTGCCTGTCCACCCTCCTTGAGTCGTGGCGTTCGGTTCCTATAATAGCGAGGCCTCCGGATTCCTTTACTTCCCTGGTGAGTTTTATATCCGTACCTCTACCGGCCATGTTGGTCGCAATGGTCACCGCTCCGGGTTTACCAGCTTCCGCTACCACTTCTGCTTCTCGCTGGTGCTGTTTGGCGTTGAGCACATTGTGCTTAATTTTTCTGAGGTTGAGCATTCTGCTTAGCTTCTCAGATATTTCAACCGATGTAGTACCCACCAGGACGGGGCGTCCCTGGTTTACCAAATCGTTTACCTCATCAATCACTGCGGTGTATTTTTCCCTGGCGGTTTTAAACACCTTATCCTGCCTGTCGTCCCTTACAATGGGCTTATTGGTTGGAATAACAGAGACGTCCAGTTTGTAAATCTGCCAAAACTCACCGGCTTCCGTTTCTGCCGTACCCGTCATTCCGGCGAGTTTGTGGTACATCCTAAAGTAATTCTGAAGTGTTACCGTGGCGTATGTTTGGGTGATGTCTCCAATTTTCACATTTTCCTTGGCTTCTATCGCCTGGTGCAATCCATCGGAATACCTTCTACCCTCCATGATCCGACCGGTTTGCTCATCGACAATTTTAACCTGTCCATCCATGACGACGTATTCCTCATCTTTTTCAAAGAGACTGTAGGCCTTAAGCAATTGTTGAGCTGCGTGGAGCCTTTTGGATTTGGTGGAGTAATCGCGTATAAGGGCGTCTTGTTTTTCCTTTTTTTCACCTTCTGCGAGTTCCTCGTCAGACTGAATAGCCTGCATTTCGGTAGCAATATCCGGCATGACAAATAAATTGGCATCGTCTTCACCTTTAGCCAAAAACTCAGCTCCCTTTTCAGTGAGTTCTACCTGTCTGTTTTTTTCATCTATGGTGTAATAAAGGGGTGCATCTGCTATATGCATGTGCTTGGATTGCTCCTGCATATAGTGGTTTTCAGCCTTCTGAAGTGCGACTTTTACACCTTCCTGACTCAGAAATTTAATCAGTGGGCGCGACTTGGGGACAGCTCTGTAGGCCCGCAACAAAGCCAATCCGGCCTGGCCTTCCTCATGGCCCAATACCCCTTCGTTAAACAGTTTTTTCCCCTCTGCCAGATAAGAGGCTGCCAATTGCTTTTGGACATGGAGGAGATTTTCAATTTTGGGTTTTATCTTACCGTATTCCTGATCGTCTGACCCCTTGGGAACCGGCCCGGAAATGATAAGTGGTGTACGCGCATCGTCGATCAATACACTATCCACCTCATCAATCATGGCGTAGTGATGTCTTCGCTGTACTTTTTCCTCGTTGGATCGAACCATATTGTCCCGCAGGTAATCAAAACCGAATTCATTGTTGGTACCGTAGGTGATATCGCATTGGTAAGCCTTTTTGCGATTTTCGGAATGGGGTTGATATTTGTCGATGCAATCTATAGTCAACATTAAAAACTCCATAATAGGTCCAATCCACTCGGAGTCTCTCCGCGCCAAATAGTCGTTCACTGTAATGATATGCACTCCATTCCCGGCCAGGGCATTCAGGTAGGCCGGTAGGGTAGCTACAAGCGTTTTACCCTCACCAGTCGCCATCTCCGCTATCTTTCCCTCGTGCAACACCATTCCTCCAATCAACTGCACATCGTAGTGAATCATATCCCATTTGATCTGGCCGCCCGCAGCCATCCATTCGTTTTTCCAAATGGCCTTATCTCCCTTTATTTTGAGGTAATTTCCACTAACTGAGATTTCCTTGTCGTGATCTGTGGCAGTTACTTCCAGGGTGTCGTTTTCAAAAAACCTCCTGGCCGTTTCCTTGACTACTGCAAACGCCTCCGGAAGGATTTCAACCAGGGCATCCTCAAGATACTTATTCCGCTCTTCTATCAATTTATCGATTTCGTTAAAGAGTTCTTCTTTAACTTCCAAATCTTCCTCTTCTTCCGCCTGTTTGTTGAGCTCATCGATATCGGTATTGATTCCCTCCAAATGCTCTGCTATTCGATCGCGAAATTCGCTGGTTTTACCTCTCAGTTCGTCGTTGGTTAAATCGGAGTAGGTGTGATAGTACTCATTGACTTCCTCCACTAAGGGCATGTAGCTTTTGACATCCCTGTCGTGTTTACTGCCAAATATTTTTTTAAGTGTTGAGGTTATTATATTGCTCATATTTTAAATCTTCTGTTTGTGGTCGTAAATATCAATTTGCAAAGATACTATCTTTGTGTACAAATACGATAAAAGCGATCTTTTAAAACCTACTGCGGATGGCTCATTTACCTTATATTACGCTCATAATAACGACAATTAAACAAGCTGGTTTATTTCTATACCGGCGCAGCATTATGGTAACGATAAAAAAATGGTTTTTATATAATGTGGGGATGTTATTCTGCCTCGCCGTATTGAATTCATGCGGGCCTACCGAGGCGCCGCCCTTCTATTACTTTCCCCCACCGGACACCGACGAAGGGTACGTATACCAATACGAATCCCTCACAGATGGATTCCCCGACGAATACTGGCACATCAGCAAAGGGGCACCCAATCAATTGAAAATTTGTGTCTTTGACGAATTGAGGGGATGGGGGCAATGCAGTTTTGAGTACATGACTTCAACGGGTATGCTACAGGATAGTTTGTGGATATTTACAGATCAAAATCAACCGCAATTTGTGGAAATTCTCCACGGCAACCTTTATCCCTCGAAACCCTTGGATTCTAAACAAGTTTACCTCCAGTACCTCAGGTGGTATTCTTCACCGGACAGTCTTACTTTTACTGAAATCATCAGGAACAGGAGGTATCAACCACTCGAATCTTCAAAAAAGCAGGTGGTTTTTCAGGTCCTTGAAGTGATCGAGGATTTCCAGGAGGGATATCTTCAAATGGAAATGAAGGGCAAGGAGGTCTTTGAGCCAGGTTTAGGCTTGGTCTATTTTGAAAAAGAGATTACAGAGGAAGTCAGCCGAAAGTATACTTTTTCGGGTCGAATTTCAGTTGAAGACTTCAGGAGGAAAACAAACGCACCGCTGCTTACTAATCGATAAAACCCGTGAAAGTCGATCCTTTTACCTCAGAAGGTGCGCCAAACAAAAACAAGGATTTGAGAAAAGAATACTACAGATACAAAGTGTGGAGGATTATAAAAAAAAGTAATTTTTTTCTACTTACCTTTCTCTTATTCTCCGGGATGGGAGTGCAGGAGGTTTACGGCCAGGTGAATTCCCCTGAATTTAAGTGCATCTCGGGTGACTCCCTGGTTTGGGAAATTCCCGAAATCCTCTGCGGGGACTTATTGGGCTACGTAATACACCGGGCTGAACAACAAGAGGGACCCTATGAGGTAATAGACACCATCGACAATCCGATGACCACCTTTTTCGAAGGCCCCAATCCCTTTGGATTAACTTATTATTACTATTTGAGCAGCCTGGCAGATTGTCCGGATGAAGAAATACTTTATTCGGACACTTTGTCCAATCTGCCCCTGCGTTCCGTTCCCATCAAATCGCTTTCAGTAATTGACGGCCAGGTGCTGATTCAGTGGAATAAAAGTGAAGATCCGAATATATCGCAATACGTCATTTACAGAAATACCTCTCTGGGCACCATTCCCATTGACACCGTGCAGAACATCCTGGAGTACACGGATGAATCCTCCAATCCCACCGATAAGCCCGAAATATATTACGTTCTCGCTATGGACGACTGCGGAACCAAGAGCTTTTTTGACGAACCGCACAACACTCTTTTGATTGATTACAATCTTCAACCCTGTCAACAGCGCATAACAATTGAGTACAACGAATACCGCAATTGGCCGGGCGGAATTTCTTACCACATACTTTGGGCGGAAATTGAAGGAGAATTCGTTCCGGTTGATACCGCCGCTTCCGATGTTTTTTCAATTGACTACAATGAACTGATTAAAGATGAAGACATCTGTTTTTACATTACTGCAGAAAACACCTCACTGGGAGCCTCCTCCAAATCCAACACTATTTGCATTGATTCCGACATAGTCGAACCGGTGAGAGATCTGGTGATTTTTGACTATTGTTATGAGGAGAGCATTAGACAATTGAATATGCGTTGGTACTGGAATGAAACGGCTGAAATGGAATCCTACCAAGTGTTAATTAGACAAAAAGGAGTATTGGATTTCAGGCCGCTGGTAAGTGAGGATATTCAGGGTAGTTTAACGGATGTAAACGAATTGAGCTTCAATCTTCCGACAGATATTCAAATGCCGGTTGAAATTGCGCTCAGAACTACCGATATCTGCGGCATTACGAGAATGAGTAATGTGGTCAATCCACTTCACCTCAGTGGGCAGACTTTAGATGAAACCACCAACCTGCTGGAATGGGAGTACACTTTTCCCGAGGGTAGTTTCAATACCGATCAGGTATTAGAAAGTCAATTACTGGACGGTCGACTGCAGTCTGTAAACGTCACAGGATTTGAAGAATCTCTATACGAAGACCCCACAACTATTGACGATCCGGCCGAGGGGAGAATATGCTACACCCTGATTTCAAGTGGTCAGCTCACCCTACCCAATGGAGAAGTGGAGAGCTTTTCGTGCATTTCCAATACCGTCTGCTTGACCAAAGAAATTAAAGTTTATATACCCAATGCCTTCAAGCCCTCAGGAGTGAATCAAATTTTCAGACCCTACATCCTGTTTCAGGAGAGTATAACCCATTATGAACTCAAAATATACGACCGGTGGGGACAAGCCCTGTATGAAAGCAGGAATCCCGAATGGGGGTGGGACGGTACCATGAGGGGGAGAAAAATGGATCCGGGAGTTTACCTCTACTTTATCGAAATTGAAATCGACAACGGAGAGGTTTTTAACTCTACAGGAACCGTGAAATTGTTCCGCTAAAACTTGGTAAAAATAAAGCAGGTTTTCAATACCTTTACCCGGCCATAAGTTACAATTAGTTTAGATTTTTGAAAAATGGAGTTTTTGGCCCTGTTGGACTGGAATTGCCTTTGGCTTTTTCTGTTGGGTATCGCAGCTTTTATTATCTCCACACTGGGTGGAGGTGGAGGGGCGCTGGTGATGTTGCCGGCATCCAACTTTCTCATTGGGGTGGGCTCCACTCCCCAGGTACTCAATGCTGGCACCTTGATCAGTCGGCCTTCCCGGCTATATTTATATTGGAAAAACATCCGTTGGAAGGTGGTGGCATACTACGTACCCAGCTCTGTATTAGGTGCTGTTTTAGGGGCCTGGATTTTTTCAGGTGCTCGTGTTGAGTGGCTACAGTTGGTGGTGGGTATCTTTTTAATAAGCACGGTATTTCAGTACCGATTTGGCAAAAAGAAAAGAAGCTTTCACATGTCTTTGAGGTATTTTGTTCCGCTGGGTTTTGGGGTTTCTTTTCTATCTACCCTTATCGGGGCAATGGGGCCCGTTCTCAATCCATTTTACCTGAATGCAGGCATTGATAAAGAGGCAATGATCGGCACCAAAACCGCCAACTCTTTTTTGATGGGATTGGTGCAAATTGGCAGTTATTCGGTGTTTGGAAGTATGTCTCTGTTAATATGGGTATACGCACTTAGTCTGGGGGTAGGGGCCATAATCGGCAACTTTATCGGCAAAGCATACTTGAGTAGTATGAGCAGTAAAGCATTCAGAATTTGGGTTTTGGTCATTCTGGTGATTAGTGGAATTTCCATGATAATCGGAGTTCTTTTCAATAATTAATTCTCCGGTTAAGGAAAGCACAAAATAACAGGTAGACCTACCCGACCTGAGAGATATCTTATGCGCCAAAACTGAGTACATGACATTTTTTTTAGTTTTGTAAGGTTAGTATCTGAGAGGAGTTGATTAGCAGTGTATATTATACCAAACCGCCTGATTCCAGGAAAGAGGAAATGTCAAAATTGAATTTAACTTTTAATTCAAGATTAGTCTTTTTTAGTTTCTCGCCAAGGCGCATAAGACACAAAGGGAGTTTACCCAGTGGAATAAGGCCAAGCCTTTCACGAAGTGAATTCCCCCGGGTTTATCACGACCCAAAGGGATTGCAGGAGCTATCCCTCCGCGTAGCAAAATAGTCGATTCCAGTGGGCAATCCAGGCTTTGAAAGGGCCGGAAAGGAATTAGGTAAAAATTGCCTCTTAACCCGCATTATTCATGAAGGCTCCTATTACAAGTCTATATGCCTTCATAAATGGGCACTTACTTGATTTTCTGTCCTCTCAGTAGCTGAGGCTACGCTTGCGGGAAAAAATCTTCTCAAGCTCCCATTTCTTTTGGCCTAAAGCCTTTCATGACGAAACCCCCATGAATAATGCGGGTTAAAATTTGCTTTGAATAGCTGAAAATCAACTACAATTGAACAGCAAGTAAATTTTTTGTCATGTACTTATGCGTCAAAAGTATATCTCAATGCGTAAAATTTCCATTGATTCTTTAAAATCCCATCCTATCTTCGTTATGATTTTACAATTAATTTATTAATTTTGACACTGACAAATAAAATGGTTTAATATATGTAAATAGGGAGCTCTTTACCTATGAAACTTTAATTGGCATTAAATTTTCCTTAGATGAGTCTGAAGAGATCGTTGGTAATCGCGGTGATTTTATCTTTACTCAGTATTGCCGGATGGGAAGTCCACTGGCGTGCACAGGGCTACTACCCTGAATTGGACGACGACAAGTATTTGTGGGCCAAAACCCGCGCTAAAGTGGAAGATGCGGGGAAAAATGAGGTAGTGATCGTGGGTTCCTCAAGAGCACTTTTTGATCTTCAGTTAGACGTATGGGAGGAATACACGGGGATCAGGCCGATTCAGTTGGCCTCACCGGGGAGCACGCCTCTGCCGATTTTCAGCGATTTGGTAAACCAAACTGATTTCTCTGGTACCGCGATAGTGGGAGTCACTCCGGGTTTGTTTTTCTCCACTACCTATCCTAAAGCTCCCCCTTGGAACAGGGCTCAGAAAAGGGTAGATTTTTATCGCGAAAGAACATACGCCCAGCGATTAAACTACGCCTTATGGGTTCCCCTTCTAAATACTTTTGCCTTTCTCGCCAACGATGAAGAAAATTGGGTAGATGACCTCAATCTGAAGAATTTCATCGACCGTATTCAAATTGGAGAACGCACAGAAGGCCCCACCATGCCTCCTTTTTACAGATTTAGTGAAATTGAATTGGACCGAAACGTTAGAATGAAGGACAAAGTAGTAATCGACACCACTTTTGCCAATTCCATCAAAAAAGTTTGGAAATTTTTCGTCTCCGGAGACCGGCCCCCACCCGACAAAGAAGGTACCATTTCCTTTTTTGCCAAAGATGCCGAAAAGTTCATGAATAGAGGCGGTAATCTTATTTTGGTGCGATGTCCTGCGGACGGATTTTTATTGGAACTGGAAACTCAAAATTTTCCCAGAGAAGACTTTTGGGATGAACTGGTCCAACAAACCGGTGCCACGGCCTATCATTACAGCGATTACAAAGTACTCACCGGTTTTGACTTACCTGAATGGTCCCACTTGTCCGGTCCGGATGCAGATTTATTTACCAAAGAACTGGTGAATATTATGATAGCTGATCAGAATTTACCGACCCTCAACAACTAATCCCATGCTATTTAATTCACTCGGTTTTCTGCTTTTCTTTGTCGTGGTGCTGATATTGTATTACGCGCCGATATTCCGGTGGAAATTTAAAAAGGGGATGCTGCTGGTCGCCAGTTATGTATTCTATGGGTTGTGGAATCCTCCTTTGATTTTACTGTTGTGGATTTCTACGGTGGTGGATTGGACAGTGGGCAACAAATTGGCCGTTACTGAGGACAAGAGAAAGAGAAACGGCTGGTTGATTTTGAGTTTGGTGGTAAACCTGGGTTTTTTGGGCTTTTTTAAATACGGGGATTTTCTTCTTCAAAATTTTACCCTATTGGCAAACAGTATTGGATGGGATTTTGAAGCTCGTCCCATTGATATAATTCTCCCCATGGGAATTTCCTTTTACACTTTTCAGACGATGTCGTACACCCTGGATATATACTATAAAAAAATTAAGCCCGCTAGATCCTTTTTGGACTTTGCACTGTATGTCACTTTTTTCCCACAATTGGTGGCCGGGCCAATCGTGAGGGCTAAAGAGTTGATTTCTCAATTTTATGTCCTGAAAAGGGCGACAGTCCATCAATTTATATGGGGAATGTTTTTATTGACACTGGGCCTTTTTCAAAAAGTGATAATGGCGGATACCCTGCTTGCCGACACCTCAGATACGATTTTTAATTCCACTGCTGCATTGAATTTTTGGGACGCCTGGGCGGGAACACTGGCTTTTTCAGGGCAAATCTTCTTTGATTTCGCCGGGTACTCCACCTGTGCCATAGGCATCGCTTTGATGCTCGGGATTATTCTACCTCACAACTTCCTTTATCCCTATGGGGCCATTGGGTTTTCAGACTTTTGGCGACGGTGGCACATTTCCCTGTCCACCTGGTTGCGCGATTATTTATACATTCCCCTCGGTGGAAACCGGCACGGAATCAGGAGAATGTATGTGGCCCTCATGCTCACCATGTTGCTGGGTGGTTTGTGGCACGGGGCGGCCTGGACCTTTGTGGTCTGGGGACTGTTACACGGTATTTATCTGGTAGTTGAGAAAGCGCTGAAACACAGGGTCAAAATAAAAATCAATTCCATCAACGTCATATTTTTCGCATTTTTAACCTTCACCTGTGTCAACTTTACCTGGGTATTTTTTCGAGCCGGAGATTTCAGTACCGCACGGCACATGATTGAGTCCATGCTTTTTTTAAATCCGGACGGGCAGTTGGTACTCGGTTATTTCGATCTGCTGAAGGTGTTTACCATCACCACCATATTGTTTTTTACCCACTGGTATATGCGGAAGCGAACGGTTAAAATGGTAGCACAATCACTTCCCACCTGGTTGTTCGCGACAGTTTGGGCCATTATGATGTTTTTACTGGTTATCGCGCAGGGAAGCGGAGAGCAATTTATTTACTTCCAGTTTTGATGGGTTAGCCTTTTTACAAAAAACAAATCTGGGCATAATTGAAAAATATCTGCTTCTATTCCCAATATTGTGCAAATGAAAGATGGAATTCCTAATCCACACATTCCGTCGAGTAGTAATACAGATGTTTTGAAAAATCAGGCCAACGAAGATTCCCTTCAAAGTGGTCCAAAAGTCCTTTGCAATTGTGATAGAGTTCTTTATCTGCATTGCGATAGTCCTTTCTTTGAAAGCGATACGCCGGTTCATTGCCTATCTTAATGTAGTACGATTTGGCATCTCCCCCTGTCAATTGAAACCCACCTGCAGAAACTCCAGCCGACTCCTTAGCAAGAGGGTCGTGATATACTCTGATTTCATTGGAATAACCCGGATTGATCAATTGTGCCAAAACAGGCACAGTCTTTCTTCCAATCACAAATTCAGAGGATTCATAATACACATAACCCTCCTTTATGTACTCTTCATTTATTCCACTGTCCCTATCCCATTTTGAGACCGTGTAGAACTTATCCAGTCCACGCCCCAATTTATCCAATCCACTTGGCGGTACATACATGAAGTCTATATCCTCTGCCTGGAGGACTCGTTTGTCTCCGTCCGCAGTAGTAACGCGAATCCTTTCGATAAGTCTTTTTTTGAATTTCGGCTTATCTACCTTTCCGGTAATCTCGGTCCCATTTTTTAAAGTGATATGGGCGTCTTTACGTTTTGAAAAGGAGGAAGATCCCTCTAAAAAATCCTGTGCATTGACATTTTCTCCAAAGGCAAATAACAAGACAAATAAAAATATCGGTAAGGTTTTCATCGTGCAAAGTTTTTTTGAATGATTAATTATTGAAGAATTCGGGTTAAACATGGCGGTCATTTACCGCAAATCGCAGGGTCGAATCCCGAACCCGCCACAAAGTAAGTTTTTTTTTAGATATGACATATCCGTATTCATTTTTTTGAAAATTACTCAAGGCGATCCCCTTTCAATCGAGTAATAAAAAAATTTTGATCGATAACGATCATCAATCTGAATGAAAAATCCAAACTTTTAATCATCGGGTCGTAATAGACTTCGGTACCTGTACTCAATTCCACCCCTTTGTAAATATTGGTCTGGTAGTTCATTTTTCCGGTGATCAACTCCCTCTTTTTTTGAGAAAAAGGTGTCGGTTTTTCAGAAACGGAGAGAAACAAATGTTCCCCTCCCGGAGCATTAAATTGATCGGCAGCCCAGTATCCCACCATAAAATTCCACCGTTCATGAGAGAGTTTTAATTTCAGGTAGTACGCATGGCCGCGATCGTAAGTTTGTACCCTTTCGTCGCCGATGAACCGGTAATACCTCGGAACAAAGGACAAGGCCCATCTTTCATTAAAGGCATAGGTAGTGCTCACTCCGGCGGAAATATTGTAGCTGCTTATGGTGGGATCGTCCGATGTATCTATTTGGCCGCCCTTGTGAAAAATGAGCAATTCAAAGGGAATCGAAATCGATATGTTTTCGCTCGCCCACAACTGAAACCGGGTGACTTTTCCCACATAGAATTCCTCCTGAAAGGGATCCCCCTCGGTGATAAATTCCGTCCAGTTCAGCCAAATATCTGACTGAATCCATTCTTTATCCAGCAAAAACTGGAGGCCGTATTCTACGGGTTTCTGATAGTACCTATCGTACCGGAACAGGGGTTCTGTGAGCTTGTGTGCGATGGAACCTCTGATGCTTCCCATGATTAAGGTCCAGTCTCTGTGGAGTTGATACTCCAGGGTAAACAGCGGGATTACCTCACTGTATTTTTCCCTTCCTGAAAAATGCAATACATGCATTCCGGCCATTACTGAAGTTCTCTCACTGAGTTCGAGTCGGGGCCCGGTTTGGACATAATACCCGATTCCGGTAAAACCCCTGGTAAATGGGTTGGAGTACTCGTTGTTTTTGAAAAAAGAAAGGGATTTAAAGTCCAAACTCAGTCGGTGGTTATGTACAGTGGTATCCGACGGCACTTCTGCGCGAACGATAAAGGGGAATAGGACGAGAGTCACCGCTACGCAGAACAACCTGAAAAATAAACTGCAGTTTGAGATCATTAAAATTAAATTTTTAATCCTTATATAATTGAAATAAGGGCACTAAGTTAGTTTTTTTATCCATAAATTTCCACTGAGGATCTCAGGCTTTCCGACAGGACTTTAATTTATTCTTTTCCCACCTCTATGAAAAAACCTCAGAATGAGATAACTTTGGCTTAACATAGTATTGAGGATTAGGGGCAACCTCTGGTGGAGTAGAAAGGGGATTTCCATAACACAACTGCTCCGTATAAATTGAATATTCAAGCCGTGATAGACGAAACTTTCAATATTTGGA